>NZ_JPHT01000004.1:93055-226652 GCF_000733325.1 Frankia sp. Allo2
GAACTGGGACTGGGCCTGAGCTGACGAGAGGACCTGGACGGAGCGCCACTGAAATATGGCGAACCGCTAGGAGAAACGTGTAGCGGCGTTGGCGAGGGTGTCCGGAACGGATTCCGATCGGCAATGCCCGCCCGGGTTCTTTGGCCGGCGCGGTGCCGGACACCATGGCGCTGCGGTGTCCGGCACTCACGTTTCATGGCCATCACGCGCGGGTGGCGGGAATGTGGCGCTCCGGCTTACCTCCGGCGGGCGAGGATGCGGTAGGCGTTCGACCGGCTGCCGGCGGTCAGATAAGGCCGGCTCATCGCGTCCAGGGCCAGGCCTGCCACGAATGCGGGGACCATGGCGGCCGCGGTCAGCGCCCGGACCCTCCGCGGGCGGCCCGGCTCCTCCTCGGTGCGCCACGCTGAGGACGGTGACGGCGCGACAGTCTGGAGCAGCCCGTACAGGGCCATCACCGGGTCCCCCCGCTGATGGACGTCACCGAACCGGATCTCCTGGACCGCGAAGCCACGTTCGCTCAGGGCAGCCGCCAGATTGGCCGCCGGCATAAGGTGCTGATGTTGCGGAATCAGCCATCCCGGCCACAGTTGGCGGTACATACGGGCCGCGGGGCTCTCCGGATTCGGTACCTCGAGCAGCAGATGGCGGCCCGGGGCCAGCGCGAGTGCGGCGGCATCCAGTTCGGCCAGCGGATCCCGGGTGTGTTCGAGGTAGTGGAACATGCTGATGACGTCGTACTGGTCAGCCAGATCGGCGGCGATATCGGGAAATAATCCGCGGTAGGCCCGATCCACCCAGCGTCGGCGTTCCGCCTCCTCGATGCCCGCCCCGATGTCGAGTGCGTCGAACGACGTCGTCGGCCAGACCGTTCTCGCCACGTTACAGAAATGTCCATGGCCGCCTCCCACGTCCAACCAGCGACGGGGCGTCGGTATCGACAGGCTGGCCCGGTGGAGATAAGGGCCCGGGCTGAATCCGAAGACCTCCTCGATCATGGCGGCGCCGAGCCCGTCGTAGAAGTCCCGGTAGTAGAAGTCCAGACCTTCGAAGGAGAGTCGGGGATTCTGGAAGACGTGGCCGCAGTCGCCGCACCGGTCGTAGCGGAACCGGCCGGGCTTCCCCTGGGAGACGTCGCGGCCATTCATGCGTACGGAGAGGTCGTTTCCGCCGCACCACGGGCAGGTCGTGCGAGGCGACTCGAGGAACCGGTCAAGACCGCCGGCGAGCTCCCGCCGGTACTGGGATCTCTTCTCGGCGATCTCCGTGGGGGTGAGCCTGCCCGCCGTTCTGATCGGTCGCGGAGCCCGCGGGCACGTCGCCGGGTCCGGGCCGATGGTCGGTGCGCCGAGAAGATCACGGGTTCGGCTCGGCATCCCCACCAGCTGGAGGAGGGCGCCGCGTCGCCGCGTCAGCATGCTGCGCCGCAGCGTCCCGGGCGTCACCAATAGTCGGCTACCGCCCACGGCGACCGGCTGCAGCCAGGACATCGTCACCGCCGCGAGTGCCGCGAGCGGGTTGCTGGTAGCCCCGAGCAGGATGGCGGCGTCCCGCAGCGCGGGCAGCACCCGTCTGGCGGGCTCCCACGCATAGGCGGCGCGGTGCACGGACAGCCGGGTGCGCCCGTCGTCCGGCTCGGCACCGACCAGGCCGGGCAGCACGGCGAGGTCGGTGGACGCGGCGGCGTGCCGTTTGCACGTCTCGAGCACGGCCACGAGCTCGGCCTCGGTGAGGTCGGTGAGGTCGGTGAGATCGGTGCTGTCCGCGGTGGTGAGGCCGGTGCGGGCCAGCACCTCTGCATCGACGAGCACCGCTTGGAAGGCACCGCGACCGCGGGCCAGCCGGGCTGACCGGTAGGTGGACGGGTCGACCATCCGCGCCAGGTCGAGGATCCGGTGCGCCGACATCTCGGCCGGGACCAGGTCGAGGACCTCGCAGCCGTGCCGACGCGCGTACGCGTCGGCCGCGCGGCGATGCTCGGGGCCGAGACGCACTCCGGAAGCGAGGAGGAGGACGTACGGCGGACGCTGCGCGTGAGGGTCGTCCGAGCCGGGCGCGCCCCCCGGGGGCCCATGGTCCACCGATTCGATGACGTCGATGGCACCTACCCGGCCGCGCAGCCGGATGCTGTTGAGGCCGATCCCCACACACGCGGCTACCGGGAGCCAGCCACGACGCCTCACCATCGGCCTCCTCTGAATATTTGATCCGCATCCGGTCCGCTGTCGGGAAGCCCCCGCAAAATACCTCTTGCCTCCGAATTGCAGCCGAAGCTTCACCGACCGCTCCGCGCTGCGCGGCTGAACCGGGTGGTCAGGCTGAACCGGGGCGGAACACGCAGCTGGGTTCGGCCGCACCCGCCGCGGCACGGGAGAACGTCACCGCAGGCACGCCGGAGCCCTGCGTCAGGGTCACGGGACTGGTCTGATTTTGATCTCCAGCTCTGGCGGTGGTCCGGCGGTGGGCGCGTCCTGGGCGAGGCGGTTCCAGAACTGCTCGACCATGGGTTGCAGCGGGCGAGGGCCGAGTTCGCGGATCAGGATGCCCAGCGCCTGGGTGTGCTCTGGATCGGGCTTGGTGGAAATGCCGGCGGCACGTAGGTCGCGGACCTGGCTGAGGGTGAGGTCGGCGAGCAGGATGATCAGCTGACCGTTTGTATAGCCTGCCGTACCGTCGGACAGCATGAGTATCCGAGAAGCCGTCATCGTCAACACCGCGTCGACCGCGGCCTTTGCAAGGCAGATCGGCCAGACCGCCTACTCCGCCTCGAAGGGCGGGCTGCCCGAGGTGACCCTCGGGGTGATCCCGGGCGCGGGCGGCACCCAGCGGCTGGTGCACGCGGCCGGCAAGGCCACGGCGATGCGGATGCTGCTCACCGGCGAGCCGATCATCGCCGCCGACGCGCTCGCCGACGCGCTCGCCGCCAGGCTGGCCGCCGAGGTCGTCCCCGACACCGGAACCCTTGCCACCGCGACGAAAATCGCCGAACGGATCACCGACAACTTTACCGGCCACTGAGGACAGACTATGACCTACCGATCATCGTGGATGACCGAGGAGCTCGACCAGCTCCAAAACCTCACCCGCACCTTCCTGGCCAAGGAATCCGAACCCAACCACGGGCGGTGGACCGAGCAGCACGCGGTCGACCGCGAGTTCTGGAACAAGGCCGGCGAGATCGGCCTGCTGTGCATCAGCTGCCCCATTGAGTACGGCGGCGGTGGCGGCACGTTCGCGCACGAGGCCGTGGTGTTGCGCGAGCAGGGCTACATCGCCGACGACTGCTGGGCCTACCTGGTGCACAGCCCGATCGTCGCGCACTACATCAACGCCTACGGCAACCACGAGCAGAAGCAGCGCTGGCTGCCCAGACTGGCGTCCGGTGAGTTCGTCGGCGCGATCGCGATGACCGAACCGGGCACCGGTAGCGACCTGCAGGCCGTGCGCACCACCGCCCGGCGTGAGGGTGACCATTACGTGATCAACGGTGCAAAGACGTTCATCACCAACGGTACCCACTGTGACCTGCTCATCATCGTGGCCCGCACCGGCAACGCGCCCGGCGGCAGAGGGCTGTCGCTGATCGTGGCGGAAACCCAGGGGCTGCCGGGGTTCGAACGCGGCCGGGTGCTGCAGAAGATCGGCGCGATGGGCACCGACACCCGCGAGCTGGCCTTCACCGACATGCGGGTGCCTGCGGTCAACCTGCTCGGTCCGGCCGAGGGCCAAGGCTTCGTGCAGCTGGTACAGCAGCTGCCGCAGGAACGGCTGTCCATCGCGGTGAATGCCGCGGCCGCCGCCGAACACGCCGTCGACTTGGCCATCGCCTACGCCAAGGAGCGCACGGCGTTCGGCAAACCCCTGCTGGAATTCCAGAACACCCGGTTCGTGCTCGCCGAGTGCCGTACCGAAGCGCTGGCGCTGCGCACCTTCATCGACCACTGCATCACCGAGCATGTGGCCGGCCGGCTCGACGGAGCAACCGCGTCCATGGCCAAATACCTGGCCACCGACAAGCAGTGCGAGATCGTCGACCGCTGCCTACAGATCTTCGGCGGCTACGGCTACATGACCGAGTACCCCATCGCCCGCATGTACGCCGCCGCCCGCGTCCAGAGGATCTACGGCGGCACCAACGAAATCATGAAGGAGCTCATCGCCCGCTCCCTCTGACCGGCAAGAGACCAACCACGCCTGGAGCCGGGTCTGTTCGGTACGTGGGGGGTTCGGGGGGTTCGGCCCGCCCGGTGGACATGGCGGAACGACAAGGTCCGCCTCCGCGCGGACNAGCCGGGTCTGTTCGGTACGTGGGGGGTTCGGGGGGTTCGGCCCGCCCGGTGGACATGGCGGAACGACAAGGTCCGCCTCCGCGCGGACACGGTTGACCCAGAGTGGAGCGGGTGACCGGGATCGAACCGGCATGGCCAGCTTGGAAGGCTGGGGCTCTGCCATTGAGCTACACCCGCGAGGTGATCGATGCGAGCTTACCCCGTAGAATGAGCAGGCGACGCCTCGGGGCGTAGCGTAGTGGCTAGCGCGCCTGCTTTGGGTGCAGGAGATCGGGAGTTCGAGTCTCCCCGCCCCGACCGATACCCTCGGCGTGTCACCCCCTGTCCAACGTCGTACCAGGAGACCGCCGCGCCGTGAAGGCCACCAAGGAGACCCTCAGCCCGACCCGGGTCAAGCTCACTGTCGAGGTGCCCTTCGACGAGCTCAAGCCCTCGCTCGAGGCCACATATCGCAAGCTTGCCCGCCAGGTCCGGGTCTCGGGCTTCCGGCCGGGCAAGGTCCCGCCGCGCATCCTGGACCAGCGGCTAGGCCGGGGTGTCATCCTGGACGAGGCCGTCCAGGAGGCGCTGCCGCAGCTCTACTCCGAGGCCGTGCAGGCCGAGGAGGTCGATGTGCTGTCCCGGCCCGAGGTGGACATCACCGAGTTCGCCGACGGCGGCCAGCTCGTCTTCACCGCCGAGGTGGATGTCCGGCCCGAGGTGACTCTGCCGGAGTTCTCGGAGCTTGAGATCACCGTTGACGCCGTCGAGGTCACCGACGAGCAGGTCGAGGAGCAGCTCGGCGCGCTGCGTGATCGTTTCGCGGTGCTCACGCCGGTGGAGCGGGCCGTGCAGGCGGGTGACTACGTCTCGCTCGACCTGTCCGCCGAGGCGGACGGCACGCCGATCGATGGTGCCGAGGCGACCGGGCTGTCCTACGAGGTCGGTAGCGGCAACCTGGTCGAGGGTCTCGACGACGCGATCATCGGCGCCACGGACGGCGAGACCCGCNCCTTCACCACGGAGCTGCTCTCCGGTGAGCAAGCCGGTCAGCCCGCCCAGGTGACGGCGACGGTCCGCGGGGTCAAGGAGAAGGAGCTCCCGGCCCTGGACGACGACTTCGCGACCACCGCCAGCGAGTTCGACACCCTCGACGAGCTGCGCGCGGACATCCGGACGCGCCTGGAGCAGTCGCGCCGCACCGAACAGGTCGGCCAGGCCCGGGAGAAGTTGCTGGAAAGCCTCCTGGAGCGGGTGGAGGTGCCGGTGCCCGGCTCGCTGCTCGCCGGCGAGATCGAGGCCCGTGAGCACCGCCTCTCCCGCGAGCTGGAGTACATCGGCACGGACCGCCCGTCCTACCTGGAGACCCTCGGCCAGACCGAGGAGGAGTTCGACGCGGAGGTCCGCGAGTCCGCCGGCAAGGCGATCCGCTCCCAGTTCATCCTGGACGCGGTGATCGATGCCGAGTCGATCGGGATCGACCAGGGCGAGCTGATGGAGCAGCTCATCCTGCGCGCTCAGCGCTCCGGGGTGCAGCCGGACGTCTACGCTCAGCAGCTTGCGCAGGGCGAGGGTCTCACGGCCCTGATGGCCGACGTCCTGCGGACCAAGGCGCTCTTCCTGTTGCTGGAGAACGCCAAGGTCGTCGACGGTGCGGGGACCCCCGTCGAGCTCGCTTTGCCAGCCCGTTCGCAGCCGGACACCGATGCCGACGCCGATCATGACCGCGATGTCACCGTCGCGGCGGAGGCCGTCGCCCCCGGGGACGGGGACGCCACGGTCGAGCCGGTCGAGCCGGTCGAGGCGGAGACCGACGGCAACGGCTGATCAGCGCCTCGCCGCTGGCGCGGTCGCGTTCCTCCCGAAGCAACCATCGGGTCATAACAGGCGAACCGTGGGGGTTGGTCACCGTTCCCACCTGGAACCGTGGCCGGCCCCGCTGTTCGTCTCATCATCGCCGCCTTCCGTGACCGGACGGCGCCGCGCCGAACCAGCCCGCACCCGGCTGGCCATGAGCGCCCACCGGCCCCGGGCTGGCCGGGCTGGCCCGTCCTCACGCCCAGCGCGAACATCGGGCGGGAAGGGCGGGAACTGGGGCGTGTCACAGATAGTGTCGAGCCGGTCAATCAGCCGTCCCATGTGAGGAAGTCGAGGAGCTGACCGTGAGTAACATCGCAGCCCCGCGCCTGCCGGTTCCGGGTCCGGACCTTCGTGCACCCGGTCAGGGTGGACCCGCGTTCGACGACCAGGTGTTCAACCGTCTGTTGGCCAACCGCATCGTCTTCCTCGGCTCGGTCGTCGAGGACTCGATCGCCAACGCGATCTGCGCGCAACTCCTGCTGCTCAACGCGGAGGATCCGACCCGCGACATTTTCCTCTATATCAACTCGCCGGGTGGGTCGGTGAGCGCCGGTATGGCGATCTACGACACCATGCAGTTCGTCGAGAATGATGTCGCGACCGTCTCGCTCGGTCTCGCCGCGTCGATGGGGCAGTTCCTGCTCTGCGCCGGTGCGTCGGGCAAGCGCTACTCCCTGCCGCACGCGCGGATCATGATGCACCAGCCGTCCGGTGGTATCGGGGGCACCGCCTCCGACATCGCCATCCAGGCGGAGCAGATGCTGTACACCAAGCNGATGATGCAGGAGCGCATCGCCTTCCACACCGGTCAGCCGATCGAGCAGATCGAGCGCGACTCCGACCGGGACCGGTGGTTCACAGCCGAGGAGGCCAAGGACTACGGCTTCGTCGACCACGTCGTCCAGCAGGCCCGCCAGGTTCCCAGCGAAGGCCCGGTGAGCTGAGCGGAGCCCCCGCTCACCGGATCGAACCGTCGTCATCCGTCCCGGAGGCAGCCACCATGTTCCACGACACGCTGTACCAGCAGATGCGGCACGAGCAGGCCCGCCAGGCAGCCGCCCAGCCGCAGGGCCGCTACGTCCTGCCGAACATCATCGAGAAGACCTCCCGCGGCGAGTACGGCATGGATCCGTATTCGAAGCTGCTCAAGGAGCGGATCGTCTTTCTCGGTGTGCAGATCGATGATGTGTCGGCGAACGACGTGATGGCGCAGCTGCTGTTCCTGGAGTCCGAGGATCCCGACCGGGACATCTCGATCTACATCAACTCGCCGGGTGGGTCGTTCACGTCGTTGACGGCGATCTACGACACGATGCAGTTCGTGCGGCCGGACATCTCGACGATCTGCATGGGTCAGGCGGCGTCGGCGNCGGCGGTGCTGCTGGCGGCGGGCACGCCGGGGAAGCGGTTCGCGCTGGNGAACAGCCGGATCCTCATCCACCAGCCGTCGGCGCAGGGCGAGGGCCAGTCGAGCGACATCGAGATCCAGGCGCGGGAGATCCTGCGGATGCGGTCTCTGCTGGAGCGGATGCTCGCCGTCCACACCGGCAAGAAGGAAGAGGACATCCGCAAGGACATCGAGCGTGACAAGATCTTCAGTGCCGACGAGGCCAAGGAGTACGGCCTGATCGACGAGGTCATCAAGACCCGGAAGTCCTCCCGGCTCGCCACCGCTCGCTGAGGTGCCGGGCCGGCGGTCCGAGCCCGCGGTCGGAGCCTCGCGAGGCGTGACGTCTCGTGAGGCCGGCCCGCGGTCGTCGGCCGTCGGCCGCTACCACACCCGACGCGCCGATGCGGTGAAACCCGGTCAGCGGTTCTCGTCCGTGACGCGATGGCCTAATGGGACTGCGTGGACGGGCGAGGGCGGCCAAGGTGACCGTAGGCTGACCGGTATGAGCCGAGCGATTGGGCTCTCACCGGACGGCTCGGCGGGGTACCGTCCCCACGGGGATGGTTGCAGGCAGACACGCGACGACTGGGCGGTGTCAACCGCCCCTGACATGCAGGCGACACCATCGTCTGGACGAAGGGACTGAGTCCTCGGTGGCACGCATCGGTGATGGCGGTGACCTGCTCAAGTGCTCGTTCTGCGGTAAGTCGCAGAAGCAGGTGAAGAAGCTCATCGCCGGCCCTGGCGTCTATATCTGCGACGAGTGCATCGATCTCTGCAACGAGATCATCGAGGAGGAGCTGTCCGAATCCTCCGAGCTCAAATGGGACGAACTGCCCAAGCCGCGCGAGATCTACGAGTTCCTCGACAGTTACGTGGTGGGGCAGGAGACGGCGAAGAAGACCCTCTCCGTCGCGGTCTACAACCACTACAAGCGGGTCCAGGCGGGCGGATCCAGCGGTGACGGGAGCAAGGGCGAGGTCGAGCTCGCGAAGAGCAACATCCTGCTGCTCGGGCCGACGGGCTGCGGCAAGACGCTGCTCGCCCAGACTCTNGCGCGAATGCTCAACGTCCCGTTTGCCATCGCCGACGCCACCGCGCTGACCGAGGCGGGCTACGTCGGGGAAGACGTCGAGAACATTCTGCTCAAACTCATTCAGGCCGCCGACTATGACGTCAAAAAGGCCGAGACCGGGATTATCTACATCGACGAGGTCGACAAGATCGCCCGGAAGTCGGAGAACCCGAGCATCACGCGGGACGTGTCCGGTGAGGGCGTGCAACAGGCCCTGTTGAAGATCCTCGAAGGCACCACGGCCAGCGTGCCGCCACAGGGCGGGCGCAAGCACCCGCATCAGGAGTTCATCCAGATCGACACGACGAACGTGCTGTTCATCGTGGGCGGGGCGTTCGCCGGGCTCGACCGGATCATCGAGTCGAGGATCGGCAAGAAGTCGCTGGGGTTCCGCGCCGTACTGCACGGCAAGGACGACCCGGACGGATCCGATGTCTTCGGCGACATCATGCCCGAGGACCTGCTGAAGTACGGCATGATTCCGGAGTTCATCGGCCGGCTCCCGGTGATCACCAGCGTGTCCAACCTGGATCGTGAGGCGCTGATCCGCATCCTCACCGAGCCGAAGAACGCCCTCGTCCGCCAGTACAAGCGGCTGTTCGAGCTGGACAGCGTCGACCTCGACTTCACCTCGGACGCGCTCGAGGCCATCGCGGACCAGGCGATCCTGCGTGGGACCGGTGCTCGTGGGCTGCGGGCAATCATGGAAGAGGTCCTGCTCTCGGTGATGTACGACATCCCGAGCCGCAAGGATGTGGCCCGGGTCGTCGTCACCCGCGAGGTCGTGCTGGAGCACGTCAATCCGACGCTGGTCCCGCGCGACGTCGTGTCCAAGCGGGCTCCCCGCCAGGAGAAGTCGGCCTGACGGCGCCTACCCGGCGCCCACTCGGCGTGTCCCGTGCGACTCGGCGCGGCCCGCGCGTCGGGTCACTCAGTGCATTCCGTGCGTCGGGTCCAGCGCGGTCAGGGTCCGGCGGGCCTCAGCCAGATGGTAGAAGGACCCGGTCACCAGGATCGCCCCNCCCGGCCCCGCCGCGTCCCGCAGGGCGTGGCGGACGGCGCAGCCGACGTCGGATGCGGCGTGGGCCGGCATCGCCCGCGCCCGCGCCGCGCAGACCAGGTGCTCGGCGCGGATGGCCCGCGGTGACGCCGGTTCGCAGGCGATCAGCGAGCTGATCGGTTGGTGGCGCAGTTCCGCGAGAGTCCCCTCGTAGTCGTGACCGCGCAGCGCCCCGTAGACGACGGTCCACTCTCGCCCGGGGAACTCCTCACGCAGGGACCGGGCGAGCGCCGCGCCCGCTGCCGGGTTGTGCGCCCCGTCAAGCACGCACAGCGGCTGTGCGCGCACGATTTCCAGGCGTCCCGGCGCCCGGACGCCCCCGAGACCGGTCCGGACCACGACGTCGGGGAGGGAATGACCGACGAAGGTCTCCACGGCGGCCAGGGCGCACGCCGCGTTGGCATCCTGATAGGAACCGTGCAGGGACAGTCGCACGTCGTCGTAGCGCGCCTGCGGGGTGNGNAANCCGCCCCGTCGACCCGCCGCGTCCGGGTGGCCGGCGACCGCGGCGAAGTCCCGACCCAGCCGCAGGACGTCCGTGGCCGGGGTCCGGGCGAAGATGTCGTCGAAGCGGGGGTCCACCTCGCCGAGCACCAGGTGACTGCCGGGCTTGACGANCCCGGCNTTCTCGCGGGCCACGCCCGCCATACTCCCGGCGTAGTCCAGATGATCAGCGCCGATGCTGGTGACGACCGCGACCCGCCCGTCGGCGATGTTCGTGGCGTCCCAGCGACCGAGCAGGCCCACTTCGACCACGGCGACGTCGACGGCCAGGTCGGCGAACCATCGGAAGGCGGTGGCCGTCAGCAGCTCGAAGAAGGTGGGCCGTCCACTCATCGGGGCGGCCGCGTCCAGGACGGTGCCCACGCAGCGTCCGAACTCCTCGTCGCCGATCGGTCGGCCGTCGACGACCAGACGCTCGTTCACCCGCTCCAGATGCGGACTGGTGTACAGCCCCNCCCGCAGCCCCGCCGCGCCCAGCAGCGCCGAGATGATCCGCGCCGTCGAGGTCTTGCCGTTCGTGCCGGTCAGGTGGATCAGCGGAACCGCCNGGTGCGGANCCCCGAGCCGGCCCGCCAGCTCCCGCATCCGGTCAAGGCTCGGCACCGGCCGACCCGCCGGCATCGTCTGCTTTTCGAGATCCACCGTGTTGTTCAGGGCGGCCCACGCCGACTCGTACGTCCACTTCACAGGCTGGTTCCACTTCACCGGCTGGTTTCGCCCTCCTTCGACCTGGGGTCGACAGTAGTCCGCGGACAGGTGCGCCGGACGCGTCCTTTGCGGGGGAGCGCGGGTACCGGCGTGGGCACCTGCGTAGGCGGGAGTGAACCCGGTGGACCCGTCCCATCGGGCCGTACCATCGGGGATGTGACAGGCGCTGCCGGGACCGCCGGAACCACCCATGCTCCTGATCACGAGCGGGAGGGTCCACGCGCGTTCGCGGCCGAGTACTCCCAACGCCGCGACATCCGCGCCCGGCCGGGCTTCGACCGGCTGCGCCGTCTGCTGGATCTGCTCGGCCAGCCGCAGCGGGCCCTTCCGAGCATCGTGGTGACCGGTTCGGTGGGGAAGAGCTCCACGGTGTCCGCGATCACCGCACTGCTGCACTCGTTCGGCATCCGCGCGGGATCGTTGAGTTCGCCGGGCTGGCTCGGGGCCGAGCAGCGGGTGGGGTTGGCCGACGCCACGATCGATTCCGACGTCCTCGGCCGCGCCTACGCCGATATCGCGCCGTACCTGCCGCTGATCGAGGATGACGGCCGGCTGAGCGCCTTCGAGCTGCTTGCCGCCGTGGCCTTCGCCGCCTTCGCCGACGCCCCCGCCGACCTCGCCGTGATCGAGTCCGGCTGGGACGACGCCGGCGAGCTGAGCGCACTGCTCGACGCGCCGGTGTCGGTCGTCACCCCCGTGGCGGTGGGCGAGTGGGAGCCGGCGGCGGGCCTGGACCGGATCACCACGCGGACGGCGGGAGTCATCCGCGCCGACACCCTGGTCGTGCTGGCCCAGCAGGTCCTGCCCGCCGCGCAGGCGCTGCTGCGGCGCGCCGCCGAGACCGGGGCGATGGTCGCCCGGGAGGGGCTGGAGTTCGGTGTACTCGGCCGGCAGGTGGCCGTCGGGGGGCAGATGATCACGCTGAAGGGGCTGGGCGGCACCTACGAGGAGATCTTCCTGCCGCTGCACGGCGCGCATCAGGCCCATAACGCGGCGGTCGCGCTGGCCGCGGTCGAGGCGTTCCTCGGCGGCGGGCGCAACCAACTCGACGTCGATGCGGTCCGCGCCGGTTTTGCCGAGGTGGACTCCCGGGGCCGGCTGGAGGTCGTCCGCCGGTCCCCGACGATCATTCTTGACGTGGCCGGCTCGCCTGTGGCGGCGGGCGCGCTGGCCGCGGCGCTCGACGAGGCGTTCACCTTCGACGTCCTTGTCGGGGTCATCGCCATCGAGCGCGAGGTCGAGAGTGCCGCCGCTCGGGACGGTGGTGGCGAGCGGGACGGTGCCGCCGAGCGGGACGGTGCCGCCGAGCGGGAGGCAGCGGAGCTCCTGGCCGTCCTGGAGCCGGTCCTGAACACGGTGGTGGTCACCGCCGGTGCTGGGCCCGGATGGCTGCCGGTCGACGGTCTCGCCGCGGTCGCCGTGGGTGTCTTCGGCTCCGACCGGGTGGAGGTCGTACCCCGGTTGGACGACGCGCTCGACGCCGGGGTGCGCCTCGCCGAGGAGGACGCCGATCTGGGTGGCGCCGGCGTGGTGGTCACCGGTTCGGCCTCCGTCGTGGGTCGGGCCCGGGCGTTGCTGCGTCCGTGACGTCCTCCTGGGTTTTCCGACATGTTCCCGACGCGTTCCTGATGCGGTTGCGGGGCGTTCCCGGGACGCCGCGGTCCCGTCACGGTGCGGACGTGGGCACCCTGTAAGTTGGCGAGGGATCCTTGGGTCCCTCGTCGAGGACGACGAAGTCGATGATCGAGAAGGAGTACCGTGTCCGTCGAGCGCACCCTCATCCTGGTCAAGCCCGATGGCGTCAGCCGTGGCCTCGTCGGTGAGGTCGTCGGCCGGCTCGAGCGCAAGGGGCTCACTCTGGTGGCGCTCGAACTGCGCACGTTGGAGCGGTCCGTCGCCGAGACGCACTACGGAGAGCATGCCAGCAAGCCGTTCTTCGGTGAACTGGTCGACTTCATCACCTCCGGGCCGCTGGTGGCCCTCGTGGCCGAGGGGCCGCGTGCGGTGGAGGCGTCGCGTGGGCTGATCGGCGCAACCGATCCGGTCAAGGCCGCGCCCGGCTCGCTGCGTGGGGACTACGCGCTGGAGATCGGCCAGAACCTCGTGCACGGCTCGGACTCGCCGGAGTCTGCCAAGCGGGAGATCGACCTCTTCTTCCCGGGCCTGAGCTGACCGCGTAGCCGTTCACACCGACCGGGGCGTTCCCGAGACGCATCGAGACGCCTCCGGTCGGATTTCGGGTGGCCTGGCCTGGCCTGGCCGGGCCGGGACCGTGGGCGTGTCGCCCTCGTGACTCATGGGTGTGCGCAGGGCGGTTCCGGCCCAAGGGTGACACGAAACCGGCCCATCACCGACCGGGGCGGCGAGGGGCCCGGTGTCGGTCTACCCTTCAAGTACTTGCCCGGAGCGTGTCCGGTGGGTCGCGGTAACCGACAGGGTCGTGGTCGGTGGCCGTGGTCGAATTCCCGGTGGGCGCCCGGGTCGTCTTGTCCGATCTACGAACTCTGTACGTGTTCCACGCGCTTCTCCGGCTCCTCGGTAGGCCGTGCCTGTCGGTCGCGCCGGAGGCGGCCAGGACCGCATCCCCCGGGAAGGTCGGTACCCGACGATGTCCAGTTCGCTGTCGTTCCTCGGTCGTGACATGGCCGTCGACCTCGGTACCGCCAACACGCTGGTGTACGTGCGTGGCCGCGGGATCGTCCTCAACGAACCGAGCGTGGTCGCGATCAATACCACCACCTCGGGCATCCTCGCCGTCGGAACCGACGCCAAGCGGATGATCGGCCGGACGCCCGGCAACGTGGTGGCCGTGCGGCCGCTGAAGGACGGCGTCATCGCCGACTTCGAGACGACCGAGCGGATGCTGCGCTACTTCATCCAGAAGGTGCACCGGCGGCGCCATTTCGCCAAGCCCAGGCTGGTCGTATGCGTGCCCTCCGGCATCACGGGCGTGGAACAGCGGGCCGTGAAGGACGCCGGCTATCAGGCCGGCGCCCGCAAGGTCTACATCATTGAGGAGCCGATGGCCGCGGCGATCGGCGCTGGTCTGCCGGTGCACGAGCCGACCGGCAACATGGTCGTGGACATCGGCGGGGGNACCACCNAGGNCGCCGTGATCTCACTGGGCGGCATCGTCACCAGCCAGTCGATCCGTACCGCCGGGGACGAACTCGACGTCGCGATCATCTCCTACGTCAAGAAGGAGTACTCGCTGATGCTCGGCGAACGCACCGCCGAGGAGATCAAGATGGCGATCGGGTCGGCGCACAAGGTTCCCGACGAGCCCAGCGCCGAGATCCGTGGGCGTGACCTGATCACCGGACTGCCGAAGACGATCGTGGTGACCGCGGAGGAGATCCGCAAGGCGATCGAGGATCCGGTCAACGCGGTCATCGACGCGGTGAAGGTGACCCTCGACCGCTGCCCGCCGGAGCTCTCCGGCGACATCATGGACCGCGGCATCGTCCTCACCGGCGGCGGGGCGCTGCTGCGCGGTCTCGACGAGCGGCTGCGGCAGGAGACCGGCATGCCGATCCACATCGCGGAGAATCCACTGCATTCGGTTGCAATGGGGTCGGGCAAGTGTGTGGAGGAGTTCGAGGCCCTACAGCAGGTACTGATCTCCGAGCCGCGGCGCTAGGCGCTTGCGCAGGGCCTTTGCCGATCCCTTCCCATTGGACCGATCCCTTCCCATTGGATATAGCCGGAGCGGTGCCTGGTGCCGCGTGGCCGTCGCCACGCGGCACCGGATCGCGTAAGAGTGTGTTCGGAGGGTGTTGTGGGCCGTGGCACGAGGCGATCTCGCCTGGTGATCGTCGCCCTGCTCATCATCGCCTTCACTCTGATCACCTTGGACTACCGGACCGGGAGATCGGCCACCGGAGCACGTGGGGTTCTGCACTCGATCTTCGGGGGGGTCGAGAACGGCGTCACGACGGTCACCCGCCCGATTGGCCGGACCGCCTCCTCCCTGACGCATCCGAACCGCTATCACGACCGGGCGGATCGACTCGCGGAGGAGAACGCCCGCCTGCGCCGCCAGATCGCCGACGACACCGAGATCGGCCGGATGTCGACCGAACTCGCCGACCTCCGGTTGTTGGCGGACAAGGGCCAGTACACCATCGTGCCGGCGAAGGTGATTGCGGTCGGTGACGTGACGGGGACGGACTGGACCGTCACCATCAACGCCGGCAGGGCCGACGGCATCGTGGTCGACAAGACCGTGCTCAATGCCGACGGGCTGGTCGGCACGGTGTCCGGCGTGACCGAGCACACCGCAATCGTCCGGCTGGCCTGCGACCCGGGTAGTCACATCGGAGCACGGCTCGAACGCACCCAGCTGCTCGGTGCCGTGGCCGGTGGGCAGGGACCGGGCACGTTGACCTTCACGCTGTACGACGCCTCATATCGGGTGCAGAAAGGTGATCGGCTGGTCACCTTCGGCAGTCTCGACTACGTCGCCGGCGTCCCGATCGGTATGGTCACCAAGGTCACTGACGTCGATGGTCTGTCGCGGACCGCCGAGGTCAAACCGTACGCGTCGGTCGGCACCCTGGACCTGGTCGGGGTGGTGGTCGGCAAGCCACCGGCCGACCCCGGCGACCGGGTGCTGACGCCCAGGCCGGTGCCGACCGAGCCGGCCGCGTCCGTTCCGCCGACCGCGTCCGTTCCGCCGGCCCCGCTGTCACCCACCGCTGGGTCGCCGGTGGGGGGATCATTGGCCGGGGCGGCATCCGGCGTCGGGGGCGGAGCGGGTTGAGCGTGATGTGGGGCATCGCCGGCCCTGAGGAGACCCTGCGCGGGCGCGCCGTCGTGGCCGCGGTCGTGCTCCTGACCGTCGCCCTGATCCTCCAGGTCTCCGTGATCGCCCGGCTGGGTCTGCCCGGTGGCCGGCTTGACCTCATGCTCGTTCTGTTGGCAGCGATCGCGCTGATCGAGGGGCCATTGCTCGGCGCGGTCGCCGGCTTCGTGGCGGGATTGCTGGCCGATCTGTCCTCCAGTCATGTCCTCGGTCAGACTGCTCTCGTTTTGTGTCTGATCGGTTACGCTGTCGGACTGGCGATGGATGCGGCGGAGCGGTCGGTGGTGGTTCCCCTGGCGGCGATCGGTGGGGCGAGTGTGCTGGGCACTCTCGGATACGCCGCCACCACCTCGATCCTCGGTGAGGCGGCGTTGACGGGAGGTCAGGCTGTGCTGCGGGCGTTGGTAGCCGGCGTCTACGCCCTCCTGCTCACCCCGTTCCTGTTCCCGTTGCTGCTCGCGGGCTCCCGGCGGCTGGCCGGCGGTCGACGGCGGGAGCCGCGGTGAACGACCGGATGCGGGTCCGCGTCCTGCTGCTGCGCGTGCTGGTCGTCTCCCTGCTCATCACACTCGGCGCGCGGCTGTGGGTGCTCCAGATCCTGGACGGTGACCGTTACCGCCGGGTTGCCGAGACCAACCGGGTCCGCGAGGTGGTGACGCCCGCGACCCGGGGGATGATCCTTGACGACAAGGGGCAGGCCCTCGTCCGAAACCGTACGTCGCTGGTCATCTCGGTGAACCGGTCGACCACGGATCGGCAGGCCGACCAGGGCAGGGCCGTCCTCGCCCGCCTCGCCGCGGTGATCGGCACCCCCGCGGACGAGCTCGCCCGGCGAATCCGGTTCTGTAGCGCCCAGGTGAAGCCGCCCTGCTGGAACGGATCGCCCTACCAGCCGGTACCGGTCGCCAAGGACGTCAGTCCGCGGCAGGCCCTCGCCGTCATCGAACATCCCGACCGCTTCCCCGGTGTCTCCGCCGACCTGCAGGCCGTCCGCGAGTACCCGCATGGCGCGCTGGCCGCGCACGAGCTGGGCTATCTCGCGCCGGTCAGTCAGGACCAGCTCGACAAGCAGGGGGATGAGAAGGGCTACCACCTCAACAGCCTGATCGGCGTCGCCGGTCTGGAGAGCACCTATGACGACGAGCTGCGCGGCACCGANGGGGTGGAACGCCTGGAGGTGGACCGGTTCGGCCGGGTGGCCGGTACCGCGTCGACCATCGCGCCGCTCAGCGGTGACCACCTGGTGCTCAACCTCGACCTCGACGTGCAGCAGGCGGTCGAGCAGGCGCTGACGGAAACGATCAAGAAGCTCGGGGGCGGCCCGCGCACCGCCTCCGCGGTTGTGCTGGACGTGCGCACCGGCGGGGTGATCGCGATGGCGAGCCTGCCGTCCTACGACCCGTCGGTCTTTAGCGGTGGGGTCTCGGAGAGCGATTACCGGGCGCTGTCCGATCCCGCGAACGGCATCCCGCTGCTCTCGCGGGCCTACCAGGGGTCGGGGCCGGCCGGCTCCACCTTCAAGGCCATCTCCACCGCCGTCGCGATGCAGAACCTGGGCGCCAAGGGGAACGACCGCTACGACTGCGCGCCCAGCCTGCAGATCGGTGACCAGGTCTTCCACAATTTCGACGGCGAGTCGGCCGGTCCGATCACCCTGCACCAGGCGCTGGTCATTTCCTGTGACGTCATCTTCGACAAGTTCGCCTACGACGCCTGGCTCGCGGACGGCGGGCTGCGTAACGGCCGTGGGCCCTACTCCCCCCCGAAAGAATACTTCGTCAAGATGGCCCAGGCGATGGGCTTCGGCCGGACCACCGGGCTGGATCTGCCCGGCGAGACGCGGGGCTCCGTCGTCGACCGCGCCGGCGCCAAGGCGATCTGGGCGGAGCTCAAGGACTCCTACTGCCGGCGGGCCAAGAACGGCTACCCGGAGGAACCCGACCCGGCCAAGGCCGAGCGGTACCGCAAGTACGCCGCCGAGGCGTGCGTTGACGGCTACCTGTACAACGCCGGTGCCGCCACCCAGTTCGCGATCGGCCAAGGCCAGTACCTGTCGCTGAGCCCGCTGCAGCTCGCCGTCGCCTACGCGGCCATCGCCAACGGCGGCACCCTGTACAAGCCCACCCTCGCCAAGGCCACCGTGTCTCCGGACGGCAAGGTCGTCAGGACCTTCGCGCCGCGCCGGGCCGGGACGCTGCCGGTCTCACCGGAGAACCTCGCCTACATCCGGGACAGCCTGCGCGGGGTGACGACGGAGGGCGGGGGCACCGCCACCGGCGTCTTCGCGGACTGGCCGAGCGACGTCGTCCCGATCGCGGCGAAGACCGGAACCGCCGAGGTTGAGGGTAAAGGGGACACCTCCTGGTTTGCCTCCTTCGCGCCGGCGAACGACCCCCAGTTCGCCGTCGTGGTCACCATCCCGGACTCCGGGACCGGCGCGGAGTTCGCGGCTCCGGTGGCCAAACAGATCTACCAGGCAATCTACGGTGTCGGCCGGCCGGCGGCGATGCCGGGTGGGAAACCGCCGGCCGGGCTGCCGAAGCTCAACCGGGACGGGACGATCGCGGCGGCGTCACCGCAGCCCGCCCCCGCGACGCTGGCCTCGCCGGCCGGATCGGCGCCGGGCCCGGCCGCCCCCCTGCCCGGCACCAGCGGCGCGGGCGTGACGGCGACGGGCCGGGCGCCGCCCTGACGGCCACCTCGTGCCGTGAGGACGGCGCCTCGGGATGGGGGCGGGGTCTCGGGGGATGGGGTGGGAGCCCAGGACGTGAATGTCGTGTCGGCGTGACGGTGGTGGCGGGAGGCGCAGTGGTAGACGAAGCGGGACCCACCGCACTTCGATCGTCTCCGGTGCCCATCCGGGGGCGGATCGGGCACCTGCGGGAGAGGGCTTCCGGGCCCCACTCGCCGCTGCGCCGGCTCGACTGGCCGCTGCAGCTCTGCGTCATCGCGTTGTCCGTTCTCGGTGCTCTGCTGGTCTGGTCGGCGACCCGCCAGCGGCTCAGCGAGGCGGGCAGTGATCCCAACACCTTCCTCGATCGGCACCTGCTGAACCTGGCCATCGGGCTGGTGCTCGGCGCGGTTGCGACCGTCATCGACTACCGGGCGGTGCGGGCCTACGCGCCCTTCGTCTATCTCGGCTCGCTCGTCGGGCTCGTCGCGGTACTCCTGTTCGGTTCGACGATCAACGGCGCACACTCGTGGATTGTGCTGCCTGCCGGCTTCCAGCTGCAGCCGTCCGAGTTCGCCAAGATGGCGCTCGTGGTCGGCGCGGCGATGATCCTCGGTGAGAAACACGAGGACCGGCACACGGGAGTCCGGCGCGGCGCCCCTGGCCACGGTGACGTGCTGCTCGTGCTCGGGCTCGCCGTGGTCCCGATCGGCTTGATCATGTTGCAGCCGGACTTCGGTACCGTCATGGTTCTGGTCTTCACCACCCTCGGCATGCTGGCGGTCAGCGGCGCGCCGCGCCGATGGGTGCTGGGGCTGATCCTCTGCGGTGTGCTGTTCGGCGGCGCGATCCTCCAGTTCCATCTTCTGAAGCCGTACCAGGAGGCCCGGCTGACCTCGTTCGTCTCCGAGAACAAGGCATCGTCCGGCACGGGCTACAACGTCGACCAGGCGATGATCGCGATCGCCAACGGCGGAATCTCCGGACGGGGCCTGCTGCACGGCCAGCAGACCCAGGGCCAGTTCGTCCCGGAACAGCAGACGGACTTCGTGTTCAGTGTCGCGGGGGAGGAGTTGGGATATCTCGGGGGTGGCGGAATCATCGTGTTGCTCGGCGTGGTTCTGTGGCGGGCCCTGTCGATCGGCTTCGGCTCGCAGGACTCCTTCGGCGCGCTCGTCGCCACCGGGGTCGTCTCCTGGTTCACCTTCCAGGCGTTCGTCAACATCGGCATGTGCCTGGGCATCATGCCGGTCACCGGCCTGCCGTTGCCTTTTCTCTCCTACGGCGGTTCGTCGATGTTCGCAAACATGATTGCTGTCGGACTCCTGCAGAACGTGCGGCTGCGATCCCGATCGGACCCGTATGCCTCCTGAGCTCGCTCGGCGGCGCTTCCCGGGTCGGCGGCGCTTCCCGGGTCGGCCGCGCTTCCCGGGTCGGCCGAGCGTCGAGGTGGACCTGGCGCGTGCCGTAGGCTCGCATGCATGTCCGGACAGTCGCTGTTCGCTCGCCTGGAGCCGCTGCTCCCGCGGGTGCGAAGGCCCGTGCAGTACGTCGGAGGCGAAGGCAACTCCACGGTCAAACCCTGGGACTCCGCGGCCGTCCGCTGGTGCCTGATGTATCCGGACGCCTACGAGATCGGCCTGCCCAACCAGGGACTACAGATTCTGTACGAGATCCTCAACGAGCAGCCGGATGTGCTCGCCGAGCGCACCTACTCGGTGTGGCCGGACCTGGAAGCGTTGCTGCGCGAGCACGGGCTGCCGCAGTTCACGGTGGACGCCCACCGCGCGGTGGGCGATTTCGACCTGTTGGGCGTCAGCTTCGCCACCGAACTCGGGTATACCAACCTGCTGACGGCACTCGATCTTGCCGGGATCTCGTTGCACGCGGCCGAGCGCACCGACGCCGATCCGCTGGTCGTCGCGGGGGGGCATGCCGCCTTCAATCCCGAGCCGATCGCCACGTTCGTCGACGCCGTCGTGCTCGGCGACGGCGAGCAGGCCGTGCTGGGCATCACCGACGTGGTTCGCGCCTGGAAGGCGGCCGGGAGTCCCGGTGGCCGGGGCGAGCTGTTGCACCGGCTGGCCTGCCGGCGCCTGGTGTACGTGCCGGCGTTCTACGACGTCTCCTACCGGCCCGACGGCCGTATCCGGTCGGTCACCCGCAACCGGGACGACGTGCCGGCCCGGCCGAGCAAGCACACGCTGTCCGATCTCGACTCCTGGCCGTATCCGAAGGCTCCGCTGGTCCCGCTCGCCGAGACGGTGCACGAGCGGATGAGCGTGGAGATCTTCCGCGGCTGCACCCGGGGCTGCCGGTTCTGCCAGGCCGGGATGATCACCCGTCCGGTGCGTGAGCGCAACATCGCCACCATCGGTGCGATGGTCGACGCGGGGCTGCGCGCGACGGGCTTCTCCGAGGTCGGCCTGCTGTCGTTGTCGAGCGCGGACCACACCGAGATCGGCGAGATCGCCACCGGTCTCGCCGACCGGTACGAGGGCGCCAACGTCTCGTTGAGTCTGCCGTCCACTCGGGTGGACGCCTTCAACGTCACGCTCGCGAACGAATTCTCCCGTAACGGCCGGCGTAGCGGGCTGACCTTCGCCCCCGAGGGCGGCTCCGAGCGGCTGCGTCGGGTCATCAACAAGATGGTCAGTGCCGAGGACCTGGTCCGCACCGTTAGCACCGCTTACGCTCACGGCTGGCGGCAGGTGAAGCTCTATTTCATGTGCGGCCTGCCGACCGAGACCGACGAAGACGTGCTGGAGATCGCCGACCTCGCCAGGGAGGTCATCCGGGCCGGTCGGCGGGTCAGCGGGCAGCGCGACATCCGCTGCACCGTGTCGATCGGCGGGTTCGTGCCCAAGCCGCACACCCCGTTTNAGTGGGNGGGGCAGGCGCCGCACGAGGTGACCGACGCCCGGCTGAAGCTGCTCCGTGATGCCGTGCGCGCCGATCGTGAGGTGGGTCGGGCGATCGGTTTCCGTTACCACGACGGTCGGCCTGGCATCATCGAGGGCCTGCTGGCCCGCGGTGACCGCCGGGTGGCTGCGGTGATCGAACGGGTCTGGCGAGACGGCGGCCGCTTCGACGGCTGGAACGAGTACTTCTCGTTCGAACGCTGGGAGTCCGCGTGCGCGGCGGAGCTCGAACCGCTGGGGGTGTCGCTGGACTGGTTCACCACCCGCGAGCGTGACGAACGCGAGGTGCTGGCCTGGGATCACCTCGACGCGGGCCTCGACCGGGACTGGCTGTGGGCTGATTGGCAGGATGCGCTGAGCGGGAATGAGCTCGATGACTGTCGCTGGACACCCTGCTACGACTGCGGGGTCTGTCCAACGATGGGCACCGACACCCAGATCGGCCCGACCGGACGNCGGCTGCTCCCCGTGCTTGCGGTGTCGAACCTCCAGGGCCCCGGGTCCGGGCAGGCCGAGCGACCGCAGCCGGCCATTCAACCCGATCCCGCGACCACGCCGCGGCTCGCCCCGGCTCCGGTGGGCAGTGGCGCGGCGACCTGAGGGGCCGCCGCCTCCGCCGGTGGTCGAACGGGTGCGACTTCGTTTCGCGAAGCGGGGCCGGCTGAGATTCCTCTCACATCGGGACGTGGCGCGAACGTTCGAGCGCGCATTGCGCCGCGCCGGGGTCCCGATGGCCTATTCGGCGGGATTCAGTCCGCATCCGCGGATCTCGTGGCTGGGTGCCGCGCCGACCGGGGCAGCCAGTGAGGCCGAATACGTCGAGCTGGCCCTGGCAGCCTCGGTCGATCCGGAGGCGCTGCGGGTCGGCCTGGACGCCGTTCTTCCGCCGGGGCTGGACGTGCTCGCGTGCCACCGGGCGGAAGGCGGCAGCCTCGCCGAGCGGATCGACGCCTCGCGGTGGTCGGTACGGTTGCCGGGTGCCTCCGGTCCGGAGGTCTCCGCCGCCGTGCGGGAGCTGTTGCGCCGCGACGTGGTCGAAGTTGAGCGGGCGACGAAGGACGGCAGGCGACGGTTCGATGTGCGCGCGGCAGTGGTCTCCGCCGTTTGCCGCGCAGAGAACGACACGTGTGCGATACTGGAGATGGTCGTGCGGCACACGACGCCCGCTGTACGACCAGACGACGTGCTGACCGCCCTAGGCGTGGTAGCCGGCCTGCGCTCGTCGGCGCCGCCCGAGTCCACCCGGCTCGAACAGGGCCGACTGTGTGAGGACGGCACTGTGGCGGACCCGCTGGCGCAGGACCGCAACGGCGCTGGCCGGCTGGTGGGTTGAACCTCAGCGTGTTGCAGGGCGTCGCAGGATTCCCCGGCGGTACCCGCGCCGGACCGAGACAGTGGCTTCTGCGCGGTCGCGACTGCATGAGCAGCGCGCCCGGGAGCCCGAGAGGCTTCTTAACCCGTGCCCGACGACGATCTGACCATCCAGACTGAATCCGAGCCCACCCGACCGGCGGCGCGTAGGCGCAGGGCCGCGGGACGAGCGGCAGGCCCACCCGCCGACGACCATGCCACCGCCGGGCCGAACGTGACCGATGTGGCGCCAGCCGGGAATCCGGTTCCGGACGACCCGGCCGTCGCACAGGTCCCGGGCGGGCCCCTTCGAGACGAGACCTCCGGCGACGCACCCTCGGCGCCGGCCGAGGGCCGGCGCCGTCGCCGGGACGCCGGTTCGACCACCCGCGCCCGGATGACCCGCGGCTCCGCCAGGGCCAGGATGGAACCGGCGGATACCACCGAAGCCGACGCTCCCTCGACCACCCCGGTCGGCGAACCAGGTCCGGTCGATAAACCCGCCACCGTCGAATCCGTCACTGTCGTCCCGGCCCGGGACGACACGGCCCGGGACGACACGGTGGAGGCCACCGAACCGGTGCCGGCGCGGCGCACCCGGGCGGCACGCAGCCGCCGCGCGGTGCGTGAGGTGACCGAGGTGCCGGTTGCCCCTCCCGCCGAGGACGCCCCTCCCGCCGAGGACGCCCCTCCCGCCGAGGACGCCCCTCCCACCGAGGACGCGCCGCGGGACGTCGTATCGCCGGACGTCGCTGCGAAGCCGAAACGGACCAGGGCCCGTCGTGCCATCTCCGGACTGATGACGCCCGCTGCCGCGGTGCCGGACCCGGCCGGGTCCGGCACCGCGGCGGCCGGGCCGGTCGCCGCCGGGCCTGGCGATGCGACCATCCTCGGTCCGGCGATGCCGGATGTCGGTGCGACCGGGTCCGTCGGTGTACCCGCGGGTTCGACCGCCGCCGTGGCGTCGGCTCCCGACACGCCCGGGCCTACGGACACATCCGGGCCTACGGACACGCCTGGGCCCACGGAACCGGAGTCCGCGCAGCCCGGGACCGACGAGCCCGGCGTCGCCGAGCCGGCGGCCCGGGAGTCGACCGCTGAGTCGAGATCTGCCGAGCCGAGCTCTGCCGAGCCGAGCTCTGCCGAGCCCGAGGCCGGCAGCACCCGGAGCGCGGCGACAAGGGCCAGGCGGGCGACCGCTCCGACCTGGGCCGGGATCCATAACGAGCCGGTCGTCGAGACGATGATCCGTCCCGTGCTCCGGCGACCGGCCGCCATGGTGACCTTCCAGGCTCCCGAACCGGCGGTCGTGGAGGCTCGCTGGCGGCGTGCCGCCGAACTCGGATCCGCCGCCACCGCGGTGGATGCCGTGGCGGGCACGGCGTTCCCGTCCGCCGAGCGGCGGCATGCCGAGGCACCGGCTCACCCCCGGGACGAGGCGGACGTGGCCACCGATCCCGACACGACCGATCCCGACACGATGGGCGACCTCACGGGCGGCGAGGAGGACAGCGAATTCGACGACGACCCGGATGGGGGCGGCTCGGCCTCCACCCGCCGTCGGCGCCGTGGTCGCCGTGGTCGTGGTCGGGCCCGGGGCGACGAGGACGGCGTGGAGTCCGGCCCGGAGGACGGCGCCGCGGCCGCGGACGACACGGGTCGCGAGGGTGTGGCACAGGACACGGACGGTGTGGACGGCTCGTCCGTGGCCGGGCAGGGAACCGGGTCGGTGCCCGCCGTCGCGTCGGATGAGGGCGCCGAGACGACCCCCGGCGCGGCGGAGGAAAGTGCCGAGCGTGACGGTGAGGACGAGGACGACCGGCTGGGAGGGGCCCGCCGTCGGCGGCGGCGGCGCCGTCGCGCCGGCGGCGACGAGCCGGCGCTCGCCGACGACCCGCCGAACACGGTCGTCCACGTCCGGGAGACCCGCAAGGACGAGGACCTGGTCCGGGGGCTGAGCGGGTCCACCCGTCTGGAGGCCAAGCGTCAGCGGCGCCGGGAGGGCCGCGACAGTGGTCGGCGTCGGCCACCGATCGTCACCGAGGCGGAGTTCCTGGCCCGGCGGGAGTCGGTCGAACGCCGGATGGTCGTCCGCCACGCGGGGGAGCGCACCCAGATCGCCGTGCTGGAGGACGGGGTACTCGTCGAGCACTTCGTGACCCGGGCGAGCTCGTCGTCCTATGCGGGCAACGTCTACCTCGGCCGAGTACAGAACGTGCTGGCCAGCATGGAGGCGGCCTTCGTCGACATCGGTAAGGGACGCAATGCCGTCCTCTACGCCGGCGAGGTCAACTACGACGCATCCGGGCTGGACGGTCGGCCTCGCAAGATCGAGCAGGTGCTCAAGTCCGGTCAGTCGGTCCTGGTCCAGGTGTCCAAGGATCCGATCGGGCACAAGGGCGCGCGGCTCACCAGCCAGATCAGTCTGCCGGGGCGGTACCTGGTGTTCGTCCCGGACGGACAGAACGCCGGGATCAGCCGCAAGTTGCCGGACACCGAACGAGCTCGGCTCAAGAGCATCCTGAAGAAAATCACGCCCGAGGACGGTGGGGTCATCGTGCGCACCGCAGCCGAGGGTGCCAGCGAGGCCGAGCTGGAACGCGACATCGAGCGGCTCGCCGCCCAATGGGAGGACATCGAGCGCAAGGCGAAGAAGGCGTCGGCGCCCTCGCTGCTCTACGGCGAGCCGGACCTGGTCGTCCGGGTGATCCGGGACATCTTCAACGAGGACTTCACCGAGCTGGTCGTCCAGGGCTCGGGTGAGGCCATCACGATCGAGGAGTACATCGACACAGTGGCTCCCGACCTGCGGTCGCGGATCCGCCGCTACACCGGAACCGGTGACGTCTTCGCCGAGTACCGGGTAGACGAGCAGCTCGCCAAGGCCCTCGACCGCAAGGTCTGGCTGCCCTCGGGTGGATCGCTCGTCATCGACCGGACCGAGGCGATGACGGTCATCGACGTCAACACGGGCAAGTTCACCGGCAAGGGCGGCAACCTCGAGGAGACGGTCACCAAGAACAACCTGGAAGCCGCCGAGGAGATCGTCCGTCAGTTGCGGCTGCGGGATATCGGTGGCATCATTGTCATCGACTTCATCGACATGGTTCTGGAGAGCAACCGAGAACTGGTCCTGCGCCGGCTCACCGAGTGCCTTGGCCGGGACCGTACCCGGCACCAGGTCGCCGAGGTGACCAGCCTCGGGCTGGTCCAGATGACCCGCAAGCGGGTGGGGCAGGGCCTGCTGGAGGCGTACAGCGAGCCGTGCGTGCACTGCAACGGCCGCGGGGTGGTCATCCACCTCGACGGCGGCAGCGGTGCACACGCCGCAGCCGGCGTGCCGAGCGGGACCATTGTGTCCGGTGCCGGTCAGCCGACTCCGGTGGCGGTGCCCGCGCCGGCGGAGGGGTCCGGGTCCGGTCGTCGGGTCCGCTCCTCGTCCGCGAGTGCCGTGTCCGCGAGTGCCGTGTCCACGAGTGCCGTGTCCACGAGTGCCGTCGACGGCCCCGCGATCATCGCCGCCGCGTCGGCCGAGCCTACGTCCGCATCCGAATCCGAGGCGTCCGGCGGACCTGGCGAACCCATCGGATCCGCCGCATCATCGACGCCCGACGCCGCGGAGAACGTCGCCGTGACGGCCGGCGAGGGTGCGATAGCCACCGCGGGCGTTACCGCCGCGGATACGGTGCCCGCGCCCGAGCCCGCGCATGCGGCCGACAGTGCGGCGGGGCCGGCGGGCGGGGCCGCAGCTGCCGCCGCCCCGGGACTCGGGGCAGCCGGTTCCCCAGCCGGGTCGAACGGGCATGTGCCCGCTGGCGGTGGCTCCGGCGCGGGCGGCCTCGAGGAGGCCCTGCCGCCGGTGTACGCCAACTCCGATGATCCCGACAGCCTCGCGACCGCGGACAACGCCTTGTCCACTGTGGGCAAACCGGCCCGGGGCCGACGACGGCGGGCCTCCCGGCCGGTGTCCAAGCCGGCCGAGTCGCTGGAGTCCGTGCCCTCGGCGGAACCCCCGAGCGCCTGACCCGCCAGAGATCCGGTGCCGCTGGTCCGTCAGCTTGTCTCTGGAGCGGAAGGACCCCGCGGCGTCCGGCGTGGGATGCTCGTCGTGGGCGCCCCCAGCTGATCGAGGCTTGGCGGAGAGCCGGACCGGCCGTTCAGGCGGCGGTCGGCCCGGCCCGACTCGGCCCGGCCCGACTCGGCCCGGCGGCCGGGCCCGGGCGCACGAGCCCGCGGCCGGCATTCTCCCGCAGTAGCAGGTCGAGGGTGGCCCGGGAACGGGACAAGGCTACCTCGATCGCCTGACGGGCCCGTCCTGGATCGCCCATCTGCAGGGCATAGGAGGCGATGGTCAGCGACTGCACCAGATCGTCCTGATCGGCGAGGTTCGGGATCATCCGACCGCGTAGGACCGGCTCATCGGCCGCGTAGGCGGGATCGGCCGCCTCTCCCGGGTCTCCCGCCTCTCCCGCCTCTCCCGCCTCGAGACCACCGGACGGCCGGCCCTTCATCCCGGAATCGGGCAATCCCCACGCGGATGGACCCCGCCGGCGCAGCGCGATCCATCCGGCCGTGGCCGCGGTGCCCAGCGTCCAACAGGCGCCTGCCCAGGGCGGTAGGCCGGCGAAGGCCGTGAGGGTGAGACCGACGACGACCAGCACGGTCAGCGCGCCCGTCGCGGCGGGGACCGTGCCGGGAACCGAGCCGTAACGACGGGCGGCGGTGGCCGCCGGGCGGCAGACGACAGCCAGAGCGACGGCGGTACCGGCTCCCGCGGCCCAGATCACCAGCTGCCAGTACATCCTCGTCACCCCCGACGCGATCTCATTCCCGGCGCCGAAGCCTCACGATCCATCGTGGAACTCCGCCATGTGGACGATCCATGCTTCTCTCTCCTCAGTGGCCTACACCATGGCCCGTCCGGGTCATCCCTGGATATGACCCGGACGAGCGGGGCGAGGACCCGCGATGAGATCCGCCCGGCGGGCCCGTCGGGTGCGGGACACGCGACCGCCGTGCGGGGGATGCGCGGGACGGAATGCGCGGTATGCGGCGGGCGCTCCTTCGCTCCGCTCCCGATGACCTGTAAGGTGGAGTCCGCATGCTCATCCGGATGGGGCGATGCTCGCTAGCGGGCAATGCTCGCTGGATGACCGCTGATCGTCCGCGTTCCGGTCGATCGCGGCCCATGCGCACCCAAAGCTCCGCGGGGAACGCCGTTTCGGGTTCCGTGCGGTCACAGCGGCATAACAACAGCAGGGAGATCTGGTGTACGCGGTCGTTGCCAGCGGCGGCAAGCAGCACAGGGTCGCCGTCGGCGATGTCGTCGACGTCGAGCTCCTTTCCGGAGAGCCGGGCGCGGCCGTGAACCTTCCGGCGCTCCTGCTCGTCGATGGCGAGTCGGTCACCCACGACGCCGACGCTCTCGCGTCCGTCGCGGTCACCGCCGAGGTCGTCGGCGTCGTCAAGGGTCCGAAGATCCGGATCCACAAGTTCAAGAACAAGACCGGCTACCACAAGCGCCAGGGTCACCGCCAGAAGCTGACGCGTCTCAAGGTGACTGGCATCGAGACCGGGAAGGCCTGAGCGGGATGGCGCACAAGAAGGGCGCGAGTTCCTCGCGCAACGGGCGGGATTCGAACGCGCAGCGGCTGGGCGTGAAGCGCTTCGGCGGCCAGTACGTGAAGGCCGGCGAGATCATCGTCCGTCAGCGCGGGACCCATTTCCACCCGGGTGATCTGGTCGGGCGCGGCAAGGACGACACGCTGTTCGCGCTCTCGCCCGGGCACGTGCGGTTCGGCCATCGGCGGGGCCGTCGGGTCGTGAACGTGGTGGCCGAGGCGGCGGTACCCGCTTAATCTGATCGTCAAGGCCACGCCGTCGGTTCGACGGCGTGGCCTTGGTTGCCGTCAGATGGCGATCATCGGCGATCACTGGTGAGCCAGCAGCCGCGCGTACCACCGCCCTTCCGGGCGTGGTTGCGCGGCTTTGGCGCCTCTCTCGCGGGGAGGGATGTAGAGAGGAGGCGGTGATGCCGACGTTCGTCGACCGGGTGGTGCTGCACGCGACGGCCGGGGACGGCGGTCACGGCTGTGCCTCCATCCACCGGGAGAAGTTCAAGCCGCTGGGCGGGCCGGACGGCGGTGACGGCGGCCGGGGTGGTGACGTCCGCCTCGTGGTGGACCCGAGCGTGACCACCCTGCTCGACTTCCACTTCCATCCGCATCAGCGCGCCTCTCGGGGACGCCCCGGCCAGGGGTCGAACCGGCACGGAGCGGACGGTGCGGACCTCGTCCTCCCGGTGCCGGACGGAACCGTCGTGCTGACAGAGGACGGCGAGCAGATCATCGACCTGGTCGGACCGGGCAGCGCGTTCGTACTGGCCCGCGGCGGCCGNGGGGGGNGGGGCAACGCGGCGCTCGCGTCGGCCCGCCGCAAGGCCCCCGGGTTCGCCGAACTCGGCGAGCCCGGCGAGCAGCTCGACGCCGTGCTGGAACTCAAGACCGTGGCCGACGTCGCGCTCGTCGGTTTTCCCAGCGCCGGCAAGTCCTCCCTGGTGTCGGTGCTCAGCGCGGCCAAGCCGAAGATCGCCGACTATCCCTTCACGACGCTGGTGCCCAATCTCGGCGTGGCGCAGGCGGGTGATCGTCCTCCTTACACGGTCGCGGACGTCCCCGGCCTGATTCCGGGCGCCAGCGAGGGACGCGGGCTGGGCTTGGAGTTCCTCCGGCACATCGAACGCTGCTCGGTGATCGTGCATGTGCTGGACTGCGCCACCCTGGAACCGGGTCGTGATCCGATGACCGACCTCGACGTCATCGAGGCCGAGCTCGCCGCCTACTCCGCCGATCTGTCCGACCGTCCCCGGCTGGTCGTCCTCAACAAGATCGACGTTCCGGACGCCGCGGAGCTCGCGGAGCTCGTCGCTCCCGAGCTGCGAGCCCGTGACCTCGCGGTCTTCGCGGTGAGTACCGCGACCCGACGTGGCGTGCACGCGCTGTCCCTGGCCTTGGCCGACCTCGTCGCCCAGCACCGGGCGGCCGCGCCGGCCCGGGCGGCGACCCGCATCGTGCTGCGTCCCCGCGCGGTGAACGAGCCCGACTTCACGGTGCGCCCCCTCGGCGACGGTTTCCTGATCACCGGGTCGAAGCCCGAGCGCTGGGTGCGGCAGACCGACTTCACCAACGACGAGGCGATCGGCTTTCTCGCCGACCGGCTCGCCCGCCTCGGCGTGGAGAAGGAGCTCGCTCGCCTCGGCGCCACCGCGGGAGCGGAGGTGACCATCGGCGAGGTCACGTTCGACTGGGAGCCGACGCTGAGCGGCGGCGGGCTGGGGAACGGTGGGCTGGGTGTTGATGATCATCCGGGTGGCGACGGGCTCGCCGAGACCGGTCCGGGTGGCCGCGGGCCGGCCGGCACCGCGGCCTCCGGTGCGGCACCGTCACCCGGCCGAGGTGGGGACACGGGTTCCTCGGTGTCCCTCGGACCGCGCGGGACCGACGACCGGTTGCGGGCCTCGGTGCGGTTGACCCGGGCCGAACGGATGGCTCGCCGCGCCGCCGCCGTCGTCGACCCGGCGGTACGAGGAGAACCGGCGGGNCGAGGAGAAGAAGAAGGATGAAGGCGTGCGTCCGTTCGTGACCGACGCGCGCCGGGTCGTCGTCAAGGTCGGTTCGTCCTCGCTGACGACGGCCGCCGGCGGTCTGGACGTCGACCGGCTTGAGGCGCTGGTGGCCGCGGTGCTGCCCCGGGCCGGACAACAACTGGTGCTGGTGTCCTCCGGGGCCATCGCCGCGGGTCTCGCCCCGCTCGGCCTGGCCCGGCGGCCGCGTGACCTCGCCACCCAGCAGGCGGCGGCGAGCGTCGGCCAGAGCTCGCTCGTACACAGCTACGCGGCGGCGTTCGGACGGGCCGGTCACCAGGTCGGCCAGGTGCTGCTGACGGCGACCGATGTGATCCGCCGCACCCACTACCGTAACGCCCGGACCGCGCTCGACCGGCTGCTTGAGCTCGACGTCATCCCGATCATCAACGAGAACGACGCGGTGGCCACCCAGGAGATCCGGGTCGGCGACAACGACCGGCTCGCCGCGATTGTCGCCCATCTCGTGTCGGCGGATCTGCTGGTGCTTCTGTCCGACGTGGACGGCCTGTACGACGCCAACCCCAGGCTGGGCCCGGCGACCATGGTGCGCGAGGTGCGTTCGGATACCGACCTGGACGGGCTGACCGCCCGGGGCACGGGCACCGCCGGTGTCGGGGTCGGCGGGATGGCTACCAAGATCGAGGCGGCCCGGATGGCGGCTTCCGGCGGCGTCACGGCGATCATCACCTCGGCCGCGAACGCCGCACCGGTGCTGCGGGGGGAGGAGGTCGGCACCGTCTTCCACCCCACCGGGTCGCGTCGGGCCTCCCGCCTGCTCTGGCTGGCGCACGCGACCGCACCCGAGGGCCGGCTGCACTTGGACTCCGGGGCGGTGGCCGCGGTGGTACGGCGGCGGGCGTCGCTGCTGCCCGCCGGGATAACCGGCGTGGAGGGGGACTTCGCCGCCGGGGACCCGGTGGACCTGGTCGACCCCGACGGGCGGTCCGTGGCGCGGGGGCTCGTCGCCTTCGACGCGGCGGAGCTGCCCGTGATGCTCGGGCGTTCGACGGCCGACCTCGCCATGGAACTCGGACCGTCGTACGAACGTGAGATCGTCCACCGCGACGACCTCGTGCTGCTGCTGCCGGCCCGCTGACCCGGCCGGCTACTCACCCGACCCGGGCTGAGGTGACAGCCAGGCGCGCCGGCCCGGGACAAGACCGTCCAGATAGCTATCCATATAATTAGACATATCGGATTGGGGATGGCTTTGACGACGATATTCCAGTGGAAACCGGCGTCTATCGCGCCTCGTGGCCCGGAATTCGAGAGAGCCCGTCAACAGTTCTTTCCCGGCATTTCNCCCCGGCTACCCGGAAAGCCGCCGATAAAACTGAAGGGGTCTCGGCGCAAAAAATAGCGACGGCGGCGAATAGCGCTTCCGGAGTCGGGTAACCTTCCCTCGGCGGGCAAGAGGTCGAATCTGTTGAGAGAGGTTATTTCGTCATGAGAATGCGTAGGACCGTGGGTCTCCTCGCCTCGGCCGGAGCCGCCGGCGCGCTGACGCTGGCATCGGCCCTTCCCGCGAGCGCGGATTTGAACAGTTCGAATGTCTTGATCGGCGGCGTCGCCAGGTGCCCGGCCAGCGCCGCGGCGGGCGTGGCGGTCCGCACGACGGCCGGCGAGTTCGACTCGTCCGGCGTCGGCGCCGGCGGCTTCTACAGCCTGAGCCTCCAGCAGGTTCCGGTGGCCGGCACGAGCGCCACCTTCAGCGTCCAGTGTTCCGACAGCTCTGACAACTACAGCCGTACCTTCCCCCTCCAGAGACCGTTCAGTGGAAAGTCGGTCACCATAAACTTGTTCTCGTAACCGGACATCTCCGTTGAAGACTCGATGAAATGATCTGATCCCTGGTCCGCTCGGCAATGCCGAAATGGCCGCCACCGGAATCCGGTGGCGGCCATTTCCGATCCCGGGTCCTGGCCTGGGGGCGGTTTTCCCGGCTAGGCCAGCCGAGTAGTGGTGTGCCCGGGTCAGTGGTGCGTCCGGGTCAGGACGTGGTCTCGACCCGGCTGCCGCCGACCCCTTTGACGACCCGGATTTGGTTCGGGATGCGCTGGCGCAGCTCGGTGACATGGCTGACGACGCCGACGAGCCGGCCGCCGGAACGCAGTTCGTCGAGAACGGTCATCACCTCGTCGAGGCTGTCCGGGTCGAGCGTGCCGAAACCCTCGTCGATGAACAGCGCGTCCATCCGCCGGCCTCCCGCCTCGGCCGTCACGACGTCGGCGAGCCCGAGGGCCAGTGACAGCGCCGCCTGGAAGGTCTCCCCGCCGGACAGGGTGGCGGTGTCGCGCCGCCGGCCGGTCCAGGCGTCGTCGACCAGCAGCCCGAGGCCGGCGCGCCGACGCTTGTCGCGGCTTTCCCCCGCGTCGTGCACCAGGGTGAACCGACCGCTGCTCATCGCCGCGAGCCGATGGCTGGCGGCGGCGGCCACCTCTTCCAACCGAGCCGCCAGCACGAAGCTGGACAGCGGCATGCGCTCGGTGTTGGCACCCCGCCCGGCGGCCAGATCGGCGAGGCCCCGCAGCTCGTCCGCCGCCTCCCGCAGCGGATCCAGGGTAGTGAGCTTCTCGGTGAACTCCGTGACCAGCGAGGCCAGCCGTTCGGCCCGTTCCCGGGCGCGTGCGGCCGTGGCGAGCGCGCTCTCGTGGACCTCGCGGGCGTCGGTCACGGCCGTCTCGTGGTCGGCCAGCGGGACCTCGGTGTCCGGATCGACGGCGAGATCCTCGCCCGCCAGCCTGGCCCCGACGGCGACGAGCTCGTCCCGATGGGCCCGGGCCTCGTCCGCGGCGCGGCGCATCCAGTCGGAGTCCCGCACGGCCTCGGCGGCGTCGTCCAGGTCGGAGAACCCCGCCTGCCGCGCCTGGTCGAGGGCGGCCGTCCCGGCGCGGATGTGTTCGGCCCGGGCCTGCTCGGCAGCCAGGGCCGCGGCCTGCGCGGCCTCGTGATCGGCGGCGAGGGCGGTGACGGCACGGCGGCGCGCGGCCAGGGCGTCGGGGTCGCATAGCTCCGCCGGAACGCCGGCGAGCCGTCGGACGGCGCGGTCCCGGGCGTCCGCCGCGCGTTCCCGGGCCGCCTGCGCCGCGGTCCGTGCGGCGGAATGGCGGGCCGCGGTCTCCTTCTCGTTCTCGTGGACCTCGCGCAACGCGGCCTCCGCCGCGGCGAGCTTCTTCGCCGTCCGGGTCCGGGCGCGGACCGCGTGGGTCAGCACGGCGGCGAGTTCATCGAGCCGATCCGCGACCGGCGCCCCGGAGCCGCCCAGCAGCGTCGCGACCGGAAGCGCGCGGATCTCGGCGAAGGCCGCCTCGACGCGGTCGTCCGGGTTCGCGCTGTGGTCCGGGTTCGCGCTGTGGTCCGGGTTCGCGCTGTGGTCCGGGTCCGTTGGGCCGACCAGGTCGGCGTGCAGCGCCCGGACCCGGGACTCCCAGTGGGCCACCGCCCGGCTCGCCCTCGTCGCGGCGTCGGCGAGCCGGTCCGCCTCCTGCCCGGCCGCGGTCTCGGCGTCCTTGCTCACATGGTCGGCCCGGGTCTCGGCCGGGTCGGGATGCTCCAGGGCCCCGCAGACCGGACAGGGCGTGTCATGGACAAGCGCGGCGGCGAGTTCGGCGGTGATGGCGTCGAATCGCTGCTGCCGGAGGTCGGATGCGTGGGTCCGGGCCGCGGATGCGTCTCGTTCGGCCTCGTCGGCCACGGTCCGCACCTGCCGCCCCTCCCGGACGGCGGAGGCCAGCTCCTTGGCCCACCGGGCCCGTTCGACCAGGCCGGGCAGAGCGGCGCCGGCCCGCCGGGCGACCTCCACCCGGGCCTCGGCCGCGACGCGGGCGCGGGGCAGCGTGACGCTGATCGCCTCGGCGAGTTCGGCGGCGGACCGGGTGTAGGCGGCCGTATCCTGGTCGGCCCCGGCGGCCTCCTCGGCGTCCCGCTCGGCGGCGGCGAGGGTGTCGGCCAACGTTCCCAGTCGCCCGGTCTCGGTGTGGGCGAGGCGGGCCAGGCGGGCGAGTTCCTCGGCAGGTGCTTCGGCAGGTGCCTCGGCAGGCCTCCCGGTGCCCTCCTCGGGCAGCGGTCCCGAGGGGGCGGGTTCCCCGGGAAGGAGCCCGGATGGATGGCGTCCGAGCCGGTCCCGGGCGTCGCGTTCGGCGGCCTCGGCCCGGTGGACCTCGGCGGCGCGGCGGTGGACCTCGCCCAGGGCGGGTGCGACGACGGCGGCCCGGCGGGCCGCGTCCAGCTCGGTGGCGAGCAGCTCGATCCGGGGCGCCTGTGCCGCGAGCTCCTCCTGCCGGGCGGCCAGTACCCGGCGCTGCCCGACGCGTCGGGCGAGGTCGCGTGCCTGGTCCAAGGCCTCCTCGGCCGCGGTGCGCCGCGCTGCCGCCGCGCCGGCCGCCTCGTCGGCCGAGATGGCCGCCGCCGCGGCGGTCCTGGCGAGGTCCGAGGCCCAGCCGGCGTCAGCCGTCGGATCCTCCGGCTCGTCGACGGCCGCCACCTGCGAGACCCGGGCGGTCACCCGGTCGAGCTCGGCGCGGGCCAGCGCCAGCCGTTCGGCGGCGATCTTTGCCTGGTCCAGCAGCCACTGCTCGGCGTATTCGAAGCGGTTGACGTGGAACAGCCGCTTCAGGAGCTTCTCGCGCGCACCGTGGTCGGCTTGGAGGAAGTCGGCGAAGCGTCCCTGCGGGAGCATGATGACCTGGAAGAACTGCTTGTCGCTCATGCCGACGAGCAGGTCGATCTCATGGCCGACGTCCTCCATGCGGGTGGCGACCGTCTCCCAGCCGCCGGCGCCGTCGAACCGTTCCAGCCGCGCCGTCGGATGGGCGCGGGTCGTCCCGCCGCCGCGTTTCGGCTTGTCCCAGGCGGGGCCGCGGGNGATCCGGAAACGTCCCGCCGCCACAGTGAACTCCAGCGTCACCTCCGGCCGTAGGGATGCCGCGGCGTGGTGCGAGCGCAGGTCCGGCGGCCCGGAGACCTCCCCGCGCATCCCCGGCACCCGGCCGAACAGCGCGAACCCGACCGCGTCGAGCAGCGTCGTCTTGCCGCCCCCGGTCTCCCCGCAGAGCAGGAGCAGGCCGCCGCTGCCGAGGACGTCGAAATCGATCTCGACGGTGCCGGGGAAGGCGCCGAACGCCGCCAGGGTCAGGTGGTGGGGACGCATCAGGCGACTTCCTCCTCGGCCCGGCGGGCGGCGCCGAGGGCTTCGGCGAGCAGAGCACGTTCCCGAGCCGAGGGAGCGCTGCGTACATGGGCGACGAAGGCCTCGGCGATCTCCAGCTCCGAGCGTCCCCGGGTCCGCCGGCCGAAGCTGAGTATCTCGTCTGGTTCCGTCTCCGGTTCGTGCGCGAGTCGTAGGGCGAAGGGGAACCGGTGCTGCAACCGGGCCATGGCGTCCATGGGGCGGACGGGGTCGGTCAGCACGGCGGAGACGAAGTCGGCCTCGTGCGGGGCATGGGCGGGGTCGGTGAGGAGGTCGGCAAGACTGCCGCGCAGCAGGGTCATCCGCCGCCGGGCGGGAACGCCGATGCGGGTCACGTTCCCCAGCCCGGTCGGACCGATCTCGACGAGCAGCGACGCTTTCGCGTCGCCGGACTCCGAGAAGGAGTAGGCCAGTGGCGATCCGCTGTAGCGGACGGACGGGGCGATCGCCTGTGGCCGGTGCAGATGGCCGAGCGCGGTATAGGTGATCCCCTCGAACAACCGGGCCGGCACATTGCCCNCCCCGCCGACGCTGATGTCGCGTTCGCTCTCGCTCGCCGCCCCGCCGGTGACCCAGGCGTGCGCCACCACGACGGACCGGGCATCCGGATACCGTGCGAGGTCGGCCCGCACCGCGTGCATCGCCCGGTGCATCGTCGCGGCGGGGATCCCGGCGGCCGGGACGTCCGAGCCAGATGGCGCCTGCGCCGGTTCGGGAAGCTGGGAGTTCGCCGCCGACGGCTCCAGGTAGGGGATCGCGTACACCCGGACCGCCCCGGCGGGATCCTCGACGACGACCGGATCCCCGACCGCGGCCGGATCCGTCCGGATGCGGACGCGGGGGTCGAGCAGGCCGGCCTTGTCGCCGAGCCGGCGGGCCGCGTCGTGGTTGCCACTGATCACCACGACCCGGGCGCCGGCATCGCGCAGTCGGGAGAGCGCCTCGTCGAAGAGCTCCAGCGCGCCCACCGGCGGGATCGCCCGATCGTGCACGTCGCCGGCGATGAGCACGACGTCAACGCCCTCGGAACGGACGACGTCGACGAGATGATCGACGAAGGCCGCCTGGGCCGGCATCAGGTCGTGACCGTACAGGCCACGCCCGAGATGCCAGTCGGACGTGTGCAGCGCACGCATGCGAGCACGGTAGGCAATCCCGTCGAGATGATCGTCATGGGGGTCCGAACTGCGCGCCTTTCTGGCTGTTCCGGTTATCACCGTTCCGGGTCCCTGCCTGTCGCGGACCTGGCGGATCGCGGATCTGGATAACGGGATAAGGAGATGAGCTGGATAACGGGATAAGGAGATGAGTAGGTCGCGGATGCAGGGATGAGCAGGTGACGGATGCGGGTGTAGGTGACGGATGCGGGTGAGGAGCGATGAACGGCACGACCGCCGAGCCACCGGTAGCCTCGTAGCGGCGGGCAGCGCCGCGGCGCCCGCCTAACGGAGGACCCGAGATGAGCACCTCTGCGGAGGATGTCCGAGGCAGCGCCGTCCGTGCCAAGGCGGCGGCGGCCCTGCTGGCGCCGCGCAGCCGCGCCGAGAAGGACCGCGCGCTGCTCGCCATGGCCGACGCGTTGATCGCCCGTTCCGCTGAGATTCTCGCCGCGAACGCCGAGGACCTCGCCGCCGCGCGGGCGGCGGGCACCGCCGGGGCGATGGTCGATCGGCTCACCCTCACCCCGGCCCGGCTCGCCGGCATGGCCGACGGCCTGCGTCAGGTCGCGGCGTTGGAGGACCCGGTCGGCGAGGTCGTGCGCGGCCGGGTGTTGCCGAACGGGATGGAGCTGCGCCAGATCCGGGTCCCCCTCGGTGTCGTCGGGATCATCTATGAGGCCCGGCCGAACGTCACGGTGGACGCCGCGGGCCTGTGTCTCAAGAGCGGCAACGCCGCGTTGCTGCGCGGGAGCGCCTCCGCGGTACGTTCCAACACCGCGCTGGTGGCGGTGCTGCGCGNCGCCGCCGTCGCGAGCGGCCTGCCGGCGGACGCGGTGCAGCTCGTCCCCGGGATGGACCACGATGCGGTCAAGCACCTGATGCGGCTGCGCGGGCTCGTCGACGTGCTCATCCCGCGGGGTGGCGCGGGTCTGATCCGGGCGGTCGTCGAGGAGTCGACGGTGCCCGTCATCGAGACCGGGGTCGGCAACTGCCACGTGTATGTGGACGCCGAGGCCGACCTCGACCAGGCGCTCGCGATCACCGTCAACGCGAAGACCCAGCGGGTCTCGGTGTGCAACTCGGCGGAGACCCTGCTCGTGCACGCCGGCGTGGCCGGGGAGTTCCTGCCCNGGGTGCTGGCCGCTCTGCACGATGCCGGGGTCACCGTGCACGGCGACGAGACGGTGTGCGCCGTCGATCCTCGGGTGCTGCCCGCCACCGACGACGACTGGGCGGCCGAGTACCTGTCGTTGGATATGGCCGTCGCCGTCGTCGACTCCCTCGACGACGCGGTCGCGCACATCCGGCGCTGGGGCAGCGGGCACACCGAGGCGATCGTCACGCGGTCCCTGCCGGCGTCGCGGCGGTTCATCACGACCTGCGACAGCGCGGCCGTCATGGTGAACGCCTCGACCCGTTTCACCGACGGGGAGCGGTTCGGGATGGGCGCCGAGATCGGCATCTCGACCCAGAAGCTGCACGCCCGCGGCCCGATGGGGCTGCCCGAGCTGACCTCGACGACGTGGGTCGGCGTCGGCGACGGGCATCTGGTCACCTGAGGCCCGGGTCACCTGAGGCCCGGGTCACCGGGCCCGCCGGATCGGGCCGTCCGGGACGCAACGGAACCGGGAAGGGAATAGGTATGGGCTCGTTGGACGGGGTGACGGTGCACGGGGTGTCCGCGGTGCGGACCGTGCCGGGGCTCACCGCGGAGCAGGTCGACGCGGTGCTCTCCGACAACGCGCTGGCCTTCGTCGCCGGGTTGCACCGCACGTTCGCCGGCCGGCGTGCCGAACTGCTCGCCGCCCGGGCCGCCCGCCGCGCCGCGATCGCAGCCGGGGCCACCCTGGATTTCCTGCCGCAGACCGCCGACATCCGGGCCGGGAACTGGCGGGTCGCGTCGCCGGCGCCGGGGCTGGTCGACCGTCGGGCCGAGATCACCGGCCCGACCGACGCCAAGATGCTCATCAACGCGCTCAACAGCGGTGCCCGGGTCTTCATGGCGGACCTCGAGGACGCCAACGTGCCGACCTGGTCGAACATGGTCGTCGGACAGCACAACCTGAGTGAGGCCGTCGCCGGCACGCTCGCCTTCACCTCGCCCGACGGCCGTCGTTACGAGCTCGACGAGTCCACGGCGACGCTCGTGGTGCGCCCGCGCGGCTGGCACCTGCCGGAGCGGCACGTCACCGTCGACGGGGAGCCGATCGTCGCCGCGCTCTTCGACGCCGGAATGTACCTGGTCCGCAACGCGCACGCCCTGCGGGCTACGGGCGTGGCGCCGTACTTCTACCTGCCGAAGCTGGAGAGTCATCTCGAGGCCCGGCTGTGGAACGACGTGTTCACCGCGGCGCAGGCCGAGCTCGGCCTGCCCGTCGGCACCATCCGGGCGACCGTTCTCATCGAGACGCTGCCCGCCGCCTTCGAGATGGAGGAGATCCTCTACGAGCTGCGGGAGCATTCCGCCGGACTCAACGCTGGCCGCTGGGACTACATGTTCTCCACCATCAAGACGTTCGCGTCCCGGCCGACTGAGTTCCTGCTGCCCGACCGCAACGGCGTGACGATGACGGTGCCGTTTCTGCGCGCCTACACCGAGCTGCTGGTCTCCACCTGTCATCGCCGCGGCGCGCACGCGATCGGCGGGATGGCGGCGTTCATCCCGTCGCGGCGCGACCCCGAGATCAACGCCGCGGCCCTGGCGAAGGTGCGCGCCGACAAGGAGCGGGAGTCCGCGGACGGGTTCGACGGGAGCTGGGTGGCGCACCCTGACCTGGTGCCGGTGTGCACCGAGGTCTTCGATGCGGTGCTCGGCGACGAGCCGAACCAGCTCACCCGGTTGCGTGACGACGTCAAGGTCGGCGCCGGCGACCTGCTGGCGGTGCGCGACACTCCGGGTTCCGTCACCGCGGCCGGGGTCCGCGGGAACATCAGCGTCGGGGTGCGCTACCTGGAGAGCTGGCTGCGCGGGATCGGGGCGGTCGGCATCGACAACCTGATGGAGGACGCCGCCACCGCTGAGATCTCCCGTAGTCAGATTTTCCAGTGGATAGCCGCCGGGGTCGTGCTCGACGACGGCCGTCCGGTCACGGCCGATCTGGTCCGGACCGCTCTGGCGGAGGTGCTGGACCAGATCCGGCTCTCCATCGGCGCCGCCGCCTTCGACAACGGTCGCTGGAAGGACGCGGCGGCGGTGTTCGAGGAGACGGCGCTCGGCGAGACNTTCGTCGAGTTCCTTACTCTTCCCGCCTACGAGCGGATCGACTGAACCGGCGAACACCTGGGCGAACACCTCGGGAGAATCCTCGGGTGAACCGGCGGCGAACAGGTCGATGAGCAGCCCGTGGATATCCACCCGGCGGACGGTGGCGCGCAAGGCGTAGTCACTCGTCTGCGGCGCCAGCCTGGCAGTATGGACGTGGCGATGCCTGACACGGGGACGGACGGAAGGTGGCCATGTCGCTGCAGGAACACGCTTTCGCCGACGTCGCTGATGTGCGGGAACGGCTTCGCGTGACCGGATACCTCGCGGACGAGGCGATTGCCACCACGGTCTTCCTCGCGGATCGGCTGCGTAAACCGCTGCTTGTGGAGGGGCCCGCGGGTGTCGGTAAAACCGAGCTCGCGAAGGCGCTGGCGACCGCGGTTGGCGCCGAGCTCATTCGGCTGCAGTGCTACGAAGGGCTTGATGAAGCTCGCGCACTGTACGAATGGAACTACAAGAAGCAACTGCTGCGCATTCAGGCCGGATCGGGAGACGGCGGCGCCGAGGGTTGGCAGCAGGCCCACGACGACATCTTCAGCGAGGAGTTCCTGCTCTCCCGGCCGCTGCTGACGGCGATCCGCCGCCAGCAGCCGACGGTGCTGCTCGTCGACGAGACCGACAAGGCCGACGTCGAGGTGGAAGGCCTGCTGCTGGAGGTGCTGTCCGACTTCCAGGTGACGATTCCGGAGCTCGGTACCATCAGCGCCACCCGCCGTCCCTTCGTCATCCTGACCTCCAACGCGACGCGGGAGCTGTCCGAGGCGCTCAAGCGGCGCTGCCTCTACCTCAACCTGGACTATCCCTCGGCCGAGCGGGAGAAGGAGATCGTGCTCTCCCGGGTGCCCGATCTCCCGGAGAGGCACGCCGAATCGTTGGTCCGGATCGTCCGCGCGTTGCGGGCGATGGAACTGAAGAAGGCGCCCTCCATCGCCGAGACCATCGACTGGGGTCAGACCGTGCTCGCGCTCGGATTCGACACGTTCGACGAGGCCGCCGTCGCCTCGACCCTCGGCGTCGTCCTCAAGCACGCCAGCGACCAGGCCCGAGCCATCAGTCACCTCAAGCTCGGCGCGAACTGAACAGCCCGAGCCGAACCCATCGAACTGATCGAATTCATCGAACCGATTGCCAGCTGACGGCCGTCGCCACGGCCGCACGTCCACGAGGGGGCGCCGGCATGAATCTGCTGGACCGCACCGTCGATTTCACCGCGGCGTTGCGCCGGGCCGGTGTCCCGGTGAGCAGCGCTGAGACCGTGGATGCCGCCAGGGCCGTCGGCGCGCTGGGCTGGGCCGAGCGGGACGCCGTCCGGGCGGCATTCGCGGCGACCCTGTGCAAGCGGCCACTGTACCGGCCGGCTTTCGACACTCTGTTCGACCTGTACTTCCCGCCCCGGATCGGGGACGGGGTGTCGCTGGACGACCTGGACGACCTGGACGACCTGGACGGCGACCCGGCCGGGGCGGCGAACGGCGCGGCGGCGAACGCCGGCGTCGACCCCGGCGAGCTGTCGCCCGAGCAGCTGGAGGAGCTGCGTCAGGCGCTGCGCGACCAGTTGCTCGACGCGCTGCGCGACGGCAACGACGAGGCGCTGCGCGCGCTCGCCCGGCAGGCGGTGAGCGCGTTCGGGTCGGCGCGCGGCAGCTCCGCCCGCTCGTGGTTCATCTACCGGGTGCTGCGGATGATGTCGGCGGAGACCCTCATCGTCGATCTGCTCGCGGCGATGCTGGCAGATTCCGAACGTGGCGGACTCGCCGAACGGGCCGCCCGGCAGACCATCACCGACCGGATCCGCGAGTTCGAGGAGATGGTGTCCACCGAGGTGCGGCGGCGGATGGCCGAGGAACGCGGCCTCGATGCGGTCGAGCGCACCGCGGTGAAGCCGCTCAGCGACCAGGTCGAGTTCCTGCGAGCCTCCCAGCGGGACCTGGTGGAGCTGCGCAGGCAGGTCTACCCGCTCGCCCGGCGGCTGGCGACCCGGCTGACCGCGCGGCGCCGGTTCGGCCGCATCGGCCGGCTGGACTTCCGGCGCACGGTGCGGGCATCGCTGGCCACCGGCGGCGTACCGGTGGAGACCAGGCACCGCCCGCACAAGCCGCACAAACCCGAGCTGGTCGTGCTGTGCGACGTCTCCGGCTCGGTGGCCTCGTTCGCGCATTTCACCCTGATGCTGACCCATGCGCTGCGCGAGCAGTTCGCCAAGGTCCGGGCGTTCGCCTTTATCGACACGACCGACGAGGTCACCAGGTACCTGCGTGGCCTCGACCTCGGCGACATGATGGCCCGCATCTCCGGAGAGGCGGACCTCGTCTGGTTCGACGGGCACAGCGACTACGGGCATGCCATCGAGGTCTTCGCCGAGAAGTACCCCGAGGCGGTCGGTCCCAAGACGTCGTTGCTGATCCTCGGCGACGCCCGGAACAACTACCGACCGACCTCGGCGACCATCTTCAGGCGACTGTGCTCGCGGGCCCGGCACTCCTACTGGCTCAACCCGGAGCCGCGCAGCTACTGGGGCTCGGGCGACTCGGCGACAAACGTGTACGCCGAGCTCGTTGACGAGATGGTGGAGTGCCGCAACATCGAGCAGCTCCAGGCGTTCATCGGGCGGCTTCTTCCGTCCTGACGGGTCCGGCAGGATCAGCCGCGGGCGAGGGCGGCGTCAACGATCGACTGTGCCTCCGTGATGACCTCGTCGAGATGTCCGGGGCCCCGGAAGCTCTCCGCGTAGACCTTGTAGACGTCCTCGGTGCCGGAGGGCCGGGCGGCGAACCAGGCGTCGTCAGTGACGACCTTCNCCCCGCCGATCGCCGCGCCGTTGCCCGGCGCGTGCGACAGCGCGGCGGTCACCGGCGAACCGGCGAGCGTCGTCGCGCTGAGGCTCTCCGGGGTGAGCGCGGCCAGGNTNTTCTTCTGCGNNGGGGNGGCNGGCGCGTCGNCCCGCCGGTAGGCCGGGGCACCGTGGACATTGGTGAGCTCCCGGTACAACTGCCCGGGGTCCCGGCCGGTGACCGCCGTCATCTCGGCGGCGAGCAGGCAGGCGATGATCCCGTCCTTGTCGGTCGTCCACACCGCGCCGTCGCGGCGCAGGAACGACGCGCCCGCGCTCTCCTCGCCGCCGAAGCCCAGGTTCCCGTCGGTCAGGCCGGCCACGAACCACTTGAAGCCCACCGGCACCTCGACCACGTCGCGGCCGAGGCCCACTCCGACCCTGTTGATCATGCTGGAGCTGACCAGCGTCTTGCCGATCGCCGTCCCGGTCGGCCAGCCCGGGCGGTGGCCGAACAGGTAGGCGATGGCCGCGGAGAGGTAGTGGTTCGGGTTTAACAGCCCGGCCGTGCCGGTGACGATGCCGTGCCGGTCGGCGTCGGCGTCGTTGGCGAGGGCGACGTCGAACGAGCCGGCCAGCCGCACCAGGGAGGCCATCGCGTACGGCGACGACGGATCCATCCGGATCCTGCCGTCCCAGTCGGTCGTCATGAAGGCGAAGGTCGGGTCGATCGTGGTGTTCACCACGTCGAGGTCCAGCTTGTACCGCTCGGCGACGGCCTGCCAGTACACGAGGCTCGCCCCACCGAGCGGGTCGACGCCGATGCGCACCCCGGCGCCGCGGATCGCGTCGAGATCGATGACGTCGCCGAGGTCCGCGACATAGGCGCCGACGTAGTCGTGGACCACGGCGGCGGCGCGCGCCTGCGGGTACGGCACCCGGGCCACGCCCGCGAGGCCACCGTCGAGCAGGGCGTTCGCGCGATCCTGGATGACCTTGGTGACGCCGGTGTCCGCCGGACCGCCGTGCGTCGGGTTGTACTTGAACCCGCCGTCGGCGGGCGGATTGTGCGACGGCGTGACGACGATGCCGTCGGCGAGGCCGCGCGCCGGGCCGGTCGCGCCGGTGGCGCCGGTGGTGTCCGTCCTGCCCGTCCTGTTGCTTGGCGTGCGCTCGCGGTTGTGGCGCAGGATCGCGTGCGAGATCACCGGGGTCGGGGTGGCCTCGCCGTCCGGGGCGATGCATACCGTGACGCCGTTCGCGGCGAGGACCTCCAGGGCGCTCGCGAGCGCGGGCGCCGACAGTGCGTGCGTGTCGATCCCGACGAACAGCGGTCCGTCGACGCCTGCCTCCTTCCGGTAGTCGCAGATCGCCTGGGTGGTGGCCAGGATGTGGTCGGCGTTGAAGGAGCCGCGCAGCGCCGAGCCACGATGACCGGACGTGCCGAACGACACCCGCTGGGTCGGATCGGCGGGATCGGGATGGATCTCGTGGTAGGCGGCGAGCAGGCCGTCAACGTCAACGAGATCCTCGGGGGCGGCGGGTTGCCCCGCACGCGGACTGGTCGGCATGGGCGGGGCCTCCTCGCGGGGGGGACGGGGCCGGCCTGCGGCCTGTGGTCAGCCTAGCCGGGTGGGCCGTTCCGGGACTGGCCCGCTTGCGGCGGGCACGGCGGTGGGCGTGAGACCGATGAGCGTGAGGCGCCGGTGGGTGTGAGGCGCCGGTGGGTGTGAGGCGTCGGTGGGTGTGAGGCTTTGTGGCACATCTCCCGCCGGGCTGCGCCAGACGGGCACGTGCGGTGATGCGGGGTTAGTGTCCGGTCGTGCGCCTCGGTGTCATGGGTGGGACCTTCGACCCCGTCCACAACGGGCACCTCGTCGCAGCCAGTGAGGTGGCCGCCCTGTTCGATCTGGACGAGGTGGTCTTCGTGCCGAGCGGGCAACCCTGGCAGAAGATCCATCGCAAAGTCTCCGCCGCCGAGGACCGCTATCTGATGACCTTCCTCGCGACGGCGGGGAACCCGCAGTTCACGGTCAGCCGGATCGAGATCGACCGGGGTGGCGCCACCTACACCATCGACACCCTGCGAGACCTGCGTGCGGCGCGACCGGACGACGAGCTGTTCTTCATCACGGGGGCGGACGCGCTCGCGCAGATCTTCACCTGGCGTGACCACCGCGAGCTGTTCGAACTGGCCCACTTCGTCGGCGTGAACCGGCCCGGTTACCACCTCGCGCTGGACGCCGGCCTCCCGACCGGCGCCGTCAGCCTGCTGGAGGTCCCGGCGCTGGCGATCTCCTCGTCCGACATCCGGGAACGGGTTGGCCGCCGGGCGCCGATCTGGTACCTCACCCCAGACGGGGTCGTGCGCTACATCGCCAAGCGGCGTCTCTACCAGGGTGCTTCCTGACCCGCCGAGCCGTCCGGACGGGCCACCGGGCCAGGCGATATCTCGATTTTTCGGCCCGTCATGGACGCGAGGAGTGCCCTGCCCGCGCGTCGATGTGTCACGCTGGATGCAGCCGTCCGGCCCCGGATGGTGCGCGAGGCAGCCGAAGACGGATGCCTCCCGCCCGTCACCACCCTGGAGAACCCGAGCGTGACCGCTTCCCCGCGAGCCGTCGAACTCGCCCTCGCCGCCGCGCAGGCAGCCGCCGACAAGCTCGGCCATGACCTGCTCATCCTCGACGTGAGCGATCGGCTGGCCATCACCGACTGCTTCGTGCTCGCATCCGCGGGCAACGAGCGGCAGGTCAAGGGTATCGTCGACGAGATCGAGGAGCACCTGCGCCGGCTGGGAGCCAAGCCCGTCCGGCGGGAGGGAGAGCGGGAGGGCCGCTGGGTCCTGCTCGACTTCGTCGACGTGGTGGTGCACGTGCAGCGGGACGAGGAGCGGGTCTACTATGCCCTCGAACGGCTCTGGAAGGACTGCCCGGTGATCCCGTTCGTCGACGCGGCGGTCGGGGTCGCGGTCGGGGCCGGTGTCTCCTCGGGGTCCACCGCGGCGAGCGGCGGCTCGGGCTCGGGGGTGGCCGGGCCCGGTACGGCGACCCCACGGTGAGGCTGCTGCTCTGGCGGCACGGCAGGACCACCTGGAACGACGTCGGCCGCTTCCAGGGGCACGCGGATCCGCCCCTCGACGCCACCGGGCGTGCCCAGGTCGCCGCGGTGGCCCCGGTCATCCAGGCGATGCGCCCGGAACTCGTCGTGTCGTCCGACCTGCAACGTTGCCGGGACACCGCGGCGGCGCTCGGCGTGCCCTTCCGCTCCGACGCGCGGCTGCGCGAGATCGATCTCGGCGCGTGGTCCGGGCTGACCGCTGCCGAGGCGGCCCAACGCTTCCCCGCGGAGGATCGGGCCTGGCGGCGCGGGGATGACGTGCCCCGTGGCGGTGGCGAAACCTACCGGCAGGTGGCGGAGCGGGCCGGCACGGTCTTCGACGAGGTCCGGGCCGAGGGGTTTCCGGCCGAATGGGACGGTCTCGTCGTGTTTGTCCTGCACGGCGGTACTGCCCGGTCACTGATCGGTCATGTGCTCGGCCTTCCACCGGAGTTCTGGTGGCACTTCGGACCGCTCGCCAACTGCCGGTGGTCCGTCCTGCGGCTCGTCGAGGGTGGGTTCCGCCTGGTCGAGCACAACGCGGGGCCGCTGGCTGGTAAGGTCGGGACCGCCGGATCGGGGCTAACCGAGACGCTCCTGCCGAGCCAGGGGGCGCCGACAGCAGCCGACACGGAGCCTGTACACTTGCCGAAGTAGTCCATCAGGACAGGTTTGGTGCCCGGGTGGGGTACAAGACCGGATTTGCTCGGGTCTGATATAAAATGAATAGCAGTTGGGGCTGTGGCGCAGTCTGGTAGCGCATCACACTGGCAGTGTGAGGGTCAGGGGTTCGAATCCCCTCAGCTCCACCCTAGAGTTGTTGTTAGAACCCTTGCCCCAATGCCACTGACGCTAAGTCGATCGAGCTGCGGGTTCAGCGGGTTGGCGAACCTGATCGTGGGTGGCGCATTGTGCTGGGTGCCGCGTTGGCCGGGTGATGTCGGCGGCGAGTGGCCGCAGCACACGGTGATGCTGGTCATCAGGGGGGAAAAACCGGGTCGGTGACGACCCGGTCGCGGATGATCATTACGGTGCGCGGGAACTTGATCCGGTCGGGGTCGATCCCGGCGGCGGTTGCGGCCCGACACCTCAGGGCGCTGATCGCGTGGTGGGTGAGCAGGTAGCCCCAGATTTCCTGGTAGACGGTGTCGGGGTGCTTGGAGCGCAGGACCTTCCCTGGGCCGCGTAGGTAGGTCTTGGGCTGCTTGTTGCCGGTTTCGATGTGCCAGTGGCCGCGAGCAGCGCGGCCCCGGCCTGGGCGAAGCTGAGGCTGGTGAGGGCATAGACGCTCTCCCGGGAAGCCGGCCGTCCTTTCTCCCGGCGCCAGCGGTGCGGACGGATCGCCTGGACCGCGTGTCGAGATTCGCGCGGACCGTGTGCAGAGCATCGGCCGTGACCAGCACGTTCGTCAGGTCCAGCGGCCGCAGTAACCGACGGAACACCGCGGTCTCGTTGGTCTTGGCCTCGACCTCGACCTGGGCGAGTAGCCGTCCGTCGCCGTGGCTGGCCACGCCGACAAGGTGCACCTTGGACCCGTCAGCGCGCTTCGCGTGCCGGCTCGTCTTCCCGTCGAGGGCGACCGCCGACTCCACCGGCTGGCAGCCGTGGCCCGGATCCACCGGGGCAGCGGACGGTTCGGTTCGCTGGTCGGTATCGTCCCCCTGCTCGGCGGGCGGGTCCGGGTCCAACGGCGGATCGAGCAGAGCCACGGCGAGCTCACCGTCGTCCACGGCCTGAAGGAAGCAGTGGATCGTCGCCGTGCTCGGCAGCCGCCATCCGGCGAACGGGTCCCAGGGCAGCCGCAGCCGCGCACGTTCGGCGCCGCTGGTCCGCGCCAGCCACGCCCGGACCGCCGACACCCGGTGGTGCCCCGCAGCCGTCAGCGAGCACAGCCACACCGCGGCCAGGCACAGCCACGAATACACCCGCCCCCGCGTCGACCGTGGATCGGTCACCCGATCCAACCGCTCCCAGATTCCCTCACGCGACACCTCGCCAGCNCCCGGCACACCGGCGGCATCGCGCGACAATGCGCCCACAGGCACGCCGCACTCCAGACCACGAGGACTTCAGACATCCCAGTGATCTACAAGCGGCGTGCCTGCTTCTTCGCCTACGACACGTGGCCCAGCCGTGCCCACAGCCCAGCGCAAAACCCCTCTACCGTCACCGATCACCCGAAACGGAAGGAACGCCTATTCCCGTCAAACCGCGTTCGTGCAAGAGTCCTGAACCGGACCCACGCCACCACCCGCTCACAAGGCGAACGAGGATTCGCGGTCCTCAAGAACTGGCACATATTCGACCGTTTCCGTGGCTGCCCACGCCGCGTCGGCACCTTCGCCCAGGCCGTCCTCGTCCTCGCTAGCGAGGGCCATTAGAACAACCAACTTTGAAAAGGCTCAATGACTCTGTCATGTCGGTTTCCACACGGTGGCGCCCGCAGCTGCGAGAACCCGAGCAGGCTCGGTGTCGATGCCGCGGGCGCCACCAGTGGCCAGCACTGCCTGGCCGTTCAGGCGAAATTGATCTTTGTCGCTTGTTCTTTGTTCTTTTTGGTGTTATGGCGTTATGGCCGTTGGCTCGGGGATGGAATCATCGGTGAACGTGCCACCATTTTCGACGTTGATGACGATTCCCATCGGCCTCTCCATTTACCTGCTCGGTGAACCGGATCGCAATCACCAATGTCGATTATGAATCTGATGGCAGGTGCAAGAAATTTTCATCAGTACGCGTCGGCCCGGCTATCTATGGCAATCGTATCGCGGCATGCTATCCGGAGATGNCCGGCTTGCCGNGCGGCAGNCCCTTCCCGCCGGTCTCGGTGAACATGAGGTCGAGGTACAGGTAGACCGCGACCGCGATGAAGGCGAACACGACGTAGCCGCCGGCGTGGGTGAGGGCGGTGCTGGTGTTGATGGTGCCGAGTAGCAGCAGCACCAGCGCGACGTCAACGAGCCCGAGCAGCAGAGTGTAGCTGCTGGGCAGGCGCAGGGTGGCCACGGTGAACAGGACGATGGTGACCAGCCAGCTGATGAGCCACAGCTCGGTGCTCCTGGTGGCCTGATCGGCGGGGNTGTTGTACCAGTTGTGGCCGAGACCGAGGACGAACGCGGCGTAGCTGCCGTAGAACCCGAAGAACACTGCGAACAGGCTGGCCGCGGCGTTCTGCCCGAGCGCCGCCGCCCAGATCGCGGAGATCAGGAGACCGACGGTGGTGGCGGTCATGATAACGGGTATGGCTGCGCCGGCCGCGGCGGGCGGAAGCCACCCGGTGTCGACCAGCCCGAGGCCGACGGCCCCGGCGATGAAGGTGGGGATACCGATCACGCCCGGGTTGCCGCGCAGCGGGCTGAGGGGCGGCGGAGTGGGTAACGCCTCGGCTTCGTTTGGTAACGGCTGTGAGTGGGTGGCGACGGTGGCGCTGTCAGTGCTGGTGGTCATCGGGATCATCCTCCTGAAGGGGCCGTTTCCGAGGCGGCCCGCCGTGTGTACTGCGGGTGCAGGGGGTGGAGGAGGGCCGGACGTGCCGTGGGGGACTACGCCGTCCCCGTCCTATGTCGGTGAGGCAGTGTCCGGCCTTCCCAGTTTTGCTGGGGTTGCTTGCCGTCGTGTCACGCAGCGGGCTACGCGAAACGAACGCGGGGTTTAATAATGCCTTCCTCCTTGGTTTCCTTCAACCTGAAGGCGCATTCGACTTCGTCAAACCCGAAATCTTGATCGTCATCGCCAGTGTGATGTCCATAAACGTTTGCTGGGTCGGGAGGCGCCGGGTGGGGCTGGCGCTGCCCGGGGGCGGGATGTGCACTGTCGGTACCGACGTGTGTGACCGGTGCCGGGAGGTGGGCGTATGGCACAGCGTGTGCGGGCGCGGCGGCTGACCGGGGAGGAAAGCCGCCAGGTGCAGGCGATCGTGCGGCGGGGGACGCACTCCTCGGTCCGGGCCCGTCGGGCGACGATCATCATGGCATCGGCCGGCGGGACGACGGTGCCGGCGATCGCCCGGCTGGTTGCCGCTGACGAGGGCACGGTCCGGGATGTGATCCACCGGTTCAACGAGATCGGTCTGGCCTGCCTGGACCCTCGGTGGGCCGGAGGCCGTCCCCGCCGGATCAGCTGTGAAGACGAGGCGTTCATCATCGCGNTGGCCCGGACCCGTCCCACGAAACTGGGGCGGCCGTTCACGCACTGGAGCCTGCGTAAACTCGCCGACTACCTGGGCGACAACCCCGACCGGGTCGTCACCGTCGGCCGGGAACGGCTGCGTCAGCTCTTGGGCCACCACCGGATCTCCTTCCAACGGACGAGAACCTGGAAGGAGTTCACCGATCCGGACAAGGAGGGAAACTCGACCGGATCGAGTACCTGACCGCCACCTGCCCGAACCGCTGCTTCGCCTTCGACCAGTTCGGCCCGGTGCGCACCGTCGTCATCGCCAGCTCCGACCACCCCAACCACACCGTGCTCGCCCGCGAACCGCAGGCCTACCCGCGCGGGCGCAACGCCGACGGCCCGCTACCCCGCCCGTCTTGGCCGCGCAACGCCGCGAACGCGCCCGCGTCCGCTCTGAACGCCAGCAACGCTGGGGACGCCCCGCACCCAAGCCGCCTAACCCAACCCAGCGAACATTTATGGACACCGCGCTAACGGTCGGCGTGTGCTTGGTGCTCGTGGCGCCCCGGCCACAGTGGTCGGCGGGACATCTCTGAACGTATGGAGGAGATCCTTGCCAGCGAGGCGGCATCCATCAGAAACTCCCGAGGGGACTGACGCCTTCAGACGTCAGGGGAACTGGAGGACGCGCTGCGTACCCATTTCGCGCTCTGATGTCGTGACGCCGCCAAGGTGTGTCCGACAGGACGCGGCGGCACCCCGGACACCCCGGTCGACACCCCGACCACCGCGGCGAGCTCGTCGGCGGTCTCCGCACCATCGGCGATCACCTGGCTGCCGACGCCGTCGGCGAAGCGGACGAGGGCGTCGACTCGTTAGGCATGGTACCCTCTCGGACCCGTATGTCCGTCTACAGAGAGTAGAAACGATATTTCTCGGAGTTGTCTCGGTGATGTCGATGGCCGCTCCGCGGGCGGGTGGCGGGCCGCCGGGCTGATCCGGGTCGGCTGGAGCGCATCCGGTCCGGATCAGCCCGGATGCGTGCCGACGGTGTCGCGGAGCTCGGCACCGAGGCGGCCGTCCGAAACCCGGGCACAGTGGGCGCAGCAGAAGAACCGCCCGGATACCTCGACGCCGTGCCCGATAATGCGGCAGTCGCAATGTTCGCAGCGGGGGGCAAGTTTTGCCACAGCGCATTCAAAGCAGTCAAAGGTGTATTTCTCGCCACTTATAACCTGCACCTCGAACGACATCCAGTAGTCGTTACCGCAGGTGTCGCACCTGGCCATCGTCCCGCCCCCTCTCGCCGGTCCCGACGTTAGACCGGGTGGATGCTGATCGCATCTTCCGCCCTCGGTATGTTCATCATGTCGATCGATGGGAACGGCGGGCCGATCACCCGGTAGCTGCCCAGGTCGTCAGGACCGGTGGCGCCCGTCGCGGATGGTCGGGCGGNCTGCCGGCCGGCCGCGGCTGGCCTGCCTCATCGAAAACTGCGACCGGAGCGAGGCGACAGGAGCGGGATGGATCTTCAGCTGGCGGGCAAGGTGGTGCTGGTGACCGGCGGCTCGAACGGGCTGGGAGCCGCCCTGGTGCGGACGCTGGCCGCCGAGGGGGCGCGGGTGGCCTTCTGCGGGCGCGACGAGACGCGGCTGCGGGAGGTCGCCGGGCAGGCGCAGGCCGGCGGTGGCGAGGTTCTCGCCGTACCTGCCGATGTGACCAGCATCACTGACCTCGAACGTTTCGTCGCCACCGCCGTCGACCGCTGGAACGCCGTCGACGCCCTGGTGAACAACGCCGGCGCCAGCGCGGGCGGTACGTTCGAGAACCAGACCGACGAGGTCTGGAACGCCGATCTGGAGCTGAAGCTGCACGCGGCGATCCGGGCCTCCCGGCTGGTGTTGCCGTACCTGCGGCGCGCGGGCGGTGGCGGCATCGTGAACTCACTGTCCGTGGCGGCCAGAGCCCCCAGCGCCGGTTCCACCCCGACCTCCGTCACCCGGGCCGCGGGCCTCGCGCTCACCAAGGCCCTGTCCAAGGAGCTCGGCCCGGACCGGATCCGGGTCAACGCGGTGCTGATCGGCCTGGTGGAGAGCGGGCAGTGGGATCGGGCGGCGGCCCGAGAGAACATCACGGTCGACGAGCTGTACGAACGGATGGGGCGGACCTCCGGAATCCCGCTCGGTCGGGTGGGCCGGGCCCAGGAGTTCGCCGATCTGGTCGCGTTCCTGCTCTCCGCGCGGGCCGCCTACATCACGGGTGCGACGATCAACCTCGATGGCGGCCTCAGCCCGGTAGCCTGACGGCAGACGGCCGGCCGATCAACCGGCGCGCGGGGTTTCGACCGGGTCCACCGCCGGGTCCGCCGCCGGTGTGGTTGCCGGTGTGGTTGCCGTCCCGACATCGGGAATCGACGGTGTCGCGCAGGCGTCGCGGCGATGTATTCCTTCGGCCTGGTCTGGTCCGTACCGTGGGTGCGGTGTCCCGGAAACCGCCGCCAGCACGTTGGCATCTCGCCGTGCCGGGTGTCGTCGCGCTGACACTGGTCATTGTCGTCCAGCTGGTGCACGGTTTCGCGGGCTCGTCCGGCGTCTCCGGCAGCGTCTCTGACAAGGCAGTGCCGCGACGTTTCGCTGCCGGCTCGGGAATATCGACCGCGGGCTCCTCCTGCGTCTCACCGCGGCCGGCGGTCCCGCTGCTCTCGGGGGCACATTCCCTGGTTCTGGGTGGAGTCCGTCGCTACTACCGGTTGACACTGCCGGTGGGTCACGACGGGCGTCACGCCTATCCGTTGATCTTCGACTTCCACGGTTTCAAGGCCGATAAGGAGTTGGAAGAGCAGCGTTCCCGCATGGGCGCCCTGGGCGGCGACCGCGGTTTCATCGTGGTGACCCCGGACGCGTTGGGGACACCACGACGCTGGAACACCCTCGGGGAGCCGGGTAAGGCGGATGACTTTGGTTTCGTGAATGCTCTGCTGGATGATCTGGATGCGCGGTTCTGCCTGGACGACCGTGCTGTCTACGCCGCCGGGCATTCCAACGGTGCCGAGTTCGCCGCCGCGCTGGTGTGCAGATCCGGTCGATTCGCGGCCGTGGCGATGGTCTCCTCGACGTTCGAGGTCCGCTGCCCGCCCGGACGTACCCCGGCGACCATGGCCGTGCACGGCACCGCCGATCCGTCCGTGCCCTATGCGGGTGGCGCGGTGGCGGGCGGACCCGCGCACATCTCGCCGGCTCCGGCGGTGATCCGCGCATACGCCGACCGTTACGGCTGCAATCCGACGCCGGTGCTGACCGAGCCCAGAGGCGAAGTGATCATCCTGCGGTACGTCGACTGCCTCGGGGGTGCCGAGGTTCGGCTCGACACGGTGACCGGGGGCACGCATCTGTGGCCGGCCAGCCCGGAGGCCCGCCGGGACCGGTCCGACTCGGCCGCCGGCCGGTCCTTCGACGCCACCGGCGCGATCCTGGACTTCTTCACCGTGCACCACATGGATCATTCNCCCGTCATGCCGCCGCGGGTAGCCCTGGTGAGCAACTCGCCCCGCCGTGGGCCGGACCTTCGTAGGCTGGCGGGGTGACCGATCGCCTGTACTTCCGTCAACTGTTGTCCGGCCGCGACTTCGCCGTCGGCGATCCGGTCGGTACCCAGATGGTCAACTTCGTCTACCTCGTGGGTGACCGCGAGACCGGCGAGGCCTTGGTCGTCGATCCCGCCTACAAGGTCGACGACCTGCTCAACCTGCTGGCCGCCGACGGTATGCGGCTCACCGGCGCGCTCGTCACCCACTACCACGCCGATCACATCGGTGGAAACGCGTTCGGCCTGGAGATCGAGGGTGTCCGCCAGTTGCTCGGCCGGCAGANCGTCCCGATTCACGTGAACCGGGCCGAGGCGGAGTGGGTACGGCGGGCGACCGAGGNCTCCNCGGCCGNTCTGGTCGNGCATGACGACGACGATGTGGNGNCGGTCGGGGAGATCCCCGTGCGGCTGCTGCACACCCCTGGCCACACCCCCGGCAGCCAGTGTTTCCTCGTCGACGATCGGCTCGTTGCCGGAGACACCCTGTTCCTCGAGGGCTGCGGCCGGATGGACCTGCCCGGCGGCGACGCGGGACTGATGTACGACAGCCTGCGTCGGTTGGCCGCGTTGCCGGACACCACCACCGTCTTCCCCGGCCACCAGTACTCTCCGCAGGCGTCGGAGGACCTTGCGGTGGTCAAGCGGATGAACCACGTCTTCCGGCCGACGAGCGCCCAGCAGTGGAAGGCGATGCTGGGCCTGTCCTGAATCCCGCGGTCGACCGGGTCGCCGCCGGGAAGACCCTCGTGTTTGCGGAACCGCATGGTCGACAAGGCGAGGAGCCCCGTATGACAGCCCCGGTCCGTGCCGCCGTCCTGCAGCTCGGCTGTCCCGACGAGGAGAACGCGGCGGACCGGGTGCGCAGGGTGCTGGGGGAGATCCGGCAGACCCAGGCGGACCTGGTCGTCCTCCCCGAACTATGGGTCACCGGCTATTTTCACTTCGATCGGTACGAGGCGGAGGCGGAGGCGTTGACCGGGCCGACGGTCACCGCCCTGCGGGAGGCCGCCCGGGAACGCGGATGCCACCTGGTGGCCGGCAGCATCGTGGAACGGTCCGCCGACGGACGGCTTTTCAACACGACCGTGTTGATCGGTCCGGACGGGATGATCCGGCATGCGTACCGCAAGGTGCACCTGTTCGGCTACGGCTCCGCGGAGGCCCGGTTGCTGACGCCGGGTGCCACGGTCGGAACCGTCCCCACCGAACTCGGCATCGTCGGGCTGGCGACCTGTTACGACCTCCGGTTTCCCGAGCTGTTCCGGCTGCTGGCCGAGGGCGGTGCCGAGATCGTGGTGGTGGTATCGGCCTGGCCGTTGGCCAGGCTGGACCACTGGCGCGTGCTCACCCGGACCCGGGCCATCGAGAACCAGGTGTATCTCGTCGCCTGCAACGCCGCGGGCCGCCAGGCGGGCCGGGAGATGGCCGGGGCGAGCGTCGTCGTCGATCCGTGGGGAGAGGTGCTCGCCGAGGCCGGCCCGCGGCCCACCACGGTGCGCGCGGAGCTGGACCCGTCCCGACCGGCCGCCGTTCGTGCCGAGTTCCCGGTGCTCACGCATCGCCGGCTCGGGGTCGACCACCAGAACCGGCTTGACCCCGCGCATCTGCTCGACCTGGCCGGGCGTGGCAAGGCCTTTCTTGACTTCTGGCGAGAGCGGCACCTGTGCAGCCTGACCACCGTCCGGCCGGATGGCAGCCCGCACGTGGTCGCCGTCGGCGCGACACTTGATCCGGCGGCGGGCATCGCCCGGGTGATCACATCGGCCCGGTCCCGCAAGGCCCGTCTGATCGCGGCGGGACCGGCCCACGGCACCCCCGTCGGGCTCTGCCAGATCGACGGCCGACGCTGGTCGACGCTGGAGGGACTGGCCGTGCTCCGGGATGATCCGGCGAGTGTGGCCGACGCCGAGTTCCGCTATGCGCAGCGTTACCGCGCGCCGCGGGCCAATCCCCGGCGTGTCGTCGTGGAGGTGCGGATCACCCGCGTGCTCGGCAGCGTCTGACCCTCAGGACTCGATCGCCGCGGTGATGCCGACCAGCAGCCATTCCAGCCCGTCGGCGAAGTCCTCCTGCGCGTCGTCACCCATGATCGTCATGTTGCCCGGACCCAACTGCGCGAGGAAGGGATAGTCGCCGGTGGCGATCAGGCCGCGGAGGTAGGTGGTCAGCTCGACCTTGTCGACGTCGGTCCGGGAGTGGAGGTCCCGCGCCCGCAGTTCGGCGAGAACGTGCCCGATCGTGTACGTGTCGACCGCGCGCAGAATCGCGATCTTCCGGCGAGGTGGCACGGGCAGCCTGGCGACCGCTGCGGCCGACTGCTCGGCGTGGCGCAGCGCGTTCGGTCCGTAGTGCGGCCGTCCGGCGAACGTGGTCAGCATCCAGGGATGGCGCAGGCAGCTGGCCCGGGTCTGATGGGAGATGGCACGCAGGGCGTCGCGCCAGTCGGCGGGCAGCGGGTCGGGGACGAGGATCTCGGCAGCGATCCGGTCGCTCATCAGATCGAGAAGATCGTCTTTGCGGGCGATGTGGGAGTACAGGCTCATCGGCCGGACGCCGAGAACTGCCGCGACCCGGCGGATAGAGACGGCGTCGAGTCCTTCCGTGTCGGCCAGGGTGATCGCCGCGTCGACGATGGCCTCCCGGCTCAGCCGGGGCTTCTGGCGCGCTACGGGCCGGGTCCACAACAGGCCCTTCATCGGGCTGTCGCATTCCTCGACGTGCGGCGGCGCCGTCGGGGGAGCGGTCGGTAGCGCCGTCGGGGGAGCGGCCGGGCGGGCGGGAGACGGGGCGAAGCCGGTCGCAGCCGCGGGCTTCAGGCGACGTTGGGGCGTGTGCGGCCCGCCCGGGTCGCCCGACCCGGCGGTTGTGACGGGCCCGTCCGGGTCGGTGCGGGAGATCAACTCCGGGGCGGGCGCGGCGGGNGGGNCGGCCGGNGNCGACGGGNCGTTCCACGCTCCCCTCGATCCGCACATACAGCGAGGTTACGTGGTCAGCGAGATTACACGGTCGGGTCCGGCGGCTACACCGTACGGACAAAGGTACGGCGTAGCGAAAGCGATACGGTGTATCGTCGGCGGGGTGCGGCTCGACCAGGACTATTCCCGGGCGCCTGGTCCGACTCGCCCCAGTTCGCGGCGGATGATCCTGCTCGGGTCGTACGGAGGTTGTGATGGCAGCGCAGACCCAGGCGCCCGCCGCGGCGGGCGGGGGCATGACGGGCGGTAGCGGAGATCGGCTCGATCCGGCGCTGATCCGTCTCGCCGGGATCGTCCTCGTCGGTGCGGTCGTGGTGCAGCTCGATGCGACGATCACCTCCGTGGCGATCAACACCCTCGCCCGATCCTTCAACGTCGGAATCTCGACAATCCAGTGGGTGAGTACCGGTTACCTGCTCGCGCTCGCCATGGTGATCCCGGTGACCGGCTGGTCAGCCGAGCGGTTCGGCGCCAAGCGGATGTGGCTGCTGTCGCTGGTCCTGTTCCTCGTCGGCTCGGCGCTGTGTGGGGCGGCATGGTCGGCCGGCAGTCTCATCGCCTTCCGGATCGTGCAGGGCCTCGGCGGCGGCCTGCTTCTGCCTCTGATGCAGACGATCATCGCGCAGGCGGCCGGGCCGGAACGGCTGGGCCGCCTGATGGCGGCGGNGGGGGNGCCCGCGCTGGTCACTCCCGTGCTCGGGCCGGTCATCGGCGGGCTGATCGTCGACGATCTCGACTGGCGTTGGATCTTTTTNATCAACGTGCCGGTCTGCCTGATCGGGCTGGTCCTGGCCTGGCTGGGGATGCCGGATGTGCGGACTCCCGGGCGGCATCGCTTCGACGCTCTCGGGTTCGCGTTGCTGTCCCCGGGGCTGGCCGCGATCGTCTACGGCTTCTCCGTGGCCGGCCGGCAGGGTGACTTCACGGGTGTGCGGGTGATCGTGCCGCTGGCCCTCGGCGCGGCCCTGCTCGTTCTGTTCACGGTGCATGCCCTGCGGACCGCCGTCGAACCGATCATCGACCTGCGGCTGTTCCGGTCCCGGGCCTTCGCCGGTTCATCGGGGATGATGTTCCTGTTCGGGATCTCGCTGTTCGGGGCGATGTTCCTGCTGCCCCTGTACGAGCAGCAGGCCCGTGGCCGCAGTGCCGCCGCCGCCGGCCTGCTCCTCGCCCCGCAGGGGTTGGGGATGATGATCGCCCTGATTGTGCTGGGCCGGGTGGCGGACCGGCGCAGCCCGCGGTTGTTCGTTCTGGTCGGCCTTCTGCTCAGCGCGCTGGGATCGGTTGCGTATACACAGGTCGCCGCCGACACCAGCGAGGTGCTGCTCGGGGTCTCCCTGACGGTCCGCGGCATCGGGCTGGCCATGGCGCTCATCCCGGTGATGTCCTCTGCCTACCACGGGCTGCGCCGGGAGGAGATTCCGCGCGCCACCTCCGCGGGGCGGATCTTCCAGCAGATCGGCGGCTCACTCGGGACGGCCATCCTCGCCGTGGTGCTGTCCCACCAGATCACCGGCCGACCCGCCGGGACCGGACCCGCCGATCCGGTGGCGCTGGCCGGCGCCTTCGGTACGGCGTTCTGGTGGACCCTCGGGTCCACGGTCCTCGCCGCACCGTTCGCCTTTCTGCTGCCGGGACGGCCAGCCGGCGCGGAGCAGCCCGCCCCGTCAGGCCCGCCGGTCGAGCTCCCGCGGCCGGCCGGGGCCGTCCCCACCCGTCGCCGGTCGGGCGACCACGGGGAGCTGAAGAGCCATGAAACTTCTCCCGGCCGCCGCGCCGCCGTCTCAGGGGCCGAGGGGAACCGCCACGATGGTCGGGAGTACCGGGTCCCCGCTCCCCGTGGCGGCCGAGGCGGTGGCCAGTGGCGCGGATGACGCCGGCAGGCCCGGCCGCGTGGACAGGGGAGCCGCCCCGGCGCGGCGCATCGCTCGCCGGCCCCGAGGAGTCTTTCCCCAAGGCTTCGCGATGGACAGCACCGTCGCCGTGATGAACAGGACGTTCATCACACTGGCGCCGAGGATGATCGCGACGGTCGGAGCCGCGTAGGCGACCTCCCCCCCATCCGTCGCATGTCCGGCCCGCACGACCAACGGGCGCATCATGGAGCTGCCGAGTATCACGGCAACGACGGTGATGACGAGTTTTGTCGCCACCCACCAGTGCCGCAGCAGTCCCCACCTCGTCTTTACCGAGATCACCACCCCGGTGGTCAGGGCGAGTAGAGCGAGCGGGATATTGAGGACCCGGTCAACGACGTGCATGAGCTCATATGCGGAGTGCCGAAGACCGGCATCGGCCGCTGCGGTCGAAGCCAGGACGAGCTGCGCGAACGCCACGCCATTCCAGCCGACACTCACCAGCACATGCACTGCCAACAGGGCGGTGCGCATTGGTTTACGCAGGTAGCGGTACCGCTCGCGCATGGTGGGTCCGGCCGCCGAGGCGCCGGCCGTCGGGGCCACGGCAGGTACGGGATTCCCGGAATCGGCTGTCTGCGCAGGATCGACCGTCGGCTCCGGATCGCGCGGTGACGCCGGGTTTGCCGGTGCCGCCGGACCGGCAGGCGTCGCGCTGGCGGCCGGGTCGGTGCCGGCAGCTGGGTCCGTGCTGTCCGCGGTCTCGAGCGGCGTCGAACCGGCCGCGGTGGGCACCGGTCCGGCGGGGGATGCGGTCATGCGGACGTCTCGGGCAGATTCATCGTCCGATTCTCTCCGTCACTGGATCATCAAGTGAGACGATTGTCAGGCGTCCTGGGCTGGCTCTCCGAGTAGCGGATCGAAATAGTACAGCCAATCGGTTGGCCCGGTCTGGCATAGGTGACCAGAAGCTACTTCCACAATTTAAATGCAACCACACCCGGACCGCGTTCGGATCATGGTATAGAAAGATTGATCATCGGCGGTGTGGGNTTCCCTGCGCCGCCACCTTCACGTCTGGTCGATCGACGGCTCGACCCGTGCGCAATCCACACGCACGGGACCGGTCCACTCCACGGCGGCCCGCGGAGGGCGGGCTGCGGCAGGTGACCTCGGTGGGGAGCGGGCCGGTCAGGCTGGTGGGATCCGAATCCCTGACCCGGGTCAGGGATTCGGGGTGGGACCGTCCGGTTCGGTCTGCTCGGCGAGGAAACGCTCCAAGGCATCGCCGAGTTCGTCGGCGGTCGGCAGCGGCTGGACGTCGTCCGCGGCCGGCAGGCTCGGCCCGCGCCGTCCGCGCTGGTAGGCGTCGTACTGCTCTTCCAGGGCGCTGACCAGCGCGGCGGCCTCACCGCCCCTGGCGATCTGGCTGTCGACCTCGTCCTGGATGGCAACCGCGGCGGAGCGCAGCCCGTCCAGCGGGAGCAGGAGCCCGGTCGCCTTCGACACCGAGGTCAGCAGGACCTCGGTGGCCGCCGGATAGGTCGTCTGCGCCAGGTAGTGCGGGACGTGAGCGGCGAAACCCATCGCATCCCGGCCTTCCCGCCCGAGCTCGAATTCCAGCAGGTGGCCGGCGCTGCCGGGGACCTGTAGCCGGCGCAGCCAGGGCTCGTACCCCACGATGAGGTCCTTACGGGTCGCGTGCGCGCTCACCACCAACGGGCGGGTGTGCGGCACCGCCATCGGAATCGCGTTCAGCCCGACCGTCAGACGGACGCCGAGCCGGGCCACGAGGCCTCGCAGCGCCACCGTGAACCGCTTCCACTGCAGATCTGGCTCAGGCCCGGCCAACAGCAGGAACGGAGTGCCTGCCTCGTCCCGCAACAGGTACAGCGCGAGGACGGGATCCTCGTAGCTCTCCCAGCGATCCTCGGAGAAGACCATGGTCGGCCGGCGGGACCGGTAGTCGAGCAACTGGTCGATGTCGAAGGTGGCGAGTAGCCGGTGGTCGAGCGCGGTCATCAGGTGCTCGCCGGCCAGGCTGACCGCGCTGCCAGCGTCAACCACCCCGGTCATCGCCTCCAGCATGACGGGACGGCCGAGATCGATCGAACCGCCGGCCAGGTCCTCGGCAAGATCGTAAAGTGCATCGGGATCAAGCACGGGTTGAGGTCCTCCTTACGCCACGGGTCGCGTCCGTCGTCAGGAAGAAGCGTGGCGCGCGCCTCCTCATTCCACCGGCTTATTCCACGGGCCTGTCGCGGCCCGGGGATGCCAGCGAGCCTCGTCACACAGGTGATGCGACAATTTTACCGGTAAGGAGCGATTCGCCGGTGGGTGGTGACGGGCTGTTATCTCAACCCCGCTAGGCTGCCAGGAACGCTCCAGGGCCGGATCTGCCGTGGTGGCCAGGCCCAGCGGCCTAAGGTGGCCTGACCCGACTGAGCAGGAACCCGACTGGACGAATCGGCGTGGTGTGTCCGGTCGTCATGCACATCCGCGCGGCGGAAGGTGGCACGGGATGATCGAAGCGCAGGGATTCACGGCCTCACCGGGGCATCCCGACCTCGGACGGCCTGGTAGCGGTCTGGACGTCGTCGACGTGCGCCGGATTGAGGCCGTGTGCGCGCCGCTGCGCGCGTTGCGCACCGAGGGTCTCCTCGCCGGCCTGTTCGACGGCCTTGACGAGGCGGCGGCCCTCGTCGATCTGGTGGCACGGTACTGCGTCTTGGACCACGCGGCGCTGCTGATCGCCGTGGACGACTTCGAGGCCGCGCTCGCGGCGTTGCCCGCTCTCGGCGTGCGGCCGAGCGCGCTGGTGCCCAGCGTCATCGTGAAGGCCCGGCTGGCCGAGCGCTACGCGGTGCGCGCGGAGCTGCTCGACGTGCGTCTCACCCACGCCGCGCTGCGGTCCGATGCGGGCGCGGACCGCACGTTGGAGATCTTCATGCTCCGGCGGACACCTGGACTACCGGCCGGGCTCATCGAGCAGGAACGCGTGTTCGAGCTCGAGCGGCACTTCGCGATGCGGTTGCCGGACCCAAATCCGATCATCATCGAGGGACTGCGCTGGGTGTTGCGGACCCGGGCCGAGTTCCACTGGGACGGTGGCGGCTACAACCCGCATGACCGGCCGGCTGCCGGAGGTACGAGCGTGCTGTACTTTCTGCGTCTCGCGCCGGACGGCAAGGGAGGTGTCTGTCGCGAGCGGCTGGAAATCAAGTTCTTCGGCGATTTCTCCGCCATCGCGGACACACATCTCGCCCCGTGCGCCGACGGCGCGCGCTCGTGGGAGGTGCCGCCCGGTGCGCCGCACGCATGGTCAACCCGCCCACGTGGGGTGTGATCAGCACGCCGGGCGCCCGCTACAGCGGTGACCCCACTGGAGGACGAGCACGACTCAGGCCCCCCACCTCCTCAGGCCCCGAGGAGCAGCGCCCAGACCACCAGGCTCACGAACGACAGCGGAACCCCGACTCCCACCAGCAGGCTCGGCAACGGTGTCGCGAGTTCGTGACGGGCGGCGATGAGTGCGCCGGCGACCATCGGGGGCATCGCCACCTCGAAGAGGGCCACCCGCACGTCGTGATCTCCGACGCTCCCCGTCAGCGCGTAGATCCCCACCACGAGCGCGGGCGCGGCGACCAGCTTGACGCCGAGGCCGAGGGCCAGCTCCCGCCACCACACCCGGACCGCACGCACCTGGAGTTGCAGACCGATGGAGAACAGGGCGAGCGGGGTGAGGGTGCCACCGAGCGACCCCAGCGCGGCGTTCAGCCAGCCCGGGAAGGTCACCGGCCGCAGGACGAGCGCGGCCACCAAGGCGATCAGCGCCGGAGCGGTGAGGACTCGACGGGCGAGCTCGGCGCGGGAAAGCGATGCGCCGGCACTGATCGTGACCGTCCCGAGGACCACCGTGTTTAGCAGTAGGAAGGAACCGAGCTGATCCACGAGCACGGCAACCGGGACCGACGACGCGCCGAAGAAGGCGGTCACCATCGGGATGCCGACGAAGCTCGTGTTCGCCACCGCGGTCGTGGCGATCAGGGCGACGACGACCTCCCGCGGCATCCGCAACGCTCGTCCGGCCAGCACGTAGCCGGCCGTCGTCAGGACGAAGAGCAGGTAGGGCGCGGCGATGACGAGCGCGAGGTTCGGCGGGAAGACGATGCCGTGCATGGCGCGCAGCGTCAGAGCGGGCAGGGCCACGTCCAGCAGCCAGAGGTTGATCACGTGGGCGGTGTCCGCAGGCAGTCGTCCGCGGTGCCGGACCCCGATGCCCGCCACCAGGCCGACCAAGAGCACGATCAGTGCGGACATTCGGCCATCGTGGCAGCCGGAGTTCCCGGAAGGCGCCGGGATGCGCCGGGCGTGGGACAGGCCACGTGGCCGGCCTGGGGCGGGGACCGGCGCGCGGATGGATCATGGCCGGTGGTTCCGGCGGCGCCGGTGCCATCGCAGGAGCCGGGGCAGCAGGATGTTGGCGGCGAACAGCACGGCGGCGAGGACGTAGTTGCCCGCACCCAGACGTTCCTGGCCGGGCAGGGGAAGCAGCGTATACGTGATCAGAACAACGGTGGACAGCAACAGAGTGCCGACCANCACCCCGCCGATCCAGGGGGGCGAGTCGGTCATCGAACGGGACCGCCGGCCCGCGGGCGACGGCGTCACGCCACCTGTTTGCACGGGTCCTGCTCCTCGATGTGACCGGCGTTCTGTTGTCACCGTATATGACACGTGGCAGGCTCACTGTCCAGTTATCGTGCGCCGTCAGGGGTTTTCGCCCCGCGGTGGCGGTCGGCGCCGGTCGGCGGTCCGGCCGGCAAATCGGAGGTACCGATGGCGGCACCTGTCCTCACCGCGCCCGGCGGCCTCGCCTGGCGGGACGGCAAGCGGTACATGTGGCTCACCGCGATCATCGTTCCGTTGCTGGCCATCGTGGGATACGGCCTGTGGCATCGGACGGGTGTCGAGCTGCACTGGTGGATCACCCCGCTCTTCGTCTTCGTCCTGGTTCCGCTGCTCGACATGACCACACCGCCGGATCCGGTCAATCCACCGGAGGAGATCCGGGCCGCGCTGGAGGCCGACCGTTACTACCGCCGGTGCACGTATCTCTACCCGCCGCTGGCGGGCGTCGGCCTGCTGCTGGGCGCCTCGGCCTGGACGAACGGCGACCTGTCGTGGTCCGCCCGGATCGGCGTGGTGGTGTCGGTCGGCACCGTGACCGGGGTGGGCATCACCACCGCGCACGAGCTCGGCCACAAGCGGGGGATTTTCGAGCGCTGGTTGGCGAGGTTGATGCTGGCGCCGGCCGCGTACGGTCACTTCTCCGTAGAGCACAACCGGGGCCATCACGTGCGGGTAGCGACGGCGGCGGACCCGGCGAGCGCCCGGTTGGGGGAGAGCTTCTGGCGGTTCTGGCCGCGGACCGTCGTCGGCAGCCTGCGTTCCGCCTGGTCGCTGGAGGCCGCCCGGCTACGGTTGCGCGGCCGACGGGTCTGGTCGGTGCGCAACGAGGTCGTGCTTGGCTGGTTGCTCACCGCGGTGTTGTTCCTGGCGCTGGCCGTCGAGTTCGGGCCGGCTGTACTCGTCTTCCTCGTCGCCCAGGCGGCCTTCGGGTTCACCTTGTTGGAGGGGGTCAACTACATCGAGCACTACGGCCTGGCCCGGGAGCTGACTCCGAGCGGGCGTTATGAGAAGGTCGACCCCCGGCACAGCTGGAACAGCGACGCCGTGATCAGCAATCTGGCGCTTTACCAGTTGCAGCGACACAGCGACCACCACGCCAACCCGACCCGGCGCTACCAGGCACTGCGGTCCTTCGAGGCCTCTCCCCAGCTACCGGCGGGGTACGCCACGCTCCTGCTCGCGGCGTATCTCCCGCCGGTGTGGTTTCGGGTGATGGACGACCGCGTCGTCGAGCATTACGGCGGGGACGTCAGCCGGGCGAACCTGCACCCCGCGCGCCGGGCCGCTTTGCTGACCCGGTACCGGTCGCCGTCCGGGCCGCCGCCGTCCGGTACCGAGGTCGACGGGTCTCCGTCCCGGGGCGGTGTTCGTGGGTGAGCACTTCCTTGAATAACGCACGGTAACAGCGCAGAGCCGTCCGCGAGATCGTCGGTCGGCAAGGATTCCGGCGGGGATGATCTGTCAGCTCTGGCCGGATTCCTCGGAGGTGCTCTGCTCGGCGGCGTCCTGATCGGCCGGCCGATCAGGAGCCGAGCCACCGAGATGCGCGGGCAGCCACCAGTCCGGCTCGCCCGGCGCGGGTCGCGGGTAGCGGCGCTGCGCGTCGTCGAGCAGCTCGTTCATCACCTTCTCCAGCAGCGCCGTGCCGTCGCGGCCCTTACCCAGTTCCGTGGGCTGGACGGGCCTGCCCACCGTGATCGAGACGCGGACACCGATCGCGTCCCGCAGTCTGAAGGGCCGCCCCTTGGTGAAAATGCGCTGGCTGCCCCAGAGGATCACCGGGATCACCGGCACCTTCGTGTGAGCGGCCATCCGGGCCGCCCCGGTCTTGAATGTCGCCAGACAGTAACTCGGACTGATTGTCGCCTCGGGGAAGACGCCCACGAGTTCCCCGGCGCGCAGTGCGTCGAGGGCGTGGCGCAGAGACGCTGCGCCGGCCTCCCGGTCGACCGGGATGTGGTGCATGCCGCGCATGAGCGGCCCGCTGATCCGGTGGTCGAAGACGGCCTTCTTGGCCATGAACCGGACCAGCCGACGCTCCGCGATCCAGAACGGCAGACCCGCGAGCGCGAAGTCCAGGTACGAGACGTGATTGATCAGGACGATGCCGCCACCCGATGCCGGGATGTTCTCCGTGCCCTGGATGTCGAGACGCAGGCGCAGTGCGCCGAAAAGTCCCCGCACCATGCTGACCACCGGCCGGTAGACGTACTCCGCCACGACGGGCCACTCCTCGATGTTCCTCGCGGTCTCCCCGGTGTGCCGAATGCGACACGACCTTACCCCCACCCCCTGACACCGGTCGTCGTGGATGTCCGGCGATACCGCGGTCCGGTTTCACCGGAAGGCAACGTCGCGTGGGGTGAGGGCAGGATCGATGATGTTCGTATCAGGCGTCTGTGGAGGAGCGGGACCAACCGCGCGGATGAGGGAGAGACGACGGAAATGGAGATTCTGCGCCGGAGCATTGCGGCGCAGCCGGCGGCGCCGCAGTGGGTGCTCGTCGTTGCCGCGATTCTGGCGGCCCTGACGGTACTCAGCGACCGCCTATGGCCGATATCCAGACATGTGATAACAATTGCACACGAAGGCGGCCATGCCCTGGCCGCGGTCGCGACGGGGCGCCGCCTGGCCGGCGTTCGGCTGCATTCGGACACCTCCGGAGTAACCGTGTCCTCCGGACGGCCGACCGGTGCGGGTGTCGTCGTGACCGTCGCCGCCGGCTACACGACACCGTCTCTGCTCGGTCTCGGAGCCGCGGGCCTGCTGGCCACCGGCCGGACGAGTCTGCTGCTGCAGCTGTGCGTGGCGCTGCTGCTGGCGATGCTGGTCGTGATCCGCAACGGTTTCGGGGCCCTGTCCGTGCTGGGGAGTACCGCGGGAATCCTGGCGGTCTCCTGGTTCGCGCCGCAGACCGTGCGCGCCGGATTCGCCGCGTACATCGCGTGCTTCCTGCTGCTGGGCGCGATCCGCCCGGTGATCGAGGTGCAGCGGGGGCGCCGTCGGCGCCGGGCCGGGGATTCCGACCCGGATCAGCTCGCGCGGTTGACCGGACTGCCCCCGACGCTCTGGGTCGGGTTCTTCGGCCTGGTCAACCTCGGTGCATTGGCCGGTGGCCTCGCCACGCTGTTCGGGTGACCTTCGCGTTCGGGTGACCTCCGCGCGGAACCTGGAACTGTCGGACCCGGGTGCCACACTGGCGCCATGTGCGGTCGGTACACCCAGAAGCTGAAGACCGACGACCTCGCCGCGGCGATGTCCGCTCGCGACGAGACTGCCGGCGGGGTGGCGGAGAACTACAACGTGGCGCCCACCTCGGCGATGCCGATCGTCATCGCCGAGCCGCGTGAGCTCCCGGACGGCGCTCTTCGGGGTGAGGCGCACCTCCCTCCGGCCGGCCGGCACCCGGCCGGGAAGCCGCCGGCTGCCGCCCGGACCGAGCGGGTCCTTCGCCTCGCGACCTGGGGGTTGGTGCCGTCCTGGGCCAAGGAGCGGACGATCGGGGCAAAGATGATCAATGCGCGGTCGGAGACGGCGGCGACCAAGCCGGCGTTCCGATCGGCCTTCGCCGCACGGCGCTGCCTCGTCCCGGCGACCGGTTTCTACGAGTGGTTTCATCCGGGTGGTGGCTCGCGGCGGGGGCAACCCTTCTACATCCGTCCCGCGGGCCATCCCGCGACCGGCGGGATCTTCGCGTTCGCGGGTCTCTACGAGGTCTGGCGCCGGGGTGAGGCCCCGCTGGTGACCTTCACGATCCTCACGACCGGGGCCGCCGCGGGGCTGGAGTTCCTGCACGACCGCTCGCCGGTGATCCTGCCCGAGGCCGCCTGGGATCGCTGGATGGATCCCTCGGTCCGCGATCCCGCCGCGTTCGCCTCGCTGCTGCGGCCGGCTCCGGCCGGGGTGGTCGCGGCGCATCCGGTCGCGGCCGAGGTGGGCAGTGTCCGGAACAAGGGTCGTCATCTCATCGATCCCGTCGAGATCGATCCGGTGGTCGCCGCGGCCGTCGCGCAGGCGGGCGGGCGGACGGCTCTCGCGGTGGACCCGGAGCGGTCCGGTGGTTCCGTCGGCGGTGGTACCGGTCCGTCCACGCGGGCGGGCGGCACCGTCGATCTGTCGTCGTTCGGCATCGACCCGGTCCATGACCCCGTCCATGACCCGGTCGATACCCCCGTCAATGCCCCGGGCAAAGGCACCGCCGCGGGGCCGGGAGGCGGGTGACTCGGCGGGCGCGCTCGGCAATCGCGGGTTGATCCGCCGGAAATCCGGAGAACGGATGGTCGCCGGAGGTCAGGAGTGACCGTGCGGGCGAAGCGCGAGCCCGAGCGCGATCTCGGTGACACCGGTGACGATCAGTTGGATTCCGAAGATCACCGCTAGTACCATGATCGTCGTTCCCGGCCAGGTCAGCGCCAGCACGCCGAGGACGACACTGAGCGCGGCCAAGGCGAGCGGACCGGCGATGCCGCGGCCGGTCCCGCGCGAGGATCTGCTCGCCCAGGTCACCAGGGCCCGGACGACCCCGGTGATGATCAGTATCGCGCCGACGAGCAGTGCGACGACTCGGAGGGTGACTCCCGGCCACAGCAGCACGATGACGCCGCCGAGCGCAAGCATGATCCCGAACAGGGCGGTCCCCGCAGTGTTCTCCGACCGGACCGCGGCGATCGTCTCGCTGATACCGGAGAGCACGAGTGCCACCCCGGCGAGGACCGCCAGCGTGCGGGCTGTCGCGAAGGGGTTCGTGATCAGCAGAAGTCCCAGCACGGTGACCGCCGCACCGAGCAGGAGCAACGCCGGCCACAGCGCGCTGGGGGCTTGCTGACGNCGGTGCTGCCGGTAGATCGTGGCCATCGAGGCACCTCCCCGGGTCGGGGCTCCGCCCGGATACGCGCGGGCCGCTCTCGCCAGAAGGTCTCTACCCGGTTCCGGCGAGTCGCTACCGCGACTCACTCTCCCGGCCGACCGCCACGTCGTGATCAGCTGTCGGAGATGCTGATCGCCTCGGTCGGGCAGGAGTCAACAGCCTCTTGGATGTCGTCCCACCTGGCGTCGTCGGGTTCCTCGTCGAGGAGGTAGAGGAAGCCGTCGTCGCGGATCTCGAACACGTTCGGGACGAGACGGACACAGGTTCCGCTGCTCGCGCAGCGGTCGTAGTCGACAGTCACGCGCATCGGCGCACCTCCCAGTGGTGCTCCCACAATCAGTGTCGAGCGGACCTTACCGCCGAGCCCGTGGCTGCGACAGAACCGGGACCCCGGCAGGCCACTGGGCGGGGGCTGTGGACGACGGGCGGCTGTCCACAGGACGGCGGCGAGCGGAGCGGGAGCCGCCGTGATCGATCTACGGTCCAGCCATGGTCGAATCCACCCCTGGTCCCGGGTACCCGCTGTCGGCCCCGTCGCCGCGTTTCCCCGTCCACGCATTTCCGCCTGAAACGTCCGTTTCGTCGCGATGGCCATCGCTGGACCTGCTGCCGTCGGACGACGCCACCGTGCCGCTGCGTCCGCCGGACCCCCCAGCGGACGGCTCAGCTGGTGGATCCCGCCGCGTTCGTGACGCCACGTTCACCGAGGACGAGCAGGAGATCGGTGGCGACGAGTCCGACCTGTTCGGGATTCGCGAGGGCGTGTTCCTTGATGAGGACCGGGCCGCCGGCGGATGGGTCGCGGACGAGCTCGCGGCGGAAGGGGCCGATCTTGGCCGGCTGGTCGCCGGCCGAACGGATCGGCGCCGTCCGGTCCACTCCCGTCTGGTCCACCCCCGTGCGGGGCGCGAGATGGACGATGGCGAGGACGAGGGCGGCCGGGGACCTGATCGCGGGCCATCGGCCGGCCGGCCGGCGCCGGGAGTTCCACGGGGCGATCTGGTCGGCGTCATCCGCAGGCGGCTTCCGGCTACGCTGCATGGCATCGTGGTGGCGCCGGCCGCCCGGGCCGCCCTCGTTCTCGCGTTGGTCGCCCTCGCCGCCGCGCTCATGACCGCCTGGTTCTCCTGGCAGCACCGCCCGGTGCCGCTCGCCTCCTCCGAGGTCGATACCCCCCGGACGGGGGAGTCGGCGGCGGCTGGCAACGCCCGGTCGGACCACTCGGACCACGGGGCCACCTCCGCCACGGATACGAGCGTGACTTCGGCACCGACGGCCAGGGCCGCCCGCACCGGGGCGAGCGGCGAGGTGGTGGTCGACGTCGCCGGCCGGGTGGCCCGGCCGGGGGTCGTCCGGCTCCCGGCGGGCGCGCGCGTGGTGGATGCGATCGAACGCGCCGGGGGAGTGCTCCCGGGCACCGACACGACCGGCCTCGCCCTGGCCCGGTTGCTGGTCGACGGAGAACAGGTCCTCGTCGACGGCAAGCCCGGCCCGGCGCGGCCCGGAACGGCGGCCGGGCAACCTGCGGGTACTGGCCTCGGGTCCGCCGGTTCCACCGCGGCGACCGGTCCGATCGACCTGAATGCCGCGACCGCCGAGGAGCTTGACGGTCTGCCCGGGGTGGGGCCTGTGCTGGCTCGCCGCATCGTCGAGTGGCGCACGGCGCACGGGCCCTTCCGGTCGCCCGAGCAGCTGGCGGAGGTGACCGGAGTCGGCGACAAGCGGCTGGCCGATCTGCTGCCATTGCTGAAGGTTTGACGTTCCAGTGGTCGACGTCGGGATGGAGACCGGACTCGCGCTGCCGGAACGGCCGTCCGGGGCTTCCCGTCCCATGGACGCCCGGCTGGTGGGCCCGGCGGTCATGGCCTGGGCTGGCGCGGCGGGTGCCGGCACCTGGCCGCCGTCCGTTCCGTTGCTGGGCGCCGCCGGTGCGGTGCTCGTCGCGGCTCCGATGTTCCTGCTGCTCCAGGTCCGTCCGCGGGGTGGTCGGCCGACTCGCCCGGGACCGGGCGGCGCTCGGGCCGAGGCGGCTACGGGCGCGTCTCGTCCGTCGCAGTCGCAGTCGCAGCCGCGCAGCGCGCCGCTCACCCGGGGCGTTGGGCGGTGCTCCGGCGGCACTGTCGTCGTGCTCACGGCCCTCGTCTTCCTGGCCGCCGGGTTTCTCGCGGGTGGACTGGCGGCTCGTCCGCGTGACAGCGGCCCGCTCGCCGATCTGGTCCGGCATGGCCGTCCGGTCACCGCCGAGGTCGTCGTCACCGACGATCCCCGCGCCACCTCCTCGTCCACCGCGGTCCGGACGGGAACCGGGCCCGGAGCCGGAGAGGGAAGAGGAGAGGGCGGCGGCGCCGATCGCGTGACCTTCGTGATCTCCGTCCGGGCGGAACGCCTTACCGCGTCACCGGCGGATCTGCGGGTCCGGGCCCCGATGGTCCTGCTCGCGCGGGGTGGCGGCTGGGGTGCTCTGCTGCCCAGCCAGCACCTGGTCGTCTCCGGCAGGCTCGCCGAACCCCGGGTCGGTGACACCGTGGCCGCCGTCCTGTTCGCCGACGGCCCACCGCGGACCCGCGGCGGACCCGCAATGATCCAACGAATCGCCGGGGGGCTGCGGGCCGGGCTGCGTCGAGCCGCTGGGGGACTGCCTGAACCGCGTCGCGGGCTGCTGCCCGGCCTCGTGGTCGGCGACGTCTCCGGGCTCGACGATGCGGTGCGCGCGGACTTCCGCGCCGCCGGAATGTCCCATCTAACGGCCGTGTCCGGTAGCAACGTCGCCATCGTGACGGCCTCGGCGCTCTACCTCATGGGATGGACCGGGCGTGGGTCACGGTCGCGCGCCGCGGTGGGAGCCCTCGCTCTCGTCGGGTTCGTCGTGCTCGCCCGGCCCTCGGCCAGCGTGCTGCGTGCCGGGGCGATGGGTCTGGTCGGCCTGCTCGGGCTCGCCGTTGGCCGTCCCAGGGCGGTGCTGCCCTCCCTGGCGGCGAGCGTGATCATCCTGATCCTGGCGGATCCCGCGCTCGCCCTCTCGGTCGGCTTCGCGCTGTCCGTCCTCGCCACGGCCGGAATGATCGTTCTCGCGCCGGGCTGGCGGGACGCGCTCGCTCGCCGGCTGCCGGCGCGAATCGCCGAGGTGCTCTCCGTCGCGGCCGCCGCCCAGCTGGCGTGCACCCCGGTGTTGGCCTGGACCGGCGGGGGGCTGAGCCTCGTGGCGGTGCCCGCGAACGTCCTGGCCGTGCCCGCCGTCGCACCGGCGACCGTGCTGGGAGTACTGACGCTGGTCGTGGCGGCGGTGTCGCCGTCAGCAGCCGGGCTGCTCGCGCACCTCGCCGATCTGCCGTGCTGGTGGCTGGTGACGGTCGCCGGCCGGTGCGCCGATCTTCCTGCCGCGACGCTGCCGTGGCCCACGGGGGTGATGGGAGCGGGCGTGGCCGCCGGTGTCGCCTGGCTCGTGGTGGCGACGCTGCGGCGGCGGGTGCCGCGGCGACTGGTCGCTGCGGCCCTGGTCGGCCTGCTCCTGGCGCGATGCGCCGTCGCCGGGCGGCTGGCGCCGTGGCCGCCGCCCGGCTGGCGCCTGGTCGCCTGCGACGTCGGTCAGGGCGACGCCCTCGTGCTGTCGGCGGGACCGGGCACCGCGGTGCTGGTCGACGCCGGCCCCGATCCGGCCCTGCTGACCCGCTGCCTCTCCGACCTCGGCGTGCGACGGATACCGGTGGTCATTCTCAGCCACTTCCACGCCGATCACGTCGAGGGGCTGCCGGCCGTGCTCGGCCGGCTTCCGGTGGGGGAGGTACTCGGCAGTCCGCNGGGGGANCCCGTTCTCCAGTGGCACCGGGTCCAACAGTGGNCCCGGCGGGCCGGTGTGCCGCTGCGGACGGCCGTCATCGGCTCCCGGGCACAGGTGGGGGCGGTCTCTTGGACGGTCCTGGCTCCGCGCACCGTGTTGCACGGCACCGAGAGCGATCCCAACAACGCGAGCCTGGTGCTCTCCGCACGGGTGGGGGAGGTGACCATCCTGCTCACCGGGGATGTGGAGCCGCCGGCCCAGCGGGTGTTGACCGGCAGCCCGGAGGATCGGACGGCGCTACGAGCCGACGTGCTCAAGGTGCCCCATCACGGCGCCGCTGATCAGGACGCCACCTTCCTCGCGGCGACCGGGGCCCGATTCGCCCTGATCAGCGTCGGCACCGGGAACAGCTATGGTCATCCCGCGCCGTCCACCTTGCGGACGCTGCGCCGGTCCGGCATGGCCGTCGCCCGGACCGACCGCGACGGCGCGGTGGCGGTGGTCGCCACGGCGGCACCCGCCGGGTCCGCCGAGTCCGGGTCGCTGGCGGGAGCCGCCTCCGGGTCGGGGGCGGGAGTCCGCGTCTCGGTGGTGCTCCGCCGGCCCGGGGGCGGATCGTGACATGCTCACCTGCGTGTCCTCCTCCGCACTGCCGCCGCTCGTGCTCGTCACCGGCGACGAGGATCTACTCGTCGGTCGAGCGGTGCGCGGGGTTCTCGACGCGGCTCGGGCCCGTGATCCCGATGTCGAGATCGTCGACCGGCCGGCCGGTGAGCTCAGCGAGGCCGATCTGATCGACCTCGGCGCCACCTCGATGTTCGGAGGTGGCCGGGTGATGGTCGTCCGCGGCGCGCAGGACCTCGCCGAGGATCTGCGTGACGCGTTGTTGGAGTACATCGCTCGTCCGCTCGACGACGTCGTGCTCGTCGTCGTCCACAGCGGCGTGGTGAAGAACCGCAAACTCGCGGACGTGCTGAAGACCGCGGGCGCGCGGGTCGTGCCGGCAGCGAAGATCNCCAAGCCGCGGGAGCGTCACGATTTCGTCGTCGCCGAGGTGCGGCATCTCGGCGGCCGGGTCAGCGACGGCGCGGTGCGCGCCCTGCTCGACGCGGTCGGTGGTGATCTGCGTGAGCTCGCCGCCGTTTGCGATCAACTCGTGGCCGACACCGACGGGCTGATCGACGAGGCCGCGGTGGCCCGTTTCCACNGGGGCNGGGCCGAGGCCAGCGGGTTCGCCGTCGCGGACGCGATCATCGGCGGCGACCTGCCGCAGGCGTTGACGCTGCTGCGTCAGTCCCTGGAGGGGGGTACCGCGGCCGTACTGGTCTCCAGCGCCGTTGCCGGTGGTCTGCGTGACCTCGCCCGGGTGGCGTCCGCGGGTCCCGGCTCGAAGTGGGATCTCGCCCGAGCCCTGGGTATGCCGGACTGGAAGGTCGAGAAGGCGCAGCGCTCCGCCCGAGCATGGTCGGACCGGGGTCTCGGCCAGGCCCTGCGGGCGGCCGCCGAGGCCGACGCCGGCGTCAAGGGCGCTGCGGTTGACGCCGGTTACGCCTTGGAGAAACTGTTGCGCGAGGTCGCCGTGGCCAGGTTGGTCGGGCGGGCCCGGGCGGCCGGGAGCCGTGGATGACCGACGGTCCGGGGACGGCTGACGGTCCGGGGACGGCTGACGGTCCGGGAGCCGGTGCCGGCATCGTCGTGGCTCCTCAGCCGGCAGCCGACCCCGAGGCCCCGCCGCCGGGCGGCTGGTTCGGCCTGCGGGTGCTACCGGCGGGCTGGATGCGGGGGCTGCTCATGATCGTGACTGGGCTGGTCACGGTGGTGATCGCACTCGGTGATCTCGCGAGCGCCTGGGTGGTCGGTGTCCTCCCGCTGACCGTCGGCGCGATGGTTGCCTATCACGAAGTGCTTGAGCGGCTGATCCGGCCGGACGAGGTCTCGGCGGAACCGGCTCCACAGCAGCCCGGAGCCCGTTCCACGCCGTGCGGCGGGCTCTGACCGGGCGAGAGGCCCGACCGACGGGTGGGCACGCGGAAAAGCCGGGACGCCTGCGGCGCCCCGGCTGGAGGAAGACGACTCAGCTGGCGGCCAGGTTGGCGTGCGTGCGAGCCAGTGCCGACTTCTTATTGGCGGCCTGGTTGGCGTGAATGACACCCTTGCTGACGGCCTTGTCCAGCTTGCGGGACGCGATCCGCAGCGTCTCGCCGGCGCGCTCGACGTCACCGGCATCCACGGCGTCGCGGAAGCGACGCACGTGCGTCTTGAGTTCCGACTTCACAGCCTTGTTGCGCAGCCGCCGCTTCTCGTTGGTGAGGTTGCGCTTGATCTGCGACTTGATGTTGGCCACGCGGGAGAACCTCTGATTTGTCGAGTCGGGGTGGTGCGGACACGTCATAGTACGGGTACCGGCCGTGCCCGGTGATCCGGCATATCTCGCTGGCTCCTGGGAGCAGCAGGTACCGCGGAGAACCGGCTGCCTCCGGCGACCGGCGCCGCACGGAATGGCGACCAGATCATGACCGGACGACGACGCGGCCCGTCACGGTGGCACTCAGATTATCAAACCCCCGCGCGGCGGCGCACCGGCGCAACGTTGCGCGCGGCTCCTGGCACGATGAAGGTGGTCGACCCAGATATCGGCACGGGCGGCTCCACCGTGATCACCGCGAGCGAAACGAGAACTCTCCGCGTGTCCACAGCCCCGCACCTGGCGCCCGGCGCCGACCCGACGATGATCCGCAACTTCTGCATCATCGCCCACATCGACCATGGCAAGTCGACTCTTGCCGATCGGATGCTTGGTGTGACCGGTGTCGTGGAGGCGCGCAACATGCGCGCGCAGTACCTCGACCGCATGGACATCGAGCGCGAGCGCGGGATCACCATCAAGGCCCAGAACGTGCGCCTGCCGTGGCGGGCCGACGATGGTCGGGACTACATCCTGCATCTCATCGACACACCGGGCCACGTTGACTTCAGTTACGAGGTGAGCCGTTCGCTCGCGGCCTGCGAGGGCGCGGTGCTGCTGGTCGACGCGGCCCAGGGCATCGAAGCGCAGACCCTGGCGAACCTGTACCTGGCGATCGAGAACGACCTGACCATCGTTCCCGTACTCAACAAGATCGATCTTCCGGCGGCCCAGCCGGAGAAGTACGCCGAGGAGATCGCGGCGATCATCGGCTGCGAGCCGGGCGAGGTGCTCCGCGTGTCCGGCAAGACCGGCCAGGGAGTGCCGGAGCTGCTCAACGAGATCGTGCGCCGGGTGCCCGCCCCGGTCGGCGATCCGGACGGTCCGGCTCGTGCGATGATCTTCGACAGCGTCTACGACATCTACCGCGGCGTCATCACCTATGTGCGGGTGGTCGATGGCACGCTGACCACCCGCGACCGGTGTCTGATGATGTCGACCAGCGCGAGCCACGAGACCCTCGAGGTAGGTGTCATCTCGCCGGACCCCCATCCGACCGGGTCGCTGTCGGTCGGCGAGGTCGGCTACGTCATCCCCGGGGTCAAGGACGTCCGGCAGGCCCGGGTCGGCGACACCATCACCACTACCCGGCGGCCGGCGACGGAGATGCTCGGTGGCTATCGGGATCCGTTGCCGATGGTGTACTCCGGGTTGTACCCGATCGACGGCAGCGAGTATCCAGCGTTGCGCGAGGCTCTCGACAAGCTTCAGCTCAACGACGCCGCCCTGACCTACGAACCGGAAACCTCCGCGGCATTGGGGTTCGGATTCCGGTGCGGCTTCCTGGGCCTGCTGCATCTGGAGATCGTCCGGGAGCGGCTGGAGCGCGAGTTCAACCTCACTCTCATCTCCACGGCCCCGAACGTCGTCTACCGGGTGGTCATGGAGGACCATTCCGAGATCATAGTGACCAACCCCAGTGACTGGCCGGGCGGGAAGATCGCCGAGGTGTACGAGCCCGTCGTCGAGGCGATGCTGCTGCTGCCGACCGACTTCGTCGGGGCGGTGATGGAACTGTGCCAGGGCCGGCGCGGTGTCCTGAAGGGGATGGACTATCTGTCGACCGACCGGGTGGAACTCAAGTACACGCTGCCTCTCGGTGAGATCATCTTCGACTTCTTCGACGCCCTGAAGTCCAGGACCCGGGGCTATGCCAGCCTCGACTACGAGCCGGCCGGGGAGCAGTTGGCCGATCTGGTGAAGGTCGACATCCTGTTGCAGGGGGAGACTGTCGATGCCTTCTCGGCGATCGTGCACCGTGAGAAGGCCTACGCCTACGGCGTGTCCATGACGACCAAGCTGCGCGAGCTGATTCCGCGCCAGCAGTTCGAGGTGCCGATCCAGGCTGCGATCGGCAGCCGGATCATCGCGCGGGAGAACATCCGCGCCATCCGCAAGGACGTGCTCGCCAAGTGCTACGGCGGCGACATCACCCGCAAGCGCAAGCTGCTCGAGAAGCAGAAGGAGGGCAAGAAGCGGATGAAGACGATCGGTCGGGTCGAGGTGCCGCAGGAGGCCTTCATCGCGGCGCTGTCCACGGACACCGGCAAACCGGCGGTGAAGTGAGTCCGGTGCGGGGCCGACGCGGGACCGTGGTGCCATCCGCCTGTTCAGTGAGTCGGCCGTTCAGCGGGTCGGCAGGGGGCTGGCCGGGAGGCGGATCGGTTCGGTGGCCGGTTCGGGGAACGACAGGTCCGCGACAGGGGCGGCGGCGCTGGAACGGTACACGGTGGTTCGGGGCGGGAGCAGTTCGAAGATCTCGTCGAGAACGGCCCTGGCGTCGTCGTCCATGACCGGATCTTTTCGCACCGACGTCGATCGGTCCATGGTGAACCACCCATATTTTCCCTTCTGTGCCCAACGATGACAAAATGTCATTACACCCGGCCAACATCGCCGAAGTGGGTATTCCGGCCTTATCCCTAGGTGGTCCTCGTGTGGCCACCCCTGGCCCGCCCGCGTGGTTGGCAAACGTAGCGTTGCCGCGAGAGCACACGTTGGGGGCACACTGGGGGCATGCCACAAAAGCCTCCCGACGGCTCGCTTCCGCCGGACGACGGTGCCCTCCCGGCGGCCGCGCTGGCCGAGGTGACCCGGCGGCCGTTCGGGGTCTACGTGCATGTGCCCTATTGCGCGGCGCGCTGCGGCTACTGCGACTTCAACACCTACACGGCGGCCGACCTAGGCGGCGCCCTGGTGTCGTCGGTGGGCCTCACGACGTTCGTCGACATCGCGACCGGCGAGGTCCGGCTCGCGCGTACCGTGCTTGGTGAGCAGGAGCTGGTGGTCTCCACGGTCTTCGTCGGTGGCGGCACGCCGACCCTGTTGACCGCGGACGATCTCGGGCGGCTGTTGCGGATCCTGGACGACGGGTTCGGGCTGGCGTCCGACGCGGAGATCACCACCGAGGCGAATCCGGAGTCGGTGGATCCGGCGCAACTGGAGCAGCTGCGCGCCGCCGGTTACACCCGGATCTCCTTCGGGATGCAGAGTAGCCGTCCGCACGTCCTCGCCGCCCTGGACCGGCGGCACACCCCTGGCCGCGTGCCCGAGGTGATGCGCTGGGCCCGCAAGGCGGGCTTTGACCAGGTCAGCCTGGACCTCATCTACGGGGCTCCGGGCGAGTCGGAGGCGGACTGGGCGGCGAGCCTGGACGCGGCGATCCAGCTCGGCCCGGACCACGTCAGTGCCTACGCGCTGACGGTTGAGGAGGGCACGAAACTGTCCCGCCGGGTCCGCCGGGGCGAGCTGCTCGAACCCGACGACGACCTGCTTGCCGACCGCTACCTGCAGGCCGATGACGCTCTGTGCGCGGCCGGCCTGACCAGCTACGAGGTCAGCAACTGGTCGCGGGGGACCGATACCCGGTGTCGGCACAATCTGGGGTACTGGCGCGGAGATCACTGGTGGGGGATCGGTCCGGGCGCGCACAGCCACGTCGGCGGGGTGCGATGGTGGAACGTGCGTCATCCGGCGGAGTACGCGGCCCGGCTGGGGGCCGGGCGCAGTCCCGCGGCCGCCCGGGAGGAGCTCGACGCGCAGGCCCGCCGGGTCGAGCGGGTCATGCTGGGCGTCCGGTTGGCCGAGGGACTGGCCGTCGGTGAGCTGGACGGGCCCGGCCGGGAGGCCACCGCCGGGCTCGCGAAGTCCGGCCTGGTGGAACCCGGTGCCCTGGAGTTCGGCCGGGTGCGTCTCACTCGTCGCGGTCGTCTGCTCACCGACACGGTCGTGCGAGCCCTGCTGCCCGACTGACGCCGCTGCCCGACCGGCGGCCGTCCGGTGGCCCGATCGGGCGGGACCGGAACCTGGGTACCGGCATGCTCGTTTCGTTACGAGGACGTCGCCGGGCCCTTACCGGTCATTCGCGGGGTGGCTCATGTTCTGTGCTTCGACCTGAGCAGGCGGCTACACTTGGCACTCACTGCGGCCGAGTGCCAAGCTGGGTGTCCGCCGCTGCACACACCGTGGCCCGGCCACGTCCCGCCTGGTGAAGGGGGTGCGACCGCGTGCTGGAGGATCGGCGGCTCGAAGTCCTTCGGGCGATTGTTGAGGACTTTGTGCTGAGCAACGAGCCGGTGGGTTCCAAGGCGCTGGCGGAGCGGCATAATCTCGGTGTATCGCCAGCTACTGTCCGTAATGACATGTCCGCCCTGGAGGAAGAGGGGTATATCACACAGCCTCATACCAGCGCAGGACGGATACCGACGGACAAGGGCTACCGGTTGTTCGTGGACCGGTTGTCGGGGGTGAAGCCGCTGTCCCGGGCCGAACGTCGGGCGATCCAGAGCTTCCTGGAGGGCGCCGTCGACCTGGACGACGTGGTGCGCCGCTCCGTGCGGCTACTCGCCCAGCTCACCCGGCAGGTGGCCGTCGTGCAGTACCCCTCCTTGTCGAGCAGCAGCATCCGGCACATCGAGGTTGTCACGCTCGGCCCGTACCGCCTGCTGATGGTCCTCATCACCGACACCGGCCGGGTCGAGCAGCGTATCGTCGACAGCCTCGTACCCGTTGACGACGAGGTCGCCGGCGAGCTGCGTTCCGTGCTCAACTGCGCGCTGGCCGGCCGGCGCTTGGTCGACGCCCCCGACATCGTCGCGGCCCTGCCCGACAGCACCCGCTCCGAGCTGCGCCCCTACCTGACCACGGTGGCCGGTGCCGTGCTGGAGTCGCTGGTCGAGCGGCAGGAGGAGCGCATCGCGATGGCTGGGACGGCGAATCTCACGCGGTCCCCGGTCGACTTCGCCGACTCGTTGCGGTCGATACTTGAGGCGTTAGAAGAACAGGTCGTGCTGATGAAACTCATCGGCTCGGCGCGGGAGACCGGTACTGTAACGGTACGGATCGGTCGCGAAACGGATGTGGACGCCCTCCGGTCCACCGCGGTGGTGGCCACGGGATACGGTCGTGGTCCCTTCGCGCTGGGTGGGATGGGGGTGCTCGGCCCGATGCGCATGGACTATCCGGGGACGATGGCGGCCGTCCGGGCCGTCGCCAAATACGTGGGTGAACTCTTGGGTGCCGACTGATGGCAGTGGATTATTACGCCGTTCTGGGCGTACGCCGGGAAGCGTCGAACGACGAGATCAAGCGGGCCTACCGCAAACTGGCCCGTGAGCTGCATCCGGATGTCAATCCAGATCCGGATGCACAGCAGCGCTTCCGGGGCGTCACGGCCGCGTACGAGGTGCTCTCCGACCCGGAGAAGCGCCAGATCGTCGACCTGGGCGGCGATCCGCTCGCGCCCGGTGGCAGCGGCGGTGGCGGNTCGCCGTTCGGCGCCGGTTTCGGCGGCCTCGGTGACATCATGGACGCCTTCTTCGGCGGCGGGTCGAGCCGTGGGCCCCGGTCCCGGGTCCGGCGCGGCAACGACGCGCTGCTGCGCATCGAGCTCGACCTGTCCGAGACCGCGTTCGGCGCCACGCGCGAGATCACCGTGGACACGGCGGCGGTGTGCTCGACGTGTACCGGTGCCGGTGCGGCTCCCGGCACGCACCCGTCGACCTGCGGCACCTGCGGCGGGCGGGGCGAGGNCCAGCAGGTCACCCGTTCCTTCCTCGGCCAGATGGTGACCTCCCGGCCCTGTCCGCGGTGTTCGGGTACCGGCACCGTGATCGAGCATCCCTGCCGGGACTGCGGCGGCGACGGCAGGGTGCGCAAGCGCCGGACGCTCACTGTGAAGATCCCCTCCGGGGTCGAGGACGGCATGCGCATCCGGCTGTCGGGCGAGGGCGAGGTCGGGCCCGGCGGTGGGCCGCCCGGTGACCTTTACGTCGAGGTCTCCGAGAAGCAGCACCCGGTTTTCACCCGGGAGGGCGACGATCTGCACTGTGAGCTGCCGCTGCCGATGACCTCGGCGGCGCTCGGCACCTCCGCCACGCTGGAGACCCTCGACGGCACCGAGACCATCGCCGTGAAGCCCGGCACCCAGCCCGGTGAGGTCATCAAGCTCGCCGGCCGCGGGGTTCCGCATCTGCGGGCCGCCGGGCGCGGTCATCTGCACATCCACATCAACGTCGAGACTCCGACGAAGCTGGACGGCGAGCAGGAGCGGCTGCTACGAGAGCTGGCGAAGCTGCGCGACGAGGAGGCACCGGCCGTCGTGGGCGGATCCGCCGGCGGCGCGGCGGGGCTATTCCGGCGGCGGGGCACGCGCCGCGGCCGTTAGCCCGGTCATCGGCCGTGACCGCTGCGGAGAGGATGCATCCTGACCAGCGCCCTGTTCCGGCTGTCGCCGCTGCCGATCGCGGACTCGTTCACCCTCGCCGGTCCGGAGGGTCGCCATGCGGCCATGGTGCGCCGGCTGCGGCCGGGGGAGCCGGTCGACGTGACCGACGGTCTCGGCCGTGCGGTGGAGTGCGAGGTCGTTGCCGCCCGGCGGGATGAGATCGACTGCGCGGTCCGGCGCCGGGTCGCCGCCGCGGCCCCGAGCCCCCGACTGGTTGTCGTGCAGGCCCTTGCCAAGGGGGATCGGGGCGAGCGGGCGGTGGAGATGCTGACCGAGGTCGGTGTCGACGAGATCGTCCCGTGGTCGGCGGCCCGGTCCGTGGCCCGCTGGGAGGGTGTCCGTGGCGTGCGGGCCCGGGAACGCTGGGTCAGAGCCGCGGAGGAGGCGTCGAAGCAGTCCCACCGACTGCACTGGCCGGTGGTGGGCGAGTTGGCCGGCCTGAAGGAGGTTGTCGAGCGGGTGCGGGCGGCGGCGCTTGCCGTCCTCCTGCACGAGGAGGCGACCATCCCGTTGGTTGGCCTGGCCCGCTCGGTTGAGGTGTCGGAGCGAGTGGCTCCGGCCGCCTCGGCGGCGGAGCTGGTGCTCGTCGTGGGCCCCGAGGGAGGGGTGTCCGAGTTGGAACTGGCCACGCTGGGCGAGGCCGGAGCGATCGTGTCGCGGCTCGGTTCGACGGTGCTGCGCACATCCACCGCCGGCGTCGTGGCCGCGGCGGTCGTGTTCGCGGACCTCGGTCGTTGGGACGGCCCGGCGCGATGATGGATAGACTGGTCAGGTAGCGTCCGTGGTCCGCCTCGCTGGGCGGTCCCTCCGGCTGGAGGGGTTCTGTCCGGTGTCGGCCGTCCGCGCCGCGCCACCCACCGCGATCATCAATCCTGAGAGGTGCCCCGGCCTCGCTGGCCGCTCTTTATGCCCGAATCCGTTACGCCACCCGTCGCGCCCGACACCAGGGTCCAGACGCGCATTGTCGTACCCGGTCCGCACAGCATGGTGAGTCTGCTCGGTCACCAGGATCAGCTGCTCCGTACCATCGAGAAGGCTTTCTCCTCGGATATCCACGTGCGTGGCAACGAGATCACCATTACCGGCGCTCCGGCTGAGAACGAGCTCGCCGCCAGGTTGTTCGCTGAGCTCATCGCGCTGCTCGACGCCGGGACGGAGCTCAGCCCGCAGCATGTCGACCATTCGCTGGCGATGCTGCGCAGCGGCGCCGAGGAGCGGCCGGCCGAGGTTCTCACCCTCAACATCCTCTCCAGCCGGGGCCGGACGATACGGCCGAAGACGCTGAACCAGAAGCGGTACGTCGACGCGATCGACCAGCACACCATCGTTTTCGGGATCGGGCCGGCCGGCACCGGCAAGACCTACCTCGCCATGGCGAAGGCCGTTCAGGCGTTGCAGGCCAAGAAGGTGAACCGGATCATTCTGACCCGCCCCGCGGTCGAGGCGGGGGNACGCCTCGGGNTCCTGCCGGGGNCCCTGTACGAGAAGATCGATCCCTACCTGCGGCCGCTCTACGACGCGCTGCATGACATGATCGATCCGGACTCGATCCCGCGGCTGATGCAGAGCGGCACGATCGAGGTGGCCCCACTGGCCTACATGCGCGGCCGGACGCTGAACGACGCCTTCATCATCCTCGACGAGGCCCAGAACACCTCGCCGGAACAGATGAAGATGTTCCTTACCCGGCTCGGCTTCGGCGCGAAGATCGTCGTTACCGGGGACGTGACCCAGGTCGACCTCCCCAGCGGCACCCGCAGCGGGCTGCGGGTGGTCCGGGAGATCCTCGACGGCCTCGGCGACGTCCATTTTGCATCCCTGACCAGCTCCGATGTGGTTCGGCACCGGCTCGTGAGCGAGATCGTCGACGCCTACGCCCGCTGGGACGCGGCCAGTGCGCCGCCACCCGCTCCGGCCCGGTCTGCTCGTCGGGACCGACGGTGACCGTTGCCGCGGTCGGAGAGGACCGCTGATGGCCGTATTCGTTGCCAACGAGTCGGGCGCGAGTGACGTCGACGAGGTGAGGCTGGCCGCGCTCGCCCGGTTCGTGCTCGACGCCATGAAGGTGAACCCGCTCGCCGAGCTCTCGGTGATGCTGGTAGAGCCGAAGGCGATGACCGATCTGCACGTCCGGTACATGGGCGAGGAGGGTCCGACCGACGTCCTGTCCTTCCCGCAGGACGATGCCTTTGACGCCTCGTGGTCGGAGTCGGTCGACGACGATCCGACTACCCTGCTCGGCGACGTCGTGCTGTGCCCGGACGTCGCGCGGCGGCAGGCGGAGCAGGCCGGTCACTCCTTCGATCGCGAGCTGTCCCTGCTGTGCACCCACGGCATCCTGCACCTGCTCGGCTACGACCACGCCGAGCCGGACGAGGAACGCGAGATGTGGAAGGTACAGAGCCAGCTGCTCGCGTCGTGGGACGGCGCGGACGGCGCGGACGGCGCGGACGGCGCCCGCGGTGCCGCGGACGGTGCCGCGGACGGCGGCGAGGGCCGCCGTGGTGACCAGGGCCGCCGTGGTGACCAGGGCCGTGGCGGTGGCGCCGGAGAGCCCCCTGCCGCGCCCGCACGCTGACCCGGCACAAGGGGGTCCGCATGAGTTCCGGTGATCTTTTTCTCGTCTTCATCGCCGTGATGGGCTCGCTTGCCGCGGCGGGTCTCGGCGGCATCGACGCGGCCCTGACCCGGGTCTCCCGGGNGACGGTCGAGGGTTTCTCCCGCCAGGGCCGGGCCGGCGCCCGGAACCTGGCGACCGTCGTGGCCGATCCGGGCCGCTACCTCGCGCTGCTGCTGCTCCTGCGCATCGTCGCGGAGATGCTCGCCGCGGCCTGTATCACGGTGCTGTTCGTGCACGCCTACGGGGCCGGGTTCGCCGCGATCGGCCTCGGGACGCTGGCCTCGACCCTGGTCGCGTACATCCTCGTCGGGGTGATGTTCCGCACCCTGGGCCGCCAGCACGCCCCTGCGGTGGCGTTGGCCAGCGCCGGTCTCACGGTCCGGCTGGCGCGGATCTTCGGGCCGTTGCCCCGGCTGCTGATCGCGTTCGGCAACGCGGTCACCCCCGGTCCTGGTTTCCGGGATGGTCCCTTCGCATCCGAGGCCGAGCTGCGCGATCTCGTCGACCTCGCCGAGGAGAACGAGGTCATCGAGCGTGAGGAACGCGACATGATCGCGTCGGTGTTCGAGCTCGGGGACACCCTGGTGCGCGAGGTGATGGTGCCGCGTCCGGACATGGTCTTCATCGAGTCGACGAAGACCGTCCGGCAGGCTCTCGCGCTGGCCCTGCGCAGCGGCTTCTCGCGGATCCCCGTCATCGGGGAGAGCGTCGACGACGTGGTGGGGATCGCCTTCCTCAAGGACATGGTCCGCCGGGAACGGGAGGGGGGCGAGGATGGTGCGATCGCCGAGATCATGCGTTCACCCGCACTCGTGCCCGAGAGCAAGCCCGCGGACGACCTGCTCCGTGAGATGCAGGCGTCGCGTACCCACATGGCGATCGTCATCGACGAGTACGGTGGAACCGCCGGACTCGTCACCATCGAGGACATCCTTGAGGAGATCGTCGGTGAGATCACCGACGAGTACGACAACGAGGTTCCGCCGGTGGAGTGGATCGACGCCAACACCGCGCGGGTGACCGCCCGGCTCGACGTCGACGATCTGGCGAAGCTGTTTGACTTCGACGTGGACGACCTGCCCGGTGCGGATGACAGCCTCACCGTCGGTGGCCTGCTGGCCACGGCCCTGGGACGGGTGCCCATCCCGGGTGCGACGGTCACGGTCGGTGGGTTGCGGCTGTCGGCGGAACGGGCCGCCGGCCGGCGTAACCAGATTGGCACCGTGGTCGTCCAGCGGTTGCCGCATCCGTCGAACGGCGACGACGGCTCGCCGCCTCCCCGATCCGACGACGGCGGCGAACCCGTGCGCAGCTCGTCGTCGGACAGAAAGGTGAATTCGTGACCGCCGACGCGACCCGGTCGGGAACCGTGCCTGCCGATGGCAACTCGGCCGACGGCGCCCCGGCTCTCGACCTCGCCGCAGAGGACGCGAAGCTCGTGGTGCTGGCCAGGGCGGCGCGGCTGCGTGCCTACGCCCCCTCGGGCGACCCTGCGGAGGGTGCGGCGCTGCGCGACACCGACGGTCGCACCTACGCGGCGGCGACTCTCGGCCTGGGCCGGGCCGAGCTAGCGATCTCGGCGCTGCGCGCGGCGGTGGCCGCCGCGGTCNCCAGCGGCGCCCGCCGGTTCGAAGCCGCCGCGGTGGTCACGCAGAAGGACGAGCTCGACCGCGCCGACCTGGCGACGTTGGCCGAGTTCGGCGCCGGGATCCCGGTGTTCCTCGCCGGCTCGGACGGCGTCGCCCGGACCAGGGTGACCACCTAGCGTGTCGACAACGACCTCGGTGCCGTTCCGGGCNGGCTTCGCCTGCCTCGTCGGACGACCCAACGCCGGCAAGTCGACGCTGACGAACGCGCTGGTAGGGACGAAGGTCGCCATCACCAGCGGGCGACCACAGACCACTCGGCACGCCATCCGCGGCATCGTCCACCGCGACGACGCCCAGCTCGTCCTGGTCGACACCCCGGGGTTGCACCGGCCGCGCACGCTGCTCGGGCAGCGGCTCAATGACGTGGTGCGGGCCACGCTGTCCGAGGTCGACGTCGTCGGTTTCTGCATGCCCGCGGACGAGCCGGTCGGCCGGGGGGACCGCTTCATCGCCGAGGAGCTGTCCCGGCTGCCCAAGCGCACCCCGGTGGTCGCCATCCTCACCAAGACAGACCGGGTCGCCGATCCCGATCGGATCGGCGCCCGCCTGCTCGAGATCGCCGGGCTCGGCGAGTTCAGTGACATCGTTCCAGTCAGCGCGGTGCGCTCCTACCAGGTCGCCGTGCTTGCCGACGTGCTTGTCGCCCGGCTGCCCGCCGGGCCCGCGCTGTACCCCGGTGGGGAGCTGACCGACGAACCGGAACAGGTGATGGTCGCCGAACTCGTCCGTGAGGCCGCGTTGGAGGGGGTCCGCGACGAGTTGCCGCACTCGCTCGCCGTCGTGGTGGAGGAGATGGTCTCCCGGGAGGGCAGGCCGGCGCAGCGTCCTCTCCTCGACGTCCGGGTGAACGTCTTCGTCGAGCGGCCCAGCCAGAAGGCGATCGTCATCGGGACCGGCGGATCCCGCCTCAAGGAGGTCGGTTCCCGCGCCCGCACGCAGATCGAGGCGCTGCTCGGTACCCCGGTCTTCCTCGATCTACATGTCAAGGTCGCCAAGGACTGGCAGCGCGATCCGCGCCAGCTGCGTCGCCTGGGGTTCTGAGCCGGCTCGCCGCCGGCCCCACCGAGGCGCCGTCAGCACCGCATCCATGCCGCATCCATGCCGCAATGTACTGCCATACCTACCCCCCGGCTATGGACCGGGATGTCCTGCGGGTTCCTCAGGAGAACATCCGGCCGGTACCGGCCATCTGCCGGGCGACCTCGCTTCACCGCATGAACTCGGGACCGTGCAACCATGGGCGGGTGCCGGTGTATCGCGACGAAGGTGTCGTCCTACGCACGGCCCCCCTCGCCGAGGCCGACCGCATCATCACCGTGCTCACCCGTCGGACCGGTCGGGTGCGGGCCGTCGCCAAGGGTGTCCGCAAGACGTCCTCGCGGTTCGGGTCGCGGCTGGAGCCGGGCACGTACGTCGATCTGCTGCTGCATTCCGGCCGGGCGCTGGACACGGTCACCCAGGCGGACATCATCTCTCCCTACGGCGCCACGATCGCCGTTGACTACCCGAGGTACACTGCGGCCGCGGTGATGCTCGAGACCGCCGAGCGGTTGACCAGCGAGGAACGCCAGCCCGCCCTGCGGCTGTTCCTCCTGCTCGTGGGTGGTCTGCGTACGCTCGCCGGCGACGAGCGCCCACCCGCGCTCGTCCTCGACGCGTTCCTGTTGCGGGCGCTCGCGGTGTCCGGGTATGGGATGGCCCTGGACCACTGCGCGCGTTGCGGTGGGCCCGGGCTGCACCTGTCGTTGTCCGTGCCGGGCGGCGGCGTAGTGTGCCCGCAATGTCGCCCGCACGGTGCGGCGTCGGTGTCCGCGGGTGCGGTGCGGCTGCTCGCGGATCTGTTGCGCGGTGACTGGGACGGTGCACTGGTCAGTGACGCCCGCGCCCGGCGGGAGGCCGGTGGCATCGCCGCCGCCTATCTCCAGTGGCATCTCGAACGCGGGCTTCGCGCACTGCCTTATCTGGAGAGGGCGTGACGCGGCCGGGCGCCGTGGTGGAGGTCTTGCGTGTGGGCCGGGACGGTCATCCCGGCGAGGCGGGCCGGGCGGCCTGGGTGCGACCGCCGGGGAACGGGACCATGAGAGCGGGACGGCGGTGGGACGGGCCGTGGCGGAAGGACGAGGACGGACATGGTGAGGCGGAAAGCGGCGGTGGGTGCGTCCGGCGCGACCCGGCGCCGACGGGGGGACGATGTGGTGATGGCTGGGACCGGCAGGACGGATTGCGGCGTGAAGCCGCCCCGGACGGGTGCGGGGAGGTAGGCGGTGGCGCTGCGTAATGGTGTGAAGACGCGGTTTCGCGATCCGCATCCCCATCCCTCCGGCGCGCGACCTCCGGTCCTGCCGTCGCGTCTCGTCCCGCGGCATGTGGGCATCGTCATGGACGGCAACGGACGGTGGGCGAAGATGCGCGGGCTGGCGCGAACAAAAGGACACGAGGCCGGCGAGGACGCCCTGTTCGACTGCGTCGAGGGCGCGATCGAGCTCGGGGTCCGATGGTTGTCGGTGTTCGCTTTCTCCACGGAGAACTGGAAACGGTCACCGGACGAGGTGGCGTTCCTGATGCGCTTCACCGACGGGGTGTTCGGCCGGCGCATCGAGGACATGCACGCGCTCGGTGTGCGGGTTCGCTGGGCGGGTCGTCGTCCCCGGCTGTGGGGGAACGTGATCAGGCGGCTGGAGTCGTCCGAGGAACGTACCCGTGACAACGACCGGCTCACCTTGGTGATGTGCGTGAACTACGGCGGCCGGGCCGAGATCGCCGATGCCGCGGCGGCGATCGCCCGGGACGTGCGGGAGGGCCGGCTGCGCGTCGATCGGATCGATGAGGCGACCATCGGCCGTTACCTGGACGAGCCCGACATGCCCGATCTGGACCTCGTCATTCGGACTTCCGGGGAGCAGAGGCTCAGCAACTTCCTGCTCTGGCAGGCCGCCTATGCCGAGTTCTCGTTCGTCGAGACGCTCTGGCCGGACTTCGACCGGCGCGATCTGTGGTCCGCCTGTGAGGACTTCGCCCGACGGGACCGGCGCTACGGCGGAACCGTCGCCCATCACGTCTGATGCCCGTGCCCGACGTTCCGACCGTGCCCGACGTTCCGACCGTGCCCGACGTTCCGACCGTGCCCGACGTTCCGACCGGACCCGACGTTCCGACCGGACCCGACGTTCCGACCGGACCCGACGCTTCCACCGTGCCCGACTGGGCGGCGCCGACGGCCGGTGCTCCGGTCGTCGCCCAGATCGCCTTCGCCGTGCCCGGGGACGCCGTACCGGGGGACGCCGTGCCGGGCGGGGCGGGGTTCGCCGCGGCGGCACGTCCGGCGCTTGACGCGCTCGCCCGGGCCCCGGGATTTCGTGGTGGGCGGATCGCCCAGGCGCTCGACGAACCCGGCTCGTGGCTGATGACCACCGAGTGGGACGGGCCGGGCGCGTGGCGTCGCGCGTTGTCCGCCTTCGAGGTGCGATACGCGCTGACGCCGCTGCTCGTCTTCGCGGTTGACGGGCCTGGCACCTTCGAGGTGCTGGTGTCGGTGGACGGGCCGGGCGGCTCGGCGCGGACCCATCGGTCCGACCGTACGCCGGACGCCGACACCGCGGCCCCCGGCGAGCCGCCGCGCTCCGTCGGTGCGCCGGGCGCCGGCCGGCCGTGACCAACCGCGGGATTGTCGGTGGGTACCGGTAGCCTCGACTCAGCATCATGGAATCTACGATCTATGGATTGTGGATCTATGATTTGCAGATCTATTGATCATGAATCTATGGATCATGGATTCNGAGTGTCGATGTCCCGTGGACAGTCCCCTCCCTGATCGCCTGACCGCTCTCTTCGGACACCGGTCGCCGGCGGACCGGTGTCCGGTCCCCGGAGCCGGGGTGTCCCGCACCACTCGTGACCGCGACAGCGAAATGCCGAGGCTCGCTCGATGTTGACCATGCAGGACGCGCTGCTGGCGCTGACCCGTTACTGGACCGACCGCGGCTGCATGATCGTACAGCCGTTCAACACCGAGGTCGGCGCCGGTNCGCTCAACCCAGCCACGGTGCTGCGGGTGCTCGGACCGGAGCCGTGGCGGGTCGCGTACGTCGAACCTTCGGTCCGTCCCGACGACTCCCGCTACGGCCACAACCCGAACCGGCTGCAGACCCACACCCAGTTCCAGGTCATCCTCAAACCGGATCCGGGTAACCCCCAGGAGCTCTACCTGGGTAGCCTCGCGGCGCTCGGCATCGACACCGCCGCCCACGATGTCCGGTTCGTCGAGGACAACTGGGCCTCGCCCGCGTTCGGTGCCTGGGGGCTGGGCTGGGAGGTCTGGCTCGACGGCCTGGAGATCACCCAGTTCACCTACTTCCAGCAGGCCGGTGGCCAGACGCTCGACACCGTCAGCGTCGAGATCACCTATGGCGTGGAACGCATCCTCATGGCCCTGCAGGGCGTCCGCCACTTCAGCGAGATCGCTTACGCCCCCGGCATCTCCTACGGCGAGGTGTTCGGCCAGGCCGAGTACGAGATGTCCCGGTACTACCTCGACGACGCCGACATCGACACCGTGCGCCGGCTCTACGCCGACTACGCCGCCGAGGCCCGCCGGCTCATCGACGCCCGGCTGCCCGTCCCCGCGCACTCCTACGTGCTGAAGTGCTCGCACGCCTTCAACATCCTCGACTCCCGGGGCGCGGTCTCTACCACCGAGCGGGCCACCTCCTTCGCGCAGATGCGTGGACTGTCGCGGGAGGTCGCGACGCTGTGGCGGGACCGTCGCGAGGAGCTCGGCCATCCCCNCGGGGCGGCTTCCCCNCCACCNGCCGCGGNGCCCGCCGCGGNGACCACCCGGGCCGAGGAGCCGGCCACCCTGCTGTTCGAGATCGGGACGGAGGAGCTCCCGGCGGCCGAGGTGACCCGGACCGTCGAGGCGGTGCGCGCCGGCCTCGTTGAGCGGCTGGCGGCCACCCGCCTCACGCACGGTGCGGTCCGGGTGCTGGGCACTCCCCGGCGCATCGTGGCGATCGTTGACGAGGTGGCGCCCCGGGAGCCGGACGTCGAGCGGGTCGTCCGCGGCCCGCGCGTCTCGGCCGCCTACGACGCCGCCGGCGCGCCGACGAAGGCCGCCGTCGGGTTCGCGCGTGGTCAGGGTGCGGATCCCGCCGGCCTCCAGGTCGTCACCCACCGCGGTGTCGAGCATGTCGCGCTCGTGCGCACCGAGGCCGGCCGGGACGCCGCCCGGGTGCTGGCCGGGGTGCTCGGTGAGCTGGTGGTGGGGCTGCGCGCGGAGCGCAACATGCGCTGGAACGATCCGACCTTGTCGTTCAGCCGGCCGGTGCGCTGGCTGCTCGCCCTGCTCGGCGAGACCGTGGTGCCGGTGACGGTGTCGACGCTCGCGGCCGGTCGGACCACCCGCGGCCACCGGCGGGCCGGCTCCCCGCCGCTGGACGTGCCGAGCGCGTCCGGCTACCCAGAACTGCTCGCTGCCCGGTCGATCCTGCTCGACCCGGTGGTTCGCCGCGAGCTCGTCGTCGAGGAGGCGGCCAAGCTCACCGCGGACTCCGGCGGTCACATCGACCTCGTCGCCGAGGCGGACGTGCTCACCGAGGTGGCGAACCTCGTCGAGTTCCCGTGCCCGATCCTCGGGTCCTTCGAGGAACGCTTTCTGGACCTGCCGGCGGAGATCCTCACCACCGTCATGCGCAAGCACCAGCGCTACCTGCCGGTGCGTGACGCCGCCGGGCGGCTGCTGCCGTCGTTCGTAGCCGTCGCCGATGGTAAAGTCGACCAAGCGCTGGTCCGCGCCGGCAACGAGGACGTCATCCGGGCCCGGTTCACCGACGCCGCGTTCTTCTACGACGCCGACATCACGGTGCCACTCGAGACGTTCCGGGCGGAGCTCGCGAAGCTGACGTTCGAGCAGCGGCTCGGCTCCGTCGCGGACCGGGCCGACCGCATCGCGGCGCTGGCGCGTGACCTCGCCGAGGAGATCGACCTCGGTGAGGACGACCGGGCCACCCTGGACCGGGCGGCCGCGCTCGCCAAGTTCGATCTGGCCACCCAGATGGTCATCGAGCTGTCGAGCCTCGCCGGCACGATGGCGCGGGAGTATGCCCGCCGGGCCGGTGAGCCCGAGGCGGTCGCCGTCGCCCTCTTTGAGATGGAGCTGCCCCGCCGGGCCGGTGACCAGCTGCCCGATACCGCCCCCGGTGGCCTGCTGGCCCTCGCCGACCGGCTCGATCTGCTTGTCGGGCTGTTCGCGCTCGACGCGGCCCCCACGGGGAGTTCGGATCCGTTCGGGTTGCGCCGGGCCGCGCTCGGGGTCGCCGCGATCCTGGGCAGCCGGCCTGAGCTCGCCGGCCTCACCGTCACCGGCGCGCTGGCCCGCGCCGCCCGGCTCACCCCGGTGCCGGTGTCCGCCGAGGCGCTCGAGGCCGCCGAGACGTTTGTCCGTGGCCGCTACGTCCAGCAACTACTCGATACCGGAGTGGACCACCGCCTGGTCGGCGCGGTCGGGCCGCTCACCGGCACGCCGGCCCGCGCGGCCGCCACCTTGGTGACACTGCGGCAGCTCGTCCAGGGGGAGTCCGCACCCGCCGCCGGCTTCGCCGCCCTGGCCGCCGCGTTGCAGCGGGTCCGCCGGATCGTGCCGGCCGGGACCCCGGCGGTGCTCGACGCGCAGCGCCTCACCGAACCCGCCGAGATCGACCTGCTGGAGGTCGTGACGGCGCTCGTCCGGCGGCTCGCGTCCTCCGGCGCCGATTCGGCTGTCACCGCGGAGACGGCGGCCGGAGCGATCTCCCTTGATGAGCTGGTCGTCGCAGCCGGAGACCTGCCGGCCGCCGTCGACGCGTTCTTCGACGCGGTGATGGTGATGGCCGACGACCCGGCGGTGCGGGCGGCGCGGCTCGGTCTGCTGGCCTGGATCCGGGACCTGACGACCGGAGCTCTCGACTGGGAGGCTCTCGGCTCGCTGTCCGCCTCCGGTCGCTGATCATGGGCATTCTGGCTGCGCATACCGTTACCGCGGGTTAGCGTCTGGGTATCACTCCGGGGCGGAAGGGACGACCATGGCGCGCTACGTGTATGGCTTCCACCAGGGCAACAAGGACATGAAGGATCTTCTCGGTGGTAAGGGTGCGAACCTCGCCGAGATGACGAATCTCGGCCTGCCTGTCCCGCCCGGGTTCACTATCAGCACCCAGGCATGCCGGGAGTACCTTGCCGGCGGCGAACCGGTCGGGCTACGGGCGGAGATCGATCATCATCTTGCCACCCTGGAGACCGCCCGGGGACGGCGGCTCGGCCAGGCCGACGATCCGCTGCTGGTGTCGGTGCGTTCCGGCGCGAAGTTCTCCATGCCCGGGATGATGGACACCATTCTGAACATCGGCCTGACCGATCAGGCCGTCTTGGGCCTGGCCGAGCAGTCAGGTTCGCCGCGGTTCGCCTGGGACTCCTACCGCCGGCTGCTGGCCATGTTCGGCCGGACCGTCCTCGGCGTCGGCGAGCCGTCGTTCGACGCGGCCCTCGAGGCGGCGAAGCGGGCCAAGGGCACCAGTAGCGACCTCGACCTCGACGAGAACGACCTGCGGGCGCTCGTCGCGACCTACCAGCGGATCGTGCTCGAGCGCACCGGCCGCCCCTNCCCCCAGGANCCCCGCGAGCAGCTGGATCTCGCGATCCGAGCGGTGTTCGACTCCTGGAACGGGCCGCGGGCCCGGCTGTACCGCCGTACCGAGCGCATTCCGGACGATCTCGGGACGGCAGTGAGCGTCGTCGCGATGGTGTTCGGCAACCTTGGAACGGATTCGGGCACCGGGGTGGCCTTCACCCGGGATCCGGGCAGCGGCGAACCCGGCGTGTACGGAGACTATTTGCCCAATGCCCAGGGCGAGGATGTGGTGGCCGGGATCCGTAACCCGGTTCCCCTCGCCGAGCTGGAGCGGATCGACCCGGCATCCTTCACCGAACTGCGCGAGATCATGACGCGCCTGGAGAAGCACTACCGGGACCTGTGCGACATCGAGTTCACGATCGAACATGGCAGGTTGTGGATCCTGCAGACCCGCGTCGGCAAACGCACTGCCGCGGCGGCTTTCCGGATCGCCGCCATGCTCGCCGAAGGCGGTGTCATCGACGACGACGAGGCGCTGTGCCGGGTGAGCGGCGACCAGCTCGCCACCCTGATGTTCCCGCGCTTCGACGACACGGCCCGGCCCGCCCCGATCGCGACGGGAGTGAACGCCGCGCCCGGGGNGGCGGTGGGGGAGGCCGTCTTCGACGCCGCCGAGGCGGTGCGGGTGGCGGCCGAGGGCCGACCGGTCATCCTCGTCCGCCGCGAGACGAATCCCGATGACCTCGCGGGCATGCTCGCGGCGCGCGGAATCCTGACCTCCCGAGGCGGCCGGACGTCGCATGCCGCCGTCGTCGCCAGAGGATTGGGCCGGACCTGCGTGTGCGGGGCCGAGGAGATCGAGGTCGATCCCGCCGGTCGCCGCCTCACCACCGGGCGGGGCGTGGTCGTGCGGGAGGGGGACATCCTCTCCATCGACGGGACCATCGGCGCGGTATACCCCGGTTCCGTACCACTCGTCCCGTCACCAGTCGTCGAGTACTTCGAGGCCGGCCGTCCCGACCATCCCCGGCCGGGCGGGGACCTGGTCGCCGCCGTGGATCGGCTGATGCGGCACGCCGACCGGTCCCGCCGGCTGCGGGTCCGCGCGAATGCCGACACCGGGCCGGACGCCGCGCGGGCCCGCCGGTTCGGCGCCGCGGGCATCGGGCTGTGCCGCACCGAGCACATGTTCCTCGGGGATCGTCGTACCCTGGTCGAGCAGATGATCCTCGCGGGAACGCCGGCTGAGCGGACCGAGGCGCTCAGCCGGCTGCTTCCCCCGCAACGGGAGGATTTCGTCGAGATCTTCACCGCGATGGACGGTCTGCCCGTCACGGTCCGGCTGCTCGATCCGCCGTTGCACGAGTTCCTCCCGGACCTCACCGAGCTGTCCGTGTCGATCGCCGCCGCGGACGCCGCCGGAAGGCCGGTCGACGACGCCGACCGGGAGAGGCTGGCGGTCCTGCGCAGCATGCACGAGACCAACCCGATGCTGGGTCGCCGCGGCGTCCGACTCGCTCTCACCGTCCCGGGGCTGGTGGAACTGCAGGCGCGGGCGATCGCCGAGGCGCTGGTGCGCTGCCGCCGCGTAGGCGGTGATCCCCGTCCCGAGATCATGGTTCCGTTCATCTCCACCGCGACGGAGCTGGATGCCATCCGGGACCGGGTGCGCGGGGTGCTGGCCGAGGTCGGCACCGAGAGCGGCCTGGAGATCGACCTGCCGATCGGCACGATGATCGAGGTTCCGCGGGCGGCGCTCACCGCGGACCAGATCGCCCGCCGCGCCGAGTTCTTCTCGTTCGGCACCAACGACCTCACCCAGCTGCTCTGGGGTTTCTCCCGGGATGACGTCGAGGCATCGTTGCTGCCGCGCTACCTCGACCTCGGCATCCTCGCCGGGTCGCCGTTCGCGTCGGTGGACCGCGACGGGGTGGGCGCCCTGATGAGGACGGCGGTCCGGGCTGGGCGGGGCGCTCGGCCCGATCTCGGCCTCGGCGTCTGTGGCGAGCACGGCGGCGATCCCGATTCCGTGCACTTCTTCGCCGAACTCGGGCTCGACTACGTCTCCTGTTCGCCGTTCCGGGTGCCGGTGGCCCGGCTGGAGGCCGGGCGTGCCGCGGTTCTCGGCCGGTCGACGGTCGGGTGAGTTTCCGCCTGGCCCGTTTCCTGCCCTTTCCGGGCCGGGATCCCGATCGGGGCTGGGCGGATGAAGGGGGCAGTTGCCCTGTGATGTCGGTCGTGTGCCCATAGGGACGCTACTGTTCGTTCGTGTGGGCCTGTCCCGTCCTCGTCTCATCGTCAACCCGTTTCGCGTGACCTGGTACCGCGTGCCATGGTGGCGTTGGATGATGCGGGCGGTGGCGGCTGTCCTCCTCGGCATCATGGTTCTCGCCGTGGTGACGTTTCTGCAGGTCTGGTGGGTGGGCAGGGAGGATCACCGGCCCCGGTCCGACGTCCTCGTGGTGCTCGGTGCTTCGCAGTACGACGGGCGTCCCTCGGCGGTCCTCGCCGCCCGTCTCGACCACGTGCTGGAGCTCTACCGGGAGGGAATCGCCCCTCAGGTGATCACAGTCGGTGGGAAGCAGCCGGGCGACCGTTACACCGAGGGCGAGGCCAGTGCGACCTATCTGCGGCAGCGGGGTATCCCCCCGGATCGGGTGCTCGTCCTACCCGAGGGTTCGAACACGCTCGGGTCGCTGACCGCCGTAGCCGGGTTGATGAACTCGCGGCACTGGCACACCGCCGTGCTGGTCACCGATCCCTGGCACAGCCTGCGTTCTCGGACGATGGCCCGTGACCTCGGTGTTGACGCCGTCACCTCCCCGGCCGACCGGGGGCCGGCCGTCCACGGCTTCGGCACGCAGGTCCGGTACATCATCCGCGAGGGGATCGGTTACCGGTGGTACCAGCTCTTCCGCCAGGCATCACCACCTTCGGCGACCACCCGGGCCGTCTGACACCGGGTCGACGTTCGTCGGCAGCAGCGGATACGAACCCGTGACGCCTCTGACATATCAACGCCCGCTTCGGCCCTCTTTGCCGTCGGCCGCCGCTGATACGGTTCGGATCGCCGGGTGAGGGGGTAGTGCGACACGTGGTAGTGAGGCAAAGCGGCGGAGTCGGCTGCCCGCGGCGCGAGAGAACCCTCCGGAGATTACCTTCCGGGTGTGGAACGACACTGTAAGGAGACTGGTGTGGCAACTCCCGTATCCGAGAGCACGGTCGGGACGGCCGACCTGGAGACGGTTCGGGAACTCGCGCAGCAACTGCGGGTCGACTCGGTGCGCAGCAGCACCTCGGCGGGTTCCGGGCATCCCACCTCGTCGATGTCGGCCGCGGACGTGCTGGCGGTTCTCGTCGCGCGCCACCTTCGGTACGACTGGGACAACCCGGCGGACCCGGCGAACGATCATCTGATCTTTTCGAAGGGGCACGCATCCCCGCTGATCTACTCCATCTTCAAGGCGGTCGGGGTCGTCGGTGACGACGAGTTGATCAATGGTTACCGCCGTTTCGGTGAGCGGCTTCAGGGCCACCCGACGCCTGTCCTGCCGTGGGTCGACGTCGCGACCGGGTCGCTCGGGCAGGGCCTGCCCGACGGCGTGGGCGTCGCGCTCGCCGGTAAGTACCTGGACAAGGTGCCCTACCGGGTCTGGGTGATCTGCGGTGACAGCGAGATGGCGGAGGGCTCGGTCTGGGAGGCACTGGACAAGGCCTCCTACTACAACCTCTCCAACCTCATCGCGATCGTCGACGTCAACCGGCTCGGCCAGCGCGGCCCGACCGAGCTCGGCTGGGACCTCGACACCTACGCCAGGCGGGTGGAGTCCTTCGGCGCCCGCGCGGTCGTCGTTGACGGCCACGACATCGCCGCGATCGACGCGGTGCTCGCCGACGCCGAGGACGTCACCCGGCCGACCGTCATCCTCGCCCGCACCCGCAAGGGCGAGGGCTTCTCCGAGACCGCGGACGTCGAGGGCTGGCACGGCAAGCCGTTCCCCGCCGACATGGCCGACCGCGCCATCGCCGAGCTCGGCGGCCTGCGCGACCTGCGGGTTCGCGGTCCGGTGCCGCCCGCGGACCTCCCCCGACCGGCGCCGGTCGAGCGGCCCGTCATCACACTGCCCACCTACGATCTCGGCGCCAAGGTGGCGACTCGGCGCGCCTACGGCCAGGCGCTCGCCGCGCTCGGAGCCCGCACCGACGTGGTGGCGCTCGACGCGGAGGTCAGCAACTCGACCTACTCCGAGGACTTCGCCAAGATCTACCCGGACCGCTTCTTCGAGATCTTCATCGCCGAGCAGCAGCTCGTCGCGGCGGCGGTCGGGCTGTCGGTGCGTGGCTACGTGCCCTTCGCCTCCACGTTCGCGGCGTTCTTCTCCCGGGCCTACGACTTCATCCGGATGGCGGCGATCTCCCAGGCCGACATCCGGCTGTCCGGCAGCCACGCGGGAGTCGAGATCGGCGCCGACGGGCCGTCGCAGATGGCGCTCGAGGACATCGCCATGATGCGGGCGGTCGGCGGCTCGACGGTGCTCTACCCGAGCGATGCGACGTCCGCCGCGAAGCTCGTCGAGGCGATGGCGGATCTGCCCGGGGTCAGCTACCTGCGCACCACCCGTGGAGCCTACCCCGTGCTCTATGGCCCGGACGAGCCGTTTGCCCCCGGTGGTTCCAAGGTGCTCCGCCGATCGAATGCCGACACCGTCACGCTCATCGGTGCCGGTGTCACCCTGCACGAGTCGCTGGCCGCGGCGGACACCCTCGTGGCCGAGGGGATCGCGGCCCGCGTGATCGACCTGTATTCCGTGAAGCCGGTCGACGCGGCGACGCTCGCCGACGCCGCCCAGGCCACCGGCGGGCGCATCGTCGTCACCGAGGATCACTACCCGGAGGGNGGACTGGCCAGCGCGGTGCTGGAAGCGCTCAGCGACGGCGGCGTGCCGCTGTCGGTCCGTCATCTCGCGGTGCGGTCGCTGCCGGGTTCCGGGACGTCTCAGGAGCTCCTGGACGCGGCCGGCATCTCCGCGAGGCACATCGTCGAGGCCGCCCGCGACCTGCTGCGCTGACCCGTCCAGGGCCGGCGGCCGGCGGTCGAGAAGGCACGAGGCTGGGACATCCGGTGGGACCGGGGGAGATCCCCCCGGTCCCACCAGGCCGTCCCTCAGTCGTCTCCGGCTGGGGCGGGTGCTCCACCGAAGGTCATGTCGACCAGGGTGAGGTAGAGCCGGTCTGGACGCGGCAGGAACTGGATCTTGGAAAGCGCCTGGTCCTGGCCGGCGGACTCCACGACGAACTCGCCGTACCCGAGCAACCGGCCAAGCGGATCCCGGTTGTACGTGAGATCCGTGATCTTGGAAAGTGGCATCGTCTGGACCTTGCGGAAAAAGATCCCGGACACCTTCAGGAGCCGTTTGTCGGTGATCATAAGGTGCTCGAACTGCCAGTCGGCGACCCTCCACAGCATCCTCAAGATCATGAAGAGGGCGAAGTACCACAGCAGCGTGGTGATGATGCCGGCGTCGACGTCCTGCGAGGCGAACAGGATGTTCGCCACGAGCGCGAGCAGTACGGCCCCGACGGTCTGCAGGAAGATGGGCAGCAGGACCGCCCAGTGCAACCGCACCATCATCACCAGGCGTTCCTGGGATGCGAGGTACTTGGTGTCGCGCTGAGCCAGGTCCGGAAGCTGGAGTCTCACCACGCCGGCAGTGTCCCAGACATCAAGAGTGGCCGGGTAGCCATTACAGAGCGGTATCGGTTACGAACTGGGACACCCCGTTACCGACGGACTGCAGCCAGTCGAAGGCGCGGCCGACGATACTGGCCGCGCTGTTGGGCGCGGTCACCACGAAGAAGATGAGGAACGCGATCGCCCCATACCTAATGATCTTGTCCACGGCAGGCCTCCGGGCCGATTCGGGGAAGGGTGCGCACAAAGTATCGCCGCTGAGCTCGATGGAGGTCGCGGAATCGCGCCGATACTCTCAAACTCGTGGTCAGTGAGTGGTATGACACCTCGGACACGGCCCGTCGGATCGTGGAACGCCCGAAGGCCACACCGGCTCAGCGTCGTCCCTTCGCCCGGGACCGAGCCCGGGTGCTGCACTCCAGCGCGCTGCGCAGGCTGGCGGGAAAAACCCAGGTCGTGGGCCCGCTCGACGACGACTTCCCGCGTACCCGGCTGACCCACTCCCTGGAGACCGCCCAGGTGGGCCGGGAGCTCGCCGAGGAACTGGGAGCGGACCCCGACCTGGTCGAGGCGGCGTGCCTCGCGCATGATCTGGGTCATCCCCCTTTCGGGCATAACGGCGAGCTGGCGCTTGACGAGGCCGCAGCCGCCTGCGGTGGCTTCGAGGGCAACGCCCAGAGTCTGCGCGAGCTGACCAGGCTCGAAGTCAAGATCGTCGACTGTGACGGTCGCAGCGCGGGCCTGAACCTTACCCGGGCGACCCTGGACGCGGCGACGAAGTACCCGTGGCCGCGCCGCCCTGGGCCCCGGGCGGACAGCACGAAGTTCGGCGCCTACGCCGACGACCTGTCCGTGCTCCGCTGGGTCCGGGAGGGCGCACCGGCCGCCCGGCGCTGTATCGAGACGCAGATCATGGACTGGGCGGACGACGTGGCCTATTCGGTGCACGACCTCGAGGACGGGGTCGTTGCCGGACACATCGATCTGGCCGCCCTCGACGATTCCGGCCGCCGGGCGGAGCTCGCCGCCGCGACCGCCGTCCGCTACCCGGGGCCGTCCGCCGAGGCGGTGGCGGCCGCCCTGGGCATCCTGCGGTCCCAGCCCTGGTGGGTCCGCTCCGAGATCACCTCGGCCCGGGGCCAGGCCGCTCTGCGGGCGATGACCAGCGAGCTCATCGCCCGGTTCGCGCACAGCGCGGTCCGTGCCACCCGGGCGTGCCATCCCGACGGTCCGCTGTGGCGCTATGGCGCGGATCTGGTGGTGGATCCGGACACCGTGGCCGAGTGCGCGGCGCTCAAGGGGGTCACCGCCTGGTATGTGATGGAGCGGCCGGGTGCCCGCGCCCGGCAGTCCCGGCAGCGGGAGGTGGTCGCGGAGCTCGTGGCGATGCTCTCCCGGGGCGCGCCGGACGTGCTCGAGCCGTCGTTGCGCGCGGCCTACCGCATGGCCGCTGACGATGCGGCACGGCTACGGGTCGTCATCGACCAGGTGGCGCGTCTGACCGACGCCAGCGCCGAGCGGCGGTATGCGTTGCTGTGTGGACGACCGGCGCCGCGGGTCCTGTGAGCCACGAGTCCGGTGTGCGGGGGACCCGGTGCGAGAGGGGTTCGGTGCGTGCCGGATCCGTACGTGGTGGGTCCGTGTCCGCCGGATCCGTGCGTGGTGGGTTCGGTGGGTGTCCTCTGCTGGCCCGATGGCCCGACGGTGTTTCGGGTGTTCCCCCGTTCGGGGGGACACCCGCTCCCTCGGCTGGGGGAGCGAGCCGGCGCGCGGTCCGCGGCCCGACATCGCAGCTCGGCATGCACGTCACGGCCCCTGTCCCCAACATTCACGTGGCATGATCGGTACTGTCGTGCTTACGACACGTACCATCGCAGCGGTAGGACCGATGTGAGGGGCGCCGCGTCACTCGTCGACAGGCCGGGCAGGCCGGCGGGTGGTGGTCCTAGCATCGATCCGGCGGGAATGGACGTGGCAAACATATTGACGGGCACTCTGCCCCGGGCGAGCTACCTCTCGTTCGGGTACCCGCAGAGTCTCGACGCGGACTTGGGAGGGGCGGGNGGGGGGACGAATCCGTGACGCCGACGTCGCCCTGGTCCGGGAGCGCTCGCCGATTGCGGACGTCGTGGCCGAGCACGTACAACTGCGTCCGGCGGGGCGTAACGAGCTCGTCGGGCTGTGCCCGTTCCATGACGAGAAGTCACCCTCCTTCTACGTCAATGCGGCAACCGGCCTGTTCCACTGTTTCGGATGCCAGCAGGGTGGTGACGTCTACTCCTTCGTGCGGGAGATCGACGGGCTGACCTTCCGGGAGGCGGCGGAGCGCCTGGCGCGCCGGGCCGGGGTGGCGCTGACCTACGAGGGCGGTGGGACCACCGACCGTACGGTGTCCAGCCAGCGGCAGCGGCTGCTGGAGACGCACCGGGCGGCCGCCGAATTCTACGCCGAGCAGCTAGAGTCGCAGGCCTCCGCGCGCGCCGGCTGGGACTTCCTCGCTGCGCGGGGATTCGATCTCACCACGGCGGCGCGCTTCGAGGTCGGCTACGCCCCGACCGGCTGGGACACCCTCACTCGGCATCTGCTCGCCCGGCGCTTCACCGGCGAGGAGCTGGTGCTCGGGGGGCTGGCCAAACAGGGCGCCCGCGGGGGTCTGATCGACCGTTTCCATCATCGGCTGATGTGGCCGATCAGGGATCTCGCCGGTGAGGTGGTCGGCTTCGGTGGGAGGCGCCTCGCCGAGGACGACGCCCCGAACGCCGGGCCGAAGTACCTCAACACGCCGGACACGCCGTTGTTCAAGAAGGCGAACCTGCTCTACGGCGCCGATCTCGCCCGCCGTGACATCGCCCGCCGCTACCAGGTCGTGGTGGTCGAAGGCTATACCGACGTCATGGCCTGCCATCTCGCCGGGGTCACCACGGCCGTGGCGACCTGTGGCACCGCCTTCGGCTCCGAGCACGTCGCGGTGGTCCGCCGGCTGCTCATGGACTCCGACGAGCGTCGCGGTGAAGTGATTTTCACGTTCGACGGCGACGCGGCCGGGCAGAAGGCGGCGCTACGCGCCTTCGAGCACGAGGAGCGCTTCGCCACCCAGACCTTCGTGGCGGTGGAGCCCTCCGGCCGCGACCCCTGCGAGCTGTGGATGAGCGGTGGCGACGGCGCCGTGCGGGATCTGGTGGCCAGCCGGGTGCCGCTGGTCGAGTTCGCGATCCGCGGGGTGCTCGACCGCTACGACCTCAACACCACCGAGGGCCGGCTCGCAGCCTTGGACGCCGCCGCGCCGCTGGTCAACCGGCTCAAGGACGCCGCGTTGCGGCACCGGTACGCGGTGAACCTGGACCGCTGGCTGGGTTTCCTCGACGAGCGGTTCGTGGTGGGCCGGGTGGCCGAGCACCGGTCGAGGCAGGGGGGCGAGCGGGCTGGTGCCCGTTCCGCGCCGATGCGCCGGCGCGGGGCGGGGGCCGATGACGCGGCGGTCATCGTGGAGCGTGAGGCGCTCAAGCTGGCCGTTCAGTATCCCGGGCTGGCGGGCCCGATGTTCGACACGCTGGGTCCGGAGATGTTCACTGTTCCCGCGCACCGTGCCGTCCGTGACCTCATCGCCGAGGCCGGTGGGGTGTGCGCGGGGCTGGCGAGGTCCGGTGAGGTCACCACCTGGGTGGCCGAGCTGGCCGCGGCGGCTTCGGAGGAGGAGCTGCGACGCTTCGTCACTGCCCTTGCAGTGGAGAGGGTGCTGTGCGACCACGATGTGGATGATCGTTATGTCGACGAACAGATGTCGCGGGTACAGGAGTTGCATGTGACCCGTCGGATCACGGACCTGAAGTCGCGTGTGCAGCGGCTCAACGGGGTGACCGACGCCGAGGCCCTTCGCCGTGCGTTCGGCGAGCTGATCGCTTTGGAGCAGCACAAGCATCAACTCCGGGAGCGGGGCGTAGGTGCCGCGTAACCTGGGTCGATCCCGAGAAGGAAGTGACGAGATTCCGCCCATGAGTCCTACCGTCCTACCCCGCGAAGCCCAGGTGGACGAGGTCAAGGACCTCATCACCCGGGGCAAGGAGATCGGGTTCCTCACCACCGAGGATGTCACGGTCGCCATCCAGGCCGCGGAGCTGCCCCCGGAGCAGGCCGAGACGGTGCTGCAGGTGCTGAACGACGAGGGCATCGAGGTACTCGAGGCGGGAGGTGAGAGCCCCGACGAGGCGGATCTGCTGGCCCGCCGTCGCCGCGAGGAGGAGGAGCTCGCCCTCAAGGCGCCGACCTCCGACCCGGTGCGCATGTACCTCAAGGAGATCGGCAAGGTCCCCCTGCTCACCGCCGAGGAGGAGGTTGATCTTGCCAAGCGGATCGAGGCGGGGCTGTTCGCCTCCGAGAAGCTGGCGGTGGCCACCAAGAAAACTTCCCCGCAGATGCGGCGGGACCTCGAGGCCATCGAACGCGACGGGCAGATCGCCAAGCGCAAGCTGGTCGAGGCGAACCTGCGTCTCGTCGTCTCGATCGCCAAGCGGTACGTCGGGCGCGGCATGCTGTTCCTGGACCTCATCCAGGAGGGCAACCTCGGCCTGATCCGGGCGGTCGAGAAGTTCGACTACACCAAGGGCTACAAGTTCTCGACCTACGCCACCTGGTGGATCCGGCAGGCGATCACGCGGGCCATCGCCGACCAGGCACGCACCATCCGCATCCCGGTGCACATGGTCGAGACCATCAACAAGCTGATCCGCATCCAGCGGCAGCTCCTGCAGGACCTCGGCCGGGAGCCGAGTCCGGAGGAGATCGCCAAGGAGATGGATCTCACCCCGGACAAGGTGCGTGAGATCCTCAAGGTCTCACAGGAGCCGGTGTCGCTGGAGACCCCCATCGGTGAGGAGGAGGACTCCCACCTTGGCGACTTCATCGAGGACTGCGACGCCGTCGTCCCGGTCGACGCGGCCAGCTTCATCCTGCTTCAGGAGCAGCTCGACTCGGTCCTGCACACCCTGTCCGACCGGGAGAAGAAGGTCATCCAGCTGCGCTTCGGGCTCACTGACGGGCACCCGCGTACGTTGGAGGAGGTCGGGCGCGAGTTCGGGGTCACCCGGGAGCGCATCCGCCAGATCGAGTCGAAGACGCTGTCCAAGCTTCGGCATCCCTCCCGGTCGCAGAAGCTGCGCGACTACCTGGAGTAGGAGCGACCGGCAACCATTTCCGGCTGTTGGCCGCCGATAGCGTTATGGTTACCTCTGGTCGATATTTGATATTCGTAATCCGGATCCGGGAGTCACGCCGATCCGGTGGGAGCATCGGCCCGTGGCGCCCCCCGCCGGGTTCCGGTGCCCGTGGGCTGGACCGGGATGTCCCGGCCCTCGCTGGTCGGTAGCCGTCCGGTCAGGGCGGTGAAAACCGTGCGGAGGTAGTCGTCGGGCCGAGTGGCGGCCTCGGCCCACTCCGCGGCGCGCCGGCCGACGCGGGCCAGTCGCGCTCGGTCGGCGAGCATGCCGTGCAGGACGTCCGCCAGCGCCTGCGCCGACTCGTCCATCGGCGTCTGCCCGGTCACGCCGTCCTGGTAGGCGTCGTGGCTACCGCCTGAGGCGGGTCCGACCACCNCGCACCCNGCGAGCTGCGCCTCGAGCAGCACGATGCCGTAGCCCTCACCGCTGATCCGTGGCCCGCGCGAGCGGGTGCGGGTGCACAGCGCGAACAGGTCGGCGGTGGCGTAGAGGCGTGCCAACGCGTCGTCGGTCGGGGACTCGTGCAGCTCGGTGTCGGGGTGCGCGGACACCAGCTCATGCAGGNCCCCGGGTGCCGGGCCCTGCCCGGCGAACACCAGCCGGACCGGGCCGAGGGTGGCCCGGACGGACTCCACGGCCTCCAGCAGGACCCCCGCACCCTTGCCCACCCAGTCACTGAGCCGGAACACGCTCAGCATGGTCGGTACGGGGGACAACGGCCGGCGGCGGTTCGCCTCGGCCAGCAGGGTCGCCCGCCACGTCGGTGAGATGCCCGGCCGGAGGATGGGGGCCAGACCCAGCGTCGACAGCGCGCCGGCGCTGTAGGAACTGATCGTGACCGGGCGCAGGAGCGGGTCGGCGCGCAGGATCGCGCGGTCGGTGCGGCGCATGCCCCAGATGTCGGTGCCGTAGAGCAGCACCGGGCCGAGACGGGCCCGGGACAGTCGGAGGGCCGCCGCCGCGACAGGGATGAGGTTGGCGTGCCCGGCGACCACGCTGTCGGCCTGGCCGAAGCGGCGCGCCGCGGCGAGCGCGCGCGATGTGAAGCGCGCCCTGATCGCCGGGGTCAGCTCGACGCCTGGCTCCAGCATGTCGACCCGCAGGAGATCGGCCCCACCGGCCCGCAGTGTCTCCTCGATCGTCGAGAGATAACGCTCGATCCCGCCACCGAGGCCGCGGGAACTGCTCAGCAGTAGAACCCGGGCGGGTCGATCGGTGAGGGAGGCGGTCGGGGCGGTGGATCGACGCGAGATCTGCACGGAGAGTGATTTTAATGTCTCTCCAGGTGCTAGTCCTGTGCTGCGGAGCGTGTCATAGTAACGTTTCGAGTTCTCTTGACTGCCTGTAGCTTCTCCGATGATGGCGACAAGGGGTCGTGTATGGAAGCCGATCTGCGGTACCGCAACGGTGGTAACCCGCCTCTCCTCGATCTGATCGACATACCGGCGGGTAAGGCGCTGGATTGTGGGTGCGGAGCCGGGGACAACGCGCGGCTGCTGCGGGCCCGGGGCTGGCGGGTGACGGGGGTGACGATTGATCCGTCCGAGCGGGCCGCCGCCACGGCCGAGTGCGACCACGTCGAACTCGCTGATCTGAACGCCGGGCTGCCCTTCGTCCCCGACGGAAGTCACCAGCTCGTGCTGCTTTCCCACATCCTCGAGCACCTGGCGGATCCGGTGCCGTTGCTCGTAGAGGCCCGGCGGGCGCTGGCACCCGGCGGCCGGGTCCTGGTGGCGCTGCCGAACGTGCTGCACTACCGGCAGCGCGCACTGTTCCTGCGGGGTCGGTTTGAGTACACCGAGACCGGTCTCATGGACGCTACCCACCTGCGGTTCTACACTGTCAACTCGGCCCGGCGGCTGTTGGAGGACAACGGACTGCGCATCGTCGCCACCGCCACCACCGGTGGTCTGCCGTGGTGGCGCACCCGTGAGCTGCTCCCCGGGGAGCTGGTGCGGCGGTGGGATCGTCGCGTTCTGGACCGGTGGCCGAACATGTTCGGCTGGCAGGCGCTGTTCCTCGCGGCGCCACAGGCGACGCGCCGGACCGGCGCATCCGGCGTTGCCGTGGTGCGGCAACGGTCCGCGCCGTCTGGTGACCAGCCCGACTACGGCCAGCTTGTCCAGTGAGCGGCGCGCGGCTCGTCGTCACGTGCCTCTCCCGGCGGGGGAAGCATCGAGAGACCGTCCAGCAGGCCGTGGAGGACGAGGGCCGAGGTCCGGGTGCCGTGCCCGAGAAGCATGTCCAGCGCGACGGCGCGGGGTAGCACGACGACCGCCGTCGCCAGAGCGATCAAGGCGGCCCGGGCTCGCCATCCGCGGACCCGGGCGAACCAGAGCCGGTTGCGCACCCCGTAGTAGGCGTCGCCATGCCGGGGGACGGTCGTGCTCCCGATGCGCTGTGCACGGTGCGGACTGACCACGACGCTCCATCCGGCGTCCCGGACGCGGTAACAGAAGTCGACATCCTCGAACCCGAGGTAGTAACGGCCGTCCAGGGGGATCCGCCGCAGGCAGTCCGCCTTGACGAACATGATCGTGCCTGCGACCCAGTCGGCCTCCAGGGGGCGGTCGCCGGGGGGACGCCGGGCCTTCGGCGCAGCCAGGACCGGGCTTAGCCGCGCCGGGCCCGAGCGCCGACCGTCGTTGTCGACCAGTGTGGGCGCGACCACGCCGATGTTCGTCCCGGCCAGCAGATCCAGGCAGGCGCGCAGCGCCAGGTCCGGGATCCTGACGTGGTTGCCTATCAGGAGATAGGCCTGCGCGGCGGGGTAGCCGTGGCTGGCGAGCCGGAAGCCTCCGCCGAGACCGAGGTCGCGGGGCGGCAGGATCCAGGCGACCGAGGCCGGCAGGTGGTCGGGTCGGTCCGACCGGTCGTTCGCGACCACCGCCACCTGGGCGATGACGGGGCTGCCGTCGAGCCATCTCGCAAGCTCCACGGTCGGCCGGTGCGGACCCCAGTGGACAATCACCGCCACGGTCTTCATCGGACCCCCTGCGTCGCTCGGGTAGAGCATCCGGTCCGGCGGGCGACGAGCCTCCACGGCTCGGAATGAGTATCGAGGGTAACAGANGTGCCTCTGCATGTAACGGTGAGTGAGGTTCGGGGTGCTGGTGTGACCCGCCGGCGTGGTCCCCGCGCCCATCCGGCCTGCCGGTCCGGTGGACTCCCGGCGGCACGCGCCGGCGAGGGGCCGGCGATACTGAGTGCTCCATGATTCGGCGTGCTCCATGATTCGGTGTGCTCCACGATTCGGTGTGCTCCACGATTCGGTCCAAACCATTCGCCGGCCATTGTGAAAGGTGNCCCCGCCACCGTCCTGCGCCGGGGTCCCGGACATATGCCGGGGACCGCCATGCCCGATGAGCTGGGGAATGTCGTGGTTTCCGGACATCGGACCGCATATAGAAAACCGTTTAGTCGTCTCGATGAGCTGAAGGTTGGGGATCCCTTCCCCGTCGAGGTGCGAGACCGTTACCACGCGTATCGCGTCACCGAATCTGAGGTGGTAGCGCCGACTCGGTTCGACGCCACCTGTCCGATGCCCGGAGAACCCGCTGAGGTGCCGGGCAAGGAGCTGATTACTGTAAGATCTCCGCCCCTGGCGGGGATTTCCCGGAACGGACACGGTGTGGTCCCGGGCGGCAACGGTTTGGATTTCGCCGGTGCCCTTCACGGTGATTAGTGTTACCCGGCGGTTGGCCAACGACGGTGTCGGCGGCCACGGACCGAGCCGATGCCGGTGGAAAGTCGGGCATCGGATACCCTGCGAACTGGCGAACGTTACGCTCGGATAGCGCGGGGATAAACCAGGCGCGTGATGCCGGCGGCGGTGACGTCGTGGGCGGCCATCCTCGACCGGCTGCGGCGGCTCACCCAAGGACGCAGCTCACTCAAGGACATTGCGGGATCGGCTTCGGGGGAATTCGATGAATGGGCGGGATCGGATACGGCGTGGCTCGACGATCCGGCACGGCGGTGCGGGCCGCCCGTCGGGTAGCCGCCGATGGTTGCGCCACGAGGTCGAGGCGGGGATGGNTGTCCCCGGGAGCACGCGGACCGGCGATGTCGGTCCGCGTGCTCGTCCAGGTCATGGATGCGCTGCGGGCGGAGCGACGATGGTCCAGTCAGTTTTGTTCCGGTCGGTGTTGCCCCGGTCGATGCTGGTCCGGCCGGTCTCGGGGGTCGCCGCCCTGATGGGGGGTGCGCTGGGTCTGCTTCTGGGACTGCTCTGTCTCATCGGCGGATGGGGCGGGCCCGCGCCGTCGCCGGTCGCGTTGTCGTGCGTGGTGCTCGCGGCCGCGGCGTTGTCGATCGCGGTGGCGATCCTCGCCGCGGCGGTCTGGCCGGGTCCGAACGGTCCGGCCGACGCGAACGGTCTGGCCGGTTCGGCCGGACCGGACATCCAGCCGTGGGATCCCCGGGGAGGCGTGGGCCGTGCGTGGCCGCGGCGCGGCGTGGTGGATGAGCTGACCGGGCTGCCGGGCCGACGGTACTTCCTCGACGTCGCCAGCCGTTGTCTCACGGGTGGTGAGCACCGGGCGCGTGGCGCGACGTCCGTGTCGGTGCTGCTCATCGATCTCGATCGGATGCGTGATGTCAACGGGGCGCTCGGGCATGAGCATGGGGACCGCCTGCTTGCCACGGTGGGTTGCCGGCTACGCGGAGCGCTGCCCGGATCGGATCTGCTCGCCCGGGTGGACGGCAACGCGTTCGCCGTGCTGTTGCGCGGCGCCGATGTGGCCCGGGCCGAACAGGTCGCTCGGCGGTTGCGGGAGGTGCTGGAACTGCCCGTTCCACTCGCGGGAACTCCGGTGCGGCCCGAGGCGAGCGTGGGGATCGCCCATGCCCCCGAGCACGGCCGTGGCGCGCTGGAGCTCTTTCGTCACGCGGAGGAGGCGATGTACCTGGCGAAGGGGGGCCGTCACGGGCAGACCGTCTACGCCCGCGACCATCCACCGATCAACCGTGCCCGCCTGCTGCTGCGGGCCGAGGTGCGCCATGCGCTGGACTCCGGCCAGATCGAACTGAGTTACCAGCCCAAGGCGGATCTGCGCAGCGGTCGGATCAGCGGTGTGGAGGCCCTCGTCCGCTGGCGCCATCCGGTCGACGGCGTGCGGCAGCCCGACGCCTTCCTGGCGGAGATCGAACGTGCCGGGTTGATGCCGAAGCTCACCGTGCAGGTCCTCGACCAGGCCTTGGCCGACTGCGCGCGCTGGCACGGCCGGGGTGCCCCGCTCGCGGTGTCGGTGAACGTCCCCGCGTCGGTCATCGTCGACCGCGCCTTCGTCGGCGTGGTGCGGGCCGCGCTCGCCCGGCACCGGCTCCCGCCCTCGGCGCTTGTCATCGAGGTCACCGAGGACTCCCTCATCGTGGCGCGGGAGCTGGCGCAGGGAACCCTGGCGGGGCTGCGCCGGTTCGGTGTGCGGGTCAGCCTGGACGACTACGGCACCGGCTTCTGTTCGCTGTCGTACCTGCGCGAACTGCCGGCCGACGAGGTGAAGCTGGACCGGACCTTCCTGCGTGACCTCGACCGCGATCCGGCCGCGGCCGAGATCGTGCGGTCCACGGTCTCCCTGGCACATGCGCTGCGGTTACGGATTGTCGCCGAGGGGGTCGAAACGCAGCGTTCCTGGACCTCTCTCGCCGCCTGGCAGTGTGACGAGGTCCAGGGGTACTTTGTGTCACGTCCGATGGCGGGGGAACGAGTCGTCGGCTGGTTGCGGGAATGGGGCAGCAGGCTTGCCGTCCATCCCGGGACCGCGCCGCGCGCCGTGGCGGGACCGGTCGACACCTGCGCGGCACAGTCCCCGATCTCCCCAATCGTGGCACCGGCGGTCGAGGCCGTCGCGCCCACGCGGCCGTCAGCGGCGGGACCGGCAACCCGGCGGGCGGNCGGGCGCCGGGTGCCGGCCGACCTTGCGGCGTCCTGATGGCGGGCGATGGCGTGGCGGTCGCACCGGGCCCGTGAGGGCGGTCCGATTCGGGGGTCCGGGCGCCGTCGGCACCAGGACCCCGATGTCCCCGATGTCCGTGATTCCGGTGATCAGGGTTCGGGCCCATCCCGGCCGGCTGCGGCGTCCAGCCGTAGCGTGAGCGCGGCGACGGCGGCGATCTGCCGTGCGTCCTCGCCCNGGGCGCCGGCCACGATGCCCGCGCAGATGTCGCGGTACATGGCCGGGTAGCTGTCGAGCCGGTTGACTCGCCGCCGCCGCAGGATGTGGGACCCGGCCTCCGCGGTGTACTGCGAACCGTCGACGATGGTGGCCGTCACGCCGTTCGCGCGCAGCTGGGACTGTTCCCGCAGACCGTGCCGGCTGCCCCCGGCACTGGTCAGCACGAGCGAGAGGACCGCGTCGTTCTCCAGCTCGACGTACACCGTGAAGGTGTCCGTGCGGGAGCGGGCCACCGTGCTCCGGCGGACCGGCGCGAAGTCGTTGAGCCAGAGGAAGTGGTCGATCCAGTGGCAGCCGTTACTGACCAGCCGGGTGCGTGAGGACGGCCAGCGGTACCAGTGCCGGCGGGGAAGCGGTTCCTCGTACACCACGGCACTGTAGATCAGCGGCTCGTTGCCGTCGGCCAGGCGCAGGTCGGAGCGCAGCCAGGCGTTCATCGGGCTGTGGCGTCGCTGGAAGCAGGCGAACAGGCGCCCGCCGGCGTGAAGGAGTTTCACCAGCCGGCCGAGATCCTCCTCTGTGGTGACAACGGGCTTCTCGACGACGGCCACCGAGCCGAGCCGCAGCGCATCCCGGGCCAGCGGCGCGTGCGTGTGGTGGTAGCCCGCGATGAGGACGACGTCGGCCCGCTCCCCGTCCCGGAGCAGCGCCGCGGTGTCCCAGGAACATCGGTCCGGTCGCCGGGTGCCCAGCTGGACGGGGTCGATCTCATGCACACCGACGAGGTCGAGGTGATCACGGACGTGCGGGACGATCTGCGTCTTGGCATAGTGTCCCAACCCGAACAGGACAGCGGTGGGTCGTCCGGACGCGGATGGCGGGCCATAGCGCCGGGTGCTCTCCGTGATCGGACTGACCCCGGCGAGTGGACGATCCCCGGGGCGGGCCCCGGTCCACTCGGTTGCAAGCCAGGCGACGAGACGGTCGACGGCGCCGGGGTCCACCGGTGCTCCCGACATCGGGGACCAGCCGATGAGCGTGTCGTCCACGGCCGGGAACGCGGTCGCCGGCCGGGCCCGGTAGACGACCGCGGATCGCGGTGGCGGCGGATCGGGGCTGACGAAGCCGAGTGGGTCGGCGGGAGCGCCGGTGGGGCCGCCCGGCCCCACCGGGCGGACGAGGTCCTGATGCAGGACGACGCGTTCCATGCACGCCGGGTGGCAGGGGGCGACGAAAGCGACGGTCGTTCCCGTCGGCGAAGCCGCCCCGCTGACGGGTGGGACCGCCTCGATCAGGGTGCCCAGGCCCATGCCGAAGTAACGCTGGTTGCGGTCGCGTTCCCGCAGCCGGCTGGCCGTTTTGCGGGCGACCGCGCGGATGCCGAACTCGCGGGTGTAGGCGGCGAGGGCCCGGCTGCTGCCCGCCCTGACGAAGAACTGACCGTCCACGGGGAACAGCGTCACCCAGATGTCCGGGCGGATCCGGCAGTGGCCGGGCAGGGGGGTCTCGTCGAGGAAGCCGGCCAGCCACCGGTTCCCGATCAGGATGTTCATCCCGGTGCCGGGGTCCGGTCGACCGGGACATCCGCGAGGCCTGCCGGGCCTGCCGGGTCTGCGGGGTCCGTAGGCGTGACCGCCAGTCGTTCGTGACACGCCTCCGCCAGCAGGGCCATCGGCCGTGACAGCGTCTCTTCGATCATTCGCGCGCAGTTCTCGAACGCATCCCGACCGCCGTCGAGGGGGTCGGCCAGGTCGTCGAGGGCAGCCGGTAGCGCGTGGCCGGCGGCCCGGATCCGCCGGGCCGTGGCGGCGAGATACTCCCCGGCCGCCCGTGTCCCGCCCGGGGGGATGTCGGCGGGGCGGACTCCGGAGGTCACCCGTCCGAACTCGCGCAGGGTGAAGGTACGGCGCATGGCCCGTGGCACAAGGCCCACCACCGTCGAGCGGTGTGCGCGGGTCGCGCACAGCACCAGATCGCTGGCCTGGACCAGATCCGGTGTCAGCAACCTTGCCCGGAAGCCGGACGGGTCGAGCCCCCGCGATGTCAGGATCGCCGCGGCCTGGGGGTACATCGCCTCACCTGCCCGGGCGCATACTCCCGCGCTGCTCACCAGAAGGTCCCCGGCGGGGCTGGGTGGATGCCATCCCTCGGATGAGGACTCGTTACCCCCGGTCCCACCGGATGCCTGCGCGCCGGCCGCGCCGAGGCTGATCTGGTCCAGCGCGGCGCTGAACCGGGCGGCGGCGAGATGCTCGGCCAGGGGCGAGCGGCAGACGTTTCCGGTACACACCATCAGTACTGCCCACGGTCGTTGCCGCACTGCCACCCCTTCCTCCGTCATCCCTTTCCTCCTCTCTCCGCCGGGGTCGGCGGGGCGCGGACCAGCTCAGCGCGACCGCGAGGGCTCGCTCCGGCGCCAGTAGACGCAGGTCCAGTCGACTTCGATGATCGGCTCGGTCACCCCGTGGGCGGCCCGGTAGTCCTCGACTGCCGCCCGGCAGCCAGGAACGGCTCCATAGTCGTCAACGATGCAGAAGCCGCCGTCGGAGAGCTTCGGGTAGAGCGCCGTCAGCGCGTCGGTGGTGCTCTCGTACATGTCGCCGTCGAGGCGCAGGACCGCGAGGCGCTCGATGGGCGCGGTGGGCAGGGTGTCCCGGAACCAGCCGCGCAGGAAACGGACCTGATCGTCGAGCAGGCCGTAGCGGCGGAAGTTGTCCCGCACCTGCTCGAGGGACACCGACAGCTCCGCGTACTCGTGGTGGCGGTCGCCGGTGTCGGCGGCGTAGCGCCCCGGATTGGGCGCGGGCAGGCCGGCGAACGAGTCGGCGACCCAGACCGTGCGGTCGGGGACGCCGTNGGCGGCGAGCNCCCCGCGCATGAGGATGCACGCGCCGCCCCGCCATACCCCGGTCTCGATGAAGTCGCCTGGGACGCCGTCGACGATGACTCGTTCGGCGCACTCCTGGAGGTTGCGCATCCGGCGGTCGCCGGTCATCGTGAGCGCCAGCCGTGGCCAGTCCCGGCCGTCGGTCCGGGCGCCCGGTGCGCTCCTCTTGACGATTTCCATTCCCTGGCTGCGGAAGGCTCGTACCAGCATCCTCTTCGCGCCGGTGCGCGGCTCCCACGCACCGCCGTCCTGACCATCCCAGAGAGAGCAGGTCAGCGTCGCGCGAAGCAGATCGAGGTACCGCACCGAGGTATCGGAAAGATCGTGACGGGCGACGGTCGGGTCGTGCGGGGCGACGGTCGGCGTCGTGGTCATCGTGGCTCCTGATGAGAGGGGTGAGCGCGGAAAGGGGATGGGACCGTGGGCCGTCAGGCTCCGTTCGCTGTCGGGTGAGGCGCCGTCCAGGGGGACGCTGTCGGGTGAGGCGCCGTCCAGGGGGACGCTGTCGGGTGAGGCGCCGTCCAGGGGGACGCTGTCGGGTGAGGCGCCTGCCGCGCGGGCGAGCAGGCGGGTACTGGCCAGGTGCAGCGACACGGCCGAGGCGGNGTAGGNGATCCCCGACACCGCGGCCACGATCGGCAGGCGGCCGTCGTGCAGCGCCGCCGCGAGGCCGAGCACGGTCGACAGCGCGACCGGGACCTGGATGGCAAGCACCGTGCGGGCGGCACGGAACCCGAGCAGCACATGGGTGAGCAGGTAGTCGACGGACTGCGGGATGGTCGCCAGCACGAGGACCTGGGCGGCCGGGGCGGCGGGGGCGAACCGCGTGCCGTAGACGATGCGGATGGCCGTCGGCGTGACGAGGGCGATCGTGCCCGCCACCGCGGCGGCGAGGGCGACGGTGGCGATGACCGCGCGGCGCACCACCCGGGCCCGCTGCCGGGGATCGACCAGGGTGCGGAGCCGGCTGAACATCACCATGCCGGTCGCCTGGCAGACGGTCGTGCAGGCGCCGGCGACAGCGACGGCGACGGCGTAGAAGGCCACCTGCTCGGCGGCCAGGAAGGTGGCGACGAGCAGCATGTCCAGCTTGTAGATGAGCTGGGCCCCGACGACGGTGCCGTAGGCCCCCAGGGCGGACCGCATGAAACGGCGCCGGGGCAGCAGGCGTCCCGGCCGCGCGAGGGCGGGAAGGCCGCCGAGCACCGCCACGTGGTACCCGAGTGGGGGTAGCAGGGCCGTCACGCCGAGGGTCAGCATCCACAAGCCTGGATCGCGGACTCCCCTGCCGGCGAGCGCGGCGAACGCGGCCAGTGTCGCCGCCGCCGGTAGCAACCGGACGAGCTGGAACTCGCCGGTCATCCGACCGCGGCGCTGCGCGAGCCCGGCGGCGTTGGAGGCGGCCACGGCCGCGGCGGTGAAGCAGGTCGCGCCCAGCACGGCGACGGCGTCCCAGGCGGCTCCCCGCCCGGCTCCCGTGCCGCCCGAACGGCCCGGGCCCACAGTGATCAGCATCGGCACCACGGTGAACAGCACCGCGGCGAGCAGCGCCGACGCGACGGTCTGGGTGAGCAGCGGGCCGAGCAGCGCGCGGTCCTCACCGTCATCGGTGACCAGCGTCTGGGAAACACCCAGGGCGAACACCATCGCGAGCATGCCCGCCCAGGTCTGCAGCGCGACGAACTCGCCGCGGGCCACCGGCCCCAGAGCGCGGGCGGCCAGGACGCCGGTCGCGGTCCCGACGACCAGCGTGCCCGCGTTGCCGGCGAGTACGGCGACGGTGGAGCGGGGAAGCCGGCTCGCGAGCGGGCCGGTCATGACGGCCCGGCGGCTGACGGCTCTGGTCATCCGCGCCGAGCGGTGTCGCGCACATGGGCAACGGCGCGCAGGAAGCCGTCCACGGACGCGGCGAGCTCGATGTCGCCGATCACCTTCTCCGACTCCTGGGCCATCCTGGCCAGGACGTCGGGGCGCGCGCGCAGCTCCCCGAGGATCCGTGCGAGCGCGTCCACATCGCCGACCGGGTGAACCCGGCCGTTGCGGCCGGGACGGACGTCGTCGGTCGGGCCGGTGGAGCCCACCCGGTCGCTGACCACCACCGGCAGGCCGCAGAGCACCGCCTCCTTGACCGCCAGCGGATGCGGATCCCGCTCGGCGGGGTGCAGGTAGAGGTCGCTGGCCGCGTACAGGCGGGGGAGCCGTTCCTGGTCGGCGAATCCGACCATCCGCAACGCGCCGCCGAGCTCGGCGGCCACCGCATCGAGAGTGGCGCGCAGCACTCCGTCCCCAGCCATGATCACGATGATTTCCCGGTCGACCGGACCCCGGGGCGTGCGGGNGAGGATGCGCAGTGCGTCCGCGATGTCGAGGGGGCGCTTCCGAGAGATCATCTTTCCGGCGAACAAGGCGACAAGGGCGTCCGGGGCGATGCCCAGCTCGGCGCGGATCGCCGTTCGATGCTTGTCCCGATGCGCCAGTACGGCCCGCAGCGCCGTCTCATCGGTGGGATACGGCGTGCGGAACATGCGGGTGGCGGGGACTCCATAGTGGGCCAGGTACGCCTCGTTGTTGTCGCCGATCGTGAGGAATGCGCTCACTGAACGCATCAGGTGGGGCAGCGTGAGCCGTTTGACGGCGCGGACGGCTGGGGTTCGCTGGCCGAGGAGCTCGCTGTCACTGATCATGAGGGCGGGTACGCCTCGTCGCCGGCACCAGGCGAGCGCCGCGAGGGAATGGGCGTACCGGTATCCGTAGACGAGCACGCATGCGGGGCGCAGTCGGTCCAGGGCCGCCCAGGTCCGGGTAACCATCTGCCGGGTGACGTCGGGCTGCCGCCAGCCAGGGCGCAGCGGCAGGTCCGCGATGAACTCGTGGTGATAACCGGTTACGACGTCCGATTTCCACTGCACGTCGAGGCCGAAATCCGCGTCGAAGTAGCGTTCCAGGCCCGATCGGGACAGGAAGAGCACCCGAAGATCCACCTCGTGTTCGGTCAACGCCCGGTACAGCGGCGCGAAATGCTGGATCGCGTGCGATACGACGACTGCCACCGTCGTCGACCTGGGGACGGAGGTCATGAGCCGGCTGTTCCTCCTCGCAATGACCGCTGATCGGACCGGGTGGGCCGTGCGCCAGTACGAATCGATCCGACTCTGTCACTCAAAGTATTAATCGAGCAACTGTCTGTAGATGCGTGTCGTGGGTCGCGGATCGCGGGTGCCGAGTGGCGGTGGGGCCTGAGTGGCGGTGGGGCCTGAGTGGCGGTGGGGCCTGAGTGGCGGTGGGGCCTGAGTGGCGGTGGGTGGCGGTTGCGGCGTCATCGGGTGGAGACACGCGGGTTCCCCGCCGTGGTCGTCCTCCTTCTATCACTGTCAGTGATAGAAGGAGGGCTGTCCGAGGGGCGCGCAGTGTCGTTGTCGACCGATGGCGGTACGTGACGCCCATGGCCCGGCTTTCCTTACTCACGGGTGGTGGTTGGAGTGACCAGGCGGGTCGTCGTCGCCGGCGGGGCCGGCTTCCTCGGAAGCCATCTCTGTGACCGCCTGCTGGCTCGGGGNGCCGAGGNGATCTGCGTCGACAACTTCCTCACCGGCCGGCCGGGCAACATCGACCATCTTCGGAGGCATGGCGGGTTCCGCCTGCTGCGGCGGGACGTGACCGAGCCGATCGACGTCACTGGCCCGGTCGACGCCGTGCTGAACTTCGCCTCCCCCGCGTCCCCGGTGGACTATCGGGCCCTGCCCCTGGAGACTCTGTCGGTCGGTGCGTCGGGTACCGCGAACCTGCTGGATCTGGCATATCGCAAGAACGCCCGGTTCCTTCTGGCCTCCACCTCGGAGGTCTATGGCGACCCCCGGGTCCACCCCCAGCCGGAGGAGTACTGGGGCCACGTCAATCCGATCGGTCCGAGGAGCATGTACGACGAGGCCAAGCGCTTCGCCGAGGCGTTGACCACCGCCCACCGCGCCACCCACGGCACGTCCACCGGGATCATCCGGATCTTCAACACCTATGGGCCGAGGATGCGCGCCGACGACGGGCGTGCCATCCCGACCTTCATTGCGCAGGCCCTGCGTGGCCAAGCCGTCACCGTTGCGGGCGAGGGTCGCCAGACCCGGTCGCTGTGCTACGTCGACGATCTGGTGGAGGGGGTCGTGCGCATGCTGGACAGCGACCTTCCCGGTCCGGTGAATCTCGGCAGTCCCCAGGAGATGACGATCATTGATGCGGCGCGGCTCGTCGTGGAGGTATGCGGGGCTGACGTCCCGATCACCTTCGTTCCGCNACCGCAGGACGATCCCACCGTGCGCTGCCCCGACATCACGCTGGCGCGGGAGGCGCTTGGATGGCGACCCCTGGTGGACGTACGGGACGGGCTTGCCCGCACCGTGGCCTGGTTCCACGGACGTGTCGAGCGGCCGCGGTCCCCGTGGCTGGTGCCCCGTCAGGAGCCGCCGGCAGGCTCGGACGTGCTGGGCGGTGACCGCGACGGGTTCACCGTGCGGACTGGTGAACCGGGGCTGGCGGTCAAGGTGGGTGAGGACGACGCGACGGATTCGTGACCTCAATCCATTGCTCTTTGTAAGACGTCGACTACTTTAAGTATGTGACCCAGGATGGCTCTGGAAACCTCGCGGCGATCTCCGGGCATCGTGCCGGTCCGCTGCGCTGGCGGCTGGCGGGACGTCTGGCCGCGGGCCTTCCCAGCCTGCGCGGTCGTGGCTGGCCGACCCGATGGATGCAGGACCCTGCGAACACCTACAGCGGTCCCCGCTATCGGCCACCAGCGCTCGCGCCGGTGTTCGACGCGGTTCTGCGCCCCGGTGACTGTTGCTATGACGTCGCTGCTGGCCTCGGGATCTACACCCTGTGGGCGGCCGGGGTAGTGGGAGCGGCCGGCGAGGTGCATGCCTTCGAGGAAGCACCGCGCACCGGGGCGACGCTCGCGGCACTGGTCGAGCGCAACCGGCTCTCGAGTGTCCACCTGTCCAGTGCCGCGGTGGGTGCCAGTGCCACGGTGGGTGCCAGTGCCGCGGTGGGCGTCGCGCCCATCCCGGGCGCGACGCCCATCACCCTCGATGCCCACGCCGCGCGGCACCGACCGCCCGCCCTGGTCAGGATCGGTGGTGAGGCCGAGAGCCTCGACGTGCTGCGCGGCGCCGGTGAGCTCCTACGGGCGCATCGGCCGGCCCTCCTGCTGGCGATGCCGCCCCGCCCCGCCCGCCGCGGCGGAGACCGTTCCGGCGAGAACAGCCACCGCGGCGAAGGGGATCGGCGGGCTGCCGGGGAGAATCCCGGTGAGCTGGTCTCGCTGCTGGCCGCCGCCGGCTACCGGATCCTCAATCTGAGCCGGCGCGGGCTGACCGGGCAGGGCGTCTTCTCGCCGAACGTGCTCGCGCTCCACGACGGCTGGGAGCGTTTCGAACAGGTCGCCGTCACCCTGCGGCGTACGCCGCTGCCCCGCGACCGGACGGCGTGAGGTTCGGGCATGCCTGATCTTCTCTGTTGGCGAACTCTCTGCTGGCGGACGTCCCGGGCCGCCTGCCCGCTCGCGGGATGTCCGCGGCGCCACTCAGGTACGCCTGCCGGCGACGCCTCGCCGATCCCCTCGGGTGCGCCGTGGTGATCGCCCCGGCCGTGCCGGGTGGGAGGGTTGCCCACGCCGTCCGCCGTCCGCCGCTGCTGTGGCTGATGATCGTGATGGTCGGCGTGGTGCCGTGGTTCGTCGAGGCGCTCCGGCTGCCGTCCGAGCCCGACCGGGTGGTCCTGCGCTCGGTGGCGTTCACGTTCGAATGCCTCGCCGCGCTGCTCCTGGTCGGTGCGCGAGCGGGGCGTGGTTACGGGCTGGGGTTGTTCCGTCTCGGCCCCTGGTACCTGCTGTGGACCGGGATGTCGTTCGGGCTGGTGTCACTGGTCTGGCACACCCCCCAGCTGGACACTCCGCAGATCCATCTCGACGGCGTGCTGCGGGCACTCGCCCTGGCGAGCCTCGCCCTGCCGCTGTGGACCTGCGGATACCTGCTCGGCCCGGGCCGGCTGGTGACGCGCGCGGCCACCCGGTTTGCCACCGCGGCGGCGCCCGGGACCGGTACCCGGCTGCGCGACCGGAGCGTGCTGTGGATCCTGTGCGGGATCTCGGTGGCGGCCCGGGTCCTGCAGATTCTCCTGGGCCAGTATGCCTACCTGGGCGACGCGTCCCAGAAGGTCTCCGAGGCGAGTGCCTACGCCCAGCCGCTCACCCTGCTCGGCGGCCTCGGGATGTCCGCCCTGCTCATCGCCGCCGTCGATCTGGCCCGGGGCAGGGAAGACGGGGGCGGGGGGCGTCGGCGGACCTTCGTCGCCCTGCTGTCCGTCGAGATCCTCTTCGCTGTCGCCAGCGGGATGAAGGGGGTGTTCGCGACCAGCGTGTGGGGAGTGCTGATCGCGTTCTCCGTCGCCCGCGGCCGGCTTCCGATGCGGTGGATCGTCGCGGCCGCCGCCATCTTCGTCCTCGTGCTGATTCCCTACAACGCCTCCTACCGGGCCCAGGTACGCGGCCAGAGCCACACCATGGACGCTCGGTCGGCGGTGTCCATGGCGCCGACCGTGCTGGGCCGGACGCTGTCCGGGGACGCCCCCGCGGGGGAAGGCCCCGGGGAGTCACCGTTGGAGTACCTGACCTCGCGGATGCGAGGCATCGACAGTCTGGCCATCGTCGTCCAGCTGTCTCCCGACATCGTTCCCTACCGGGACATCAACGAGCTGTTCCTGGCTCCCGTCCTGACCGCCGTGCCCCGGGCGGTCTGGCCCGACAAACCGATCAGGGCCACCGGCTACGAGTTCAAACAGCAGTACCTCTCGGGGAACGCCCGGATCTACTCCGCGGCCGCTGTCTCCCCCCAGGCCGACCTCTATCTGCACGGGGGCTTGCTTCCCCTGCTGGTCGGCATGGCACTACTGGGCGCCGGTTTCCGACTGATCGACGAGGCGTGGGACCCGATGAAGGATCTACGCTACATCGTGATCTTCGTTCCGCTCTTCCTCCAACTGGTCAACTCCGAGAGCAGCGTGGGGGACCTCCTCGCGGCGTTGCCCATCCAGCTGGCCGTGCTGTTCCTGACGGCACGCTTCGCCTACGGTGGCGCCCGGCCCGCAACGAAGGGAAAAAATCTTGCTTATGGACGCCAGTGATGTTCTTTACCGAACCAAGATCTCGATCGCCGGTGCCCTGACGTCCCCGGCGGTGGGAACGGTCATCGCGGCGGCCACCCGCAACCGGGTCCCCAACCACGGGCTGCGTTTCGACGTGGCTGACCGCGACTTCACCCCGCAGGCGCGGGCGGCGCTGTTCTGGCGGCTGTACGAAGGGGCCGAGATCCGGATGATCCGCCGTCATCTCACGACCTCGGGCACCGTCGTGGAACTTGGTGCGAGTCTGGGCATCACCAGCGCGCATATCGCCTCGCGGCTGGCACCCGGCTCGCGGCTGGTGTGTGTGGAGGCCAATCCCCACCTCATCGAGGGCCTCACGCGACGCCTGGCCGCGTACGCCGGGCACATCACCCTGGACGTGGAGAACAGGGCGATCACGCAGGCCGTGGGTCCGGTGGCGTTCGCCCTCGTCGGGAACAACCTCGGTTCCCGGTTGTGGGACGACGCGTCACGGCGGACCGTCACCATTCCGGCGGCCACGCTTCGGGACCTGCTGGTACGCAAGAGGATCGCTGAGTTCGACCTCGTCAGCGACATCGAGGGTGCGGAGGCGTCGTTTCTGCTGGGGGATCCGGGCGCGCTGGACCGGTGCCGTCGAGCGGTGTTCGAGATGCACGACACGACCTTCGAGGGACGGCCCGTCACCGCGGCGGACCTGCTCGACGCCGCGCGTGGACTGGGCTTCCAGGTGGTCGACCGCCACGGAGTGGTGGTCACGCTCAGCCGGGACGGGTGAGCTCCCCCGTGCCGGCAGCCTTCTCCCGCCGGTCGACTCCCCCCGCGGGGTCCGACGGACCGATCGGCCGGTCCTGGGCCGGGCGAGGACGCGGGACGGAGCGGGCCTCGCGTGTCCACGTACTCCACCGGGACGCCCGGGGTTCCCCGGGCAGGGTCTGGTCGATGTCGGGGATGCGGGCGAGACCGTCCACGACGCCGCGCAGGCCGCAGTGGACGCGGACGATTCCGCGCCGGCGCACCAGCTCGGACACGGCGACCCGGGGCAGCACCGCCAGGAGCAGCCAGGCGGTCACCAGCGCCACCTGCCGCGGGCGGCCGTGGATGCGGGCGAACCACAGCCGGTTGCGCACCGTGTAGTAGGTGTAGCCGTTGCCGGGTACCGTCCCCCCACCGGTGTGCCAGGCCTGGGCCGGACTGACGAGGACACGCCACCCGGCCGCCCGAGCGCGCTGGCAGAGATCCACGTCCTCGTAGTACAGGAAGTACCGAACGGCCATCGGCACCTGCCGATGACACTCGGCCTTGACAAAGGTGATCGCGCCGGTGACCCACGGCACGTCATCGGCGTGGTCCGTGGGGGTCCGGCGGGCGCGCGGCACGGTGAAGACGCGGGTGAGCCCGGCGAAGCCCGGATGCAGACCGTCGGCGTTGACCAGAGTGGGTCCGACGATGCCCACGCCCGGGCGGGACAGTAGTTCCAGACAGGCGTCGACGGTGGCCGGCACGAGCTGGACGTCATTGTTGAGCAGGAGATAGCAGTCGGTGGCCGGATAGGCGTCACACGCGTGCCGGAAGCCGCCGCCGAAACCGAGGTTGCCGGGGGGGACGAGCCAGGCCGTCTCTTCCCCGAGGCCGTCGGGTCGTCCTCGCAGGTCGTTCGCCACCACGACGACCTCGCTGATCTGAGGCATCGCCGCCAGCTGCGCGGCCAGATCCATCGTCGGCCCGGTCGGCCCCCAGTGGACGATGACCGCCGTGGTCCTCATGCGCGCACCAGGGGCTCGGGAACCTGCCCGGACGCGGGTCGCGGGGTGGAGGGCGGGACGTCTGGCACGGCCAACGTGGACCAGGGTGCCGCCGTCAGGGGCCGCCGGGCCGGCGGCGGAACCTCCGCGTCGACGATGCGGTACCCGTGCCCGCGCAGCAGGTCGCCGACGGCCTCGGCGTTGCGTCCGGTGACCTCGCAGATCACGGTCGGGCGGATGTCGCCCAGAAGCCGGCGCCCACCGCTGAGGACCGCGTGCTCGGCCCCCTCCACGTCGATTTTCACGACGTCCGGTGCCGGGAAATGGGTGAGCAGGCCGTCCAGGGTGAAGGTCGGCACGAGCTGTGCCGCGCGGGTGCCGCCGGTCTGGCTGCTGCCGAATCCGTCCAGATGGCTGGTCGCGCGGTTGCGACTCGCGATGTGGAACGTGCTGATCCCCGGGGCCGCACCGACCGCGGCGGGCAGGATCTTCACCGTGGCGCGGCCATCGGTGGCCGATGATCCGCCGTGGCGTGGTGACCGTGTCTGCGACCGGCGCAACATCCCGACCAGCCAGGTGTCGGGCTCGACCGCGACGACTGTGCCGGACGACGTCGCGGCGGACGCGGCGGCGAAGGCGAACAGTCCCACGTTCGCGCCGATGTCCCAGACCACGTGGCCGGGGCGCACGACCTCGCCGACCAGGTCGGTCAGGACCGGATCGACGGCGGCGAGACTGGGGCGCAGATACTTCAGACCCGCCTCGGAAGAGACGTAGATGCGCGTCGCCTGGAAGGGAGGCGGCAGGCGGCGGGCCACCACCAGATGGTGGGTGAGCCGTTCCGCGAGAGGGCGTAGGACGGACAGGGTCGGCACGGTGTTCTCCCGTCGGGAAGTTTGTTCGGTTTCGTGGTGATTCGGTGCGACCGGGGCGGGTCAGGTCCGGGTGTGCGTCAGAGGCGGGCGGGCGACGATTCCGTGTCGCCGGAGCGCAGGTTGCCGGAGCGCGGGCCGCCGGAGCGGACTTCGTGGACGACCGTGGTGCGTACCGCGACAGGCAGCTCGGCATCGATCACGTACGCGGCGGTGTACGCCGGCACCGTACGGCTCCATCCGACCGCCCGGCGGGTGGAGCGCACCACCCACCGCCCCGGTCCGCCGGCCCGCAGGACCAGCCGCCCCTGGGAGGTGGTCACCGTGAGCGCATCCGTGGCCCCGCTCCGGGTGGCCGCGTTCCGGCTGGTCCCGATCGAGGTGGTCCCGATCGAGGTGGTACTGGTTCGCCTGGTATCGGCCGCCGCGGCGGTGACGGACACCCCGGGGGCGAAGTGGAACAGCACCTCGACGTGGTGGCGGCCCTCCCCGGTGATCCGATCGTCGACGGACAACCCACTCGGGTCGAGTCGCCACGTCCGCCAGTGCACGGGTCGCCCGGGAAGGTGGCGGTAGCCGTCATGGCCGGCGGCCAACGTCGCCACGTTTTCGTGGTGGCACATCGTGACAAGAGTGGGACGGGCCCGGCGGCCCGCCCGGAACGCGCCCCAGACCTCGGTCGAGTCGGCGTGATCGACGATGACGGTCGAGTGGGCGGCGGTACCGCGTTCGGCGTCCCGATCCGGTCCGGGGGCGTAGGTCGAGGTCCCGGTATCCACCAGGAGCGGCCGGCCGTCGTGCCAGAGCAGAAACGCGAGGGTGTCGGCGTGGGCGTGGGCCGGAAGGTCCTCGGGACAGGGCAGGCCCACGTCGGCGAGCAGATGCCACGGTCCAGCCGTCAGCACGGCGAGACCGCTGTCGACCAGCAGAAGGGCGTCGGCCCGGTCAGATGCGGGCGTCCGCGGACGGGGCACGGTCCCCACGGTCGACTGCGACGTCGAGGTGGGCATCTCGGCCAGGCGCGGTGCCGGGATCGGAACGGGACCCGGACCCTGGACTGCGATCGGCGTCGGTCTTACCGGAGCCGGGAGAAGCAGCCGCAGAGCCTCGGCGGGCACCGCGAACCCGTCGTTGAGCGTGGGAACCACGCCGTCCGGTCCGAGTACGGCCGTCAGCCAGGCCCGCATCCTGCCGGCCGCGTCGAGCAGGGCGCCGGACACCACGTGGCCCGCCGCGGTGAGCAGCCCGGCGACGTCGTCGAGGTCGGCCAGCACCTGACAGTGATAGGTGGGGGAGCGCTCGTAGTGTCCACCGTCGCTGAGGACCTGCCGATCGAGCTCGCGCAGCAGCGCGTCGACCCATCGTCGGCGGCCGCGGGCGTCGTCATCGGCGACCGCCAGCCCGATCAGCGCCTTGTAGTTCTTCAGCAGGTGGTTCCCGCCGACGTCGGTCTCCAGATGAGTGCGCAGGAAGGACCGGCAGACGCCGAGGTCGGCGAGGACCGCCATCTCGGCGGGCGTTCCCCGCGCGAGCCGGGGCCACAAGGCACACAGCGTCCAGGCCCGGAGTGACACGACGTAGGGCGACCAGGCAACCGGATCGCCCAGGGCCACCGAGGTCCGCCAGGCCAGATACAGCCGGGCGAACATCGCGGGCCCCTGGACAGCCTCGGTGGTGAATGCCCATGCCCAGTCCCAGTAGTGCAGATGGTAGCGCCACAGCAGCGGAGCGTCGGCCTGCCTCCAGTCCCATCGGGCGGGGGCCGCGGCGGCGCCGGCCCCCGCGGCGGCGCCGGTCGTGGGGGTGGGGGGTACGGGGGTTCCAGTAGCGGGAGTGTTGGAGTCCCGGGGACACAGATCGCGGGAGTGACCGAGCAGGGTTAGGCGGCCCGCGACGATCTCGTCGAACATCGGCCGAGCCGGCGGGCATCTGCCGTCGAACGGCAGGAACCCGATCGGCCAGGATTCCGCTGGCGGCCTGCCGCGCAGCAGCATCTCGCCCAGGCCCGGGTGGCGACTCAGGACGGCCCGTTGCCCGCGCAGCCGGACACGGGCACCGAGCTGGACCGGTCGCAGTCCCGCGGTGGTGCGCAGGTAGCGACCGAGCGGAACCGACGCGGTCACCGGTGAACGGACCGAGTCAGTGCGCCGATCGTGAGCTCATACCAGGCGTAGTAGAGACAGAACAGCAGCCCCTGCCGCCCATCCCGCCATCCGCTCCGTAGCAGGTACATGTAGCAGAAGAGGACCGCCGGCTTGGCCGGAACCAGCGGGAAGATCACGTCCCTCGCGATGGTCCGGGTGAGCGGTCGGGTCGACCCGGTGGGCCGGCGCACCTCCTCGCGGACCCGCGCCAACCGCTCCCGGACAGCGGGCTGCGTCACGCGGCGCGCCGCCTCCAGTTCGGCGTAGCGCACGTGCTTGCGTAGCCAGGCGGCGAGTCCCTTGTGGTCCTCGTCGATCAGGTCGGCGGACAGCCGTCCGACCTCACCAGTGACCACGGCCCGTTCGCTGTAGGTGACGGCGGCGTCGAAGTACGCCACCCGCCGATCGAGCAGCCGCGCCTGCCAGCTGTTCGCGTACCACCCGCAATGCGCGATCCAGCGGCCTTCGAACACCAGCCGGCGTCGTTGGCTGTAGGCCGCGCAGTCCGCCGTCCCCAGCCGGGCGGCGATCTCGGCGGCGAGCGCGGTCGACACCCATTCGTCGCTGTCGAGGAAGTACACCCAGTCGTGGGCGATCCCCGGGTTGGTCATCGCCCACTGCCGCTGGCCGGCGAACCCACGCCAGGGCTCGTGCCAGACGGTCGCACCGATGGCGCGGGCCAGATCCGCGGTGCCGTCGGTGGAACCCGAGTCCACGACGACGACCTGTCGACACCAACCGGCGGACCTGATCGCCCGGACGATGTTTGGTGCCTCGTTGTGGGCGAGGATGATCGCGGTGACGGGAACCGATCCCGGCGCCGGCTGTGGCTGTGTCGATCCGGCGGGGGCGGCGGTGTCATAGGGGGTCGGCCAGTTCGCTCGGCGCGGGGTTCGCGTCGTTGCTGGTTCTGGCGCGGCTGGTTCTGGCGCGGCCGGTGCTGGCGTTGCCGGTTCTGGTGCGGCCGGTGGTGCCGCGGGGAACGACGGGCCCTGGCGCGGCGGGATTCGGTGGGTCTGCGTCGTCACGGTGAGCTCTCTCCTGCGTCGAGCAACCAGTCGAAGTAACGCGTCGGATCGAAGGGGTTTCCCGTCTCGGGCCGTGGTGTGAACGTGAGCGCCGTGCGCAGCGCCACGGCGAGATCATCCGCCGACTCCCGGGAGTACGGCACCAGAACCGGGCCGGCCACCTCGCGGTTGTGTGAGGTGTCGCGGGCGATGACGGGTATCCCGGCGAGCCGTGCCTCGGCGAGCGGGTAGCCGAAGGACTCCATCGTCGTCGGCTGCAGCAACGCGCCGGCATCGCGTTGGTGGGCCCGCAGCTCGGCCGGCGTCAGCCGGCCCACGAACCGCAGCGTCCGACAGTGGGACAGGCCGTGTTCGTGGGCCTCGCGATCGGTCGCGGTGACCGTGATCGCGAGGTGGGCTCCGATCTCCTCCTGAAGCCGGGTCGCGGCGGCATCGACCATGCGGAGCAAGTGCCCCATCGGTTTGAACGGCGCGAACAACACGGGACACAGAAACCGGCCCGGCGTACGGGCCTGGGGAGGGGTCGGATCGGGGGACAGCGGATGGGGCCGGACCACCAGCCTGGCGGACAGGCTAGGAAGTATGGTGAGAACCCGGTCCGCCATCGTGGTCGTCGGTACGACGACCACGTCCGCACGACGGGCGAACAGCCGCACGAGACGTGCTGTCCGTGCCACGCCGTCGGGCAGGCCGCCGGGTAGCCGCCGGGCCTCCTCCGCCGGCAGGAAGTGCAGCACGTTGCGCAGCAGGACCCACCGTTCGCCGCGGGTCGCGAGGAAGCCGACGTTGTTGAGGGCGATCGCGCGCGCGTACCGCCCAGGCCGCTCCCGGCGGGCGAGCCAGCCCGGTCCGATCCGGCGATCTCGGCCGACCAGATGGACCTGCAGGCCCGGCCGAAAACTCAGGTAACCGTCCAGTTCGGTCAGGAACCGCAATGCCCCGCCCATCCGGGCACCGGCACAGTCGACCAGGATCGGGTGGGTGCTGGACATCGGCCTCACGCCGAGACACCCCGCGGTGCGGGGTCGTCGACGAAACCGGGCTCGGATGACGGGCGGCTGCCGGGTACCGACACCGGGCGACCGTCGGGCTGCGCGGACCCGCGGATGGCCCGGGTCGTCGATCGGGTCCGGCGGGCGTAGAGGTAGCCCGACGCCGCGTCGCCCAGATGGGCAGTCGGCACCAGGTCGTTACCGAGCAGAGTGACCTCGAAGCCGTGCCGGACCAGCAGGTCGTCGAGCGTACGGGGATCGCCGAACCCGGTGTGCACCTCCATCACGATCCGACCAACCGCGTCCAGCCATCCAGGCTCGTCGAACAGGGCGAACTCGGAGCCTTCGATGNCCAGCTTGACGAGGTCGNCCTGGTCGNCCCCGCCAGCCTCGAACACCTCTGCCATGGTGAGGACGTCGACGTCCCCGTCCCAGTGTGTCGCGTTCCGGCGGGCCCGCGGATCGGCGAACACGCCGGCGGTCGGACCGACCAGGGCGTGGAGCAGCTGGATGTGGTTCGACACACCGTTGCCGGCGGCATGGTTGATGAAGGCGGGGGCGAACCCGCGCTGCGCCTCGACGGCAATCACATCGGCGCCCGCTCGCGCCGCGAGCACCGAGAACAGGCCCTGGTTTGCGCCGAGGTCGACGACGACCTCGCCGGCCGCCGGCGCGTACCCGGGGAGGGCGTGGTAGACCCCGCGGCAGTACATCTCGCGCGCGCCGCCGAACGCGGTGCCGGGCAACATGACCGTCACCCCGGGCAGCGGCCGGTAGGTGTGGCCGCCGGTGGCCATCGCCCGGTCGGCGGCATCCAGGTTGCCCGCCCGGCGGATGGTCGGAGCATGCCGGGCCACGGCGGCACCGAAGCGCAGCGCCGTCGGGGGACCAGCCACCCTGGCGATCCGTTGGAGGTCCTGGAGCAGCTGGGTGGCCTGGTCGATCCGGAACATCCGGGTCTCCGTTCGGTCGGGAGAGCGGCTTGGGGTCACCCGATAGGGTGATGAGGTGGCCTGCGCCGCGATACCGGCCGCGAACGGCCGCGGACGATGGTCCAGGTCGCGGCGGGCCGCGTCGATCGCGAACGCCTTGTCCTCGATGAGCCGGGCGATCTGTTCGGCCTTCAACCTTGGCGAGGACACCCGCCGCTCGTAGGCGCGGGTCACGGCGATGACGGGGCGGACCGGCACGGGCACGCAGATCACCCGCCGGCCGACGGCGGCGCCGGCCGTGATCACGACCTGCCGGAACGTCAATGCCTCCGGCCCGGCGACGTCATAGGCGCGTCCGATCGCCGCCGCGGTCGTCGTTGCGCGCAGCACGGTGCGGGCCAGGTCCTCGACGTGCACCGGCTGCTGCAGATGATGCCCCCCGCCGGGGACCGGCAGCACCGGAACGCGCCGGAGCAGCGCCAGCAGCCGGGCCATGTTCCGGTCGTCGGGACCCCCGTAGATCATCGTCGGTCGGATGATCGTCCAGTCCAGCCCGCTCGCCGCGATGGTCCCCTCGGCCGCTACCCGGATCCGCTTCGAGGGTGGATCGAGCGTGGTGAAGATCCCGGTGGTGGAAAGGAAGACGGCCCGGCGAATGCCGGCCGCACGGGCGGCGGTCACGATCGTCTCCGCATGGCCGAACCCGAGTGAGGCGATGTTGATCAGCGCCTCGCAGTTCGCCTCGCGGAACGCCGGGAGCAACGTCGCCGGATCGTCGAGGTCACCGCGCACAGTCCCCGCGCCGTGTCGGCGCAGCTTCGTCGCCGCCGCGTCGCTGCGCGCCAGCCCGACGACCCGGTGTCCGTCCGCGAGCGCCCGGTCGACCACCCGGCTTCCGAGGAAACCGGTGCCACCGGTGATGAGGAACCTCATGCGACCACGTCCGGTGCAGGTACCGGTGCAGGTACCTGCACCGGTGGGGAAAGGGTCGTCGGTGGAGGCGGCGCCGGGAACGGTGCGTTGTCGAACAGCAGCGTCTGGTACCGGCGGGCCAGATCGTCGCGATCGTAGTGGGCCTCGACGTGCGCCCGCCCGCCGCGGGCCATCCGCGCCCGGCGGTCCGGGTCCGCCGCCAGGACCAGGATCGCCTCCGCCAGCGCGGCCGAGTCCTCGGGGGGCACGACCATCTGCCCGGCGGCAAGGAGGATCCGGGCCGCCTCGCCGCGGACCGCCCCGATCACCGGGCGGCCCGCGGCGAGGAACTCGAACATCTTCGATGGGATGAACGTGTCGAACATCGGCACGTCCCGCAGTGGGACAACGCAGATGTCGGCGGTCGCGACGACGGCGGGTACCTCCTCGCGGGCAACCCCGTCGCGCAGCACCGTGTTGGCCAGTCCCAGGCTCTCGACGTGCCCGACGAGCCTGCGTTTCTCGGCCCCCTCACCGACGAAGGCGAACCGGATCGGCCGGCCGGTCACCCGGGCGGCCGCGTCGGCGATCGAGGTCAGTCCGTGCGAGATGCCGTGGGCGCCGAGGTAGAGCACGAGGGTGTCGCCGTCGGTGGCGCCCAGCCAGGCCCGGATGTCGGCCGAGGCCGCGGTCGTCGGGTGGAACCGGCGGAGGTCCACGCCGTTGGGAATCACGTGCACCTTGCGCGGCGCGATGCCTCGTCGCACGATGTCCTCCCGGAACCCCTCCGTCACCGTGACAACGGCGTCGGCGGCCCGGTAGGCGGCGAGTTCGAGGCGTTCGAGAACGCCGAGGACCCGCCGGTCGGTGAGGACGCCGAGGTGCTCGAAGATGGCCGGCCACAGGTCGCGGACCTCCACAACCAGCCGGGCGCCGCGCAGCCTGGCGAGCAGCCAGGCCGAGCCGAGGGGAAAGAAGGTCGGCGAGGACACCACCACCACGTCGGCCGGGCCGGCGGGCCGGCCGCCGAGCAGGACGCTGGTGACCATGAACGACAGATGACCGAGGGTCTTGCGGGCGATCCCCTCGTTGGGAGTGGCATAGAGCCAGGTGCGTACGACGCGGTACCCGTCGACCCGCTCGGTCCGCAGCCAGGCGCCGCGATAGGCGGCAGGGATCTTGCCCGTCGGGTGGTTCGGCATGCCGGTGAGTACGGTGACGTCGAGCCCGTTCGCCGCCCACGCGCGTGCCGTCTCCGACAACCGGGACTGGGGAGCTCCGGTCTCCGGGGGGAAGTAGTGCGTCACCAGCAGGACGCGCGACCGGACAGGAGAGGGGACCACCGACCTCGACCTCCAGTCGCCCTTTACATACTTCACCATGAGTAATGTATTGTATTCTGTGAGTGACTAAACGTAGGCGATGTCGCATCGCGTGTGTCGCGCTTCGTATCGATCTCATTGCCATCCGTCGTCGTTGTCGGCCGCCTGGCGGTCGCGGGGTACGAGCCGATCAGTGGCTTCGACCGGCATCCCCCAGTGGCCGGGTCCCGTCGGTCCGGTCTGTCCTGTCCGGGTTCGTCGGCCGGCGTTGCGACGGGATCGCCGCGACTCCGGACGCGGCCGGTGTGGGGGACGCGGCCGGTGTGGGGGACGCGGCCGGTGTGGGGGACGCGGCCGGCATGGGGGACGCGGCCGGCATGGGGGACGGGTGCGGGCGGGCGGGAACGGCGCGCGAGTGGCGGGCGGAGTCCCGTCCCGCCGCGACGCGCTGTGGAGCGTTCAGGTACCCGAGGAGCACCAGCCCGGCCGCCGTGTCGGCGAGCAGGCGAACGGGCAGTGGTCCGTCCGCGGCGAATCCCAAGGCGACGAGGACCGCCGTCAGGACGCCAACCAGCCCGGTCACCCGGGTGTGTGACCACCCGGCGGTGGTGAGTCGCTGGTAGGCATGGGTGCGGTGGGGCAGGTACCACTGTTCCTTCGCCCGCACCCGGCGTAGCAGAGTCCAGGCGGTGTCGGCCAGGTACAGCGCCGTCGGTGCCAAGGCGGTCTCCACCGGTATTCCCGCCAGGACCGCCCGCACCGCCAGGAGCGCGATCGCGGCTCCCAGCGAATAGCTGCCCACGTCCCCGAGGAAGATGCGGGCCCGAGGAAAGTTGAACGGGCCGAAACCGAGCGCCGCGGCCGCCGTGAGAGCACCGCCGGTCGTGATCGCGTCCACGTGTTGGACGGCTCCGAGCACCGTGAACGCCGCCCCGGCCAGGACCGCCGTCGTCACCGAGATGCCGTTGATGCCGTCCATGAAGTTGAAGACGTTGACGAACGCGGTGATCCAGACCGGTGCGATGATCGTGACGAGCAGGACGGTTGTGCCGCTCGGAACCGGGTCGTCGAGCACCGCCCCGCGCACCGCCGTCACCGCGACGACGGCCGCGGTGACGTGCAGGGCCAGCCGGCGCGGCGGAGCGATGCCGCTGAGGTCCTCGACGAGTCCGATCAGGCCGAACGGGGCGATGCCGATGGTCAACGACAGCAGGTCGCGGGCGTCGCCGGGCCCAGGGATGCACACCGCCAGGCCGATGCCCGCGAACAGCCCGAGGACGACTGCGATACCGCCGCCACGCGGGGTCGGGACCTGGTGCGAGGACCGCGCGGTGACCTCGTCGATCGCCGCCATCCGACGCATGCCGACGATGACGATCGGGGTCGCCGCGAGGGTGACGATGCACGCGGCGGCCGACGCTTCGAGCATGCCGTTCCTCCGGGTCTGACACTTCGAATGGGCGAGGCCGATGTTCATCGCTGAATGTAATGCATCAACTACACTGCGCAGCATGATGCGAGCGTGGGCGCCCCCGACGCCCTCACTTCCCCCGGTCGTACCGAAGACTCGGGCCGACACGCCGGTACGGGTCCGCGCGTGGGTGCGGGTCCACCTGCCGGCGCCGACCGTCGGCCGGCGCGGCGGCGCCCTGGTGGCGTGGTGAAGCAGGTGGCGTGGTGAAGCAGGTGGCGTGGTGAAGCAGGTGGCGTGGTGAAGCAGGTGGTACAGGCGGCGTCCGGCGGGGCGGTGCGCGTCGTCGACGTTCCCGTGCCGGTCATCGGTCCGACCGAGGTGCTGGTGGCGACCGTTGCGACGATCGTGTCCGCCGGCACGGAACGTGCCGTTACCACGCTCGCCCGCTCCGGGCTGCTGACCAAGGCGCGGGCCCGCCCGGACCTTGTCCGCAAGGTCGCGGAGAAGGCGAGGACCGACGGTCTCATCCCGGCCGCGCGTTCGGTCCGGGACCGGCTCGGCGCCGACGTTCCCCTCGGCTACAGCGGATGTGNTCGCGTCGTCGAGGTGGGCTCCGCGGTTGACCGCATCCGCCCCGGTGACCTCGTCGCCACGGGTGGGGCCGGGCGCGCCAACCACGCCGAGTTCCAGGCCGTTCCCGGGTTGCTCTGCGCCCGGGTGCCGGGCGGGGTCGACCCGGGGGCGGCGGCGTTCGCCACGATCGGCTCTATCGCCCTGCACGGGCTGCGCCTGGCGGAGGTGGGCCCCGGGGCGAAGGTGGTGGTCGTCGGGCTGGGGCTGGTCGGTCAGCTCGCAGCCCGGCTCGGGCTCGCCAGCGGATGTGACGTCGCCGGCATCGACCTTGCCGATCTGCCGCTGGTCACCGCCGAGGCGAGCGGTGTCCGTGCGCTGCGGGAGTCCGGCGAGGCCACCACCGCCGCGGTCCGCGCATGGAGCCGGGGCCGTGGTGCCGACGCGGTCCTCATCTGCGCCGCTGGTCGCTCGGCGGAACCGGTCATGCGGGCCACCGCGCTGGCCCGGGACCGGGCGCAGTTGGTCGTGGTGGGTGACGTCGGACTGGGCCTGCTTCGCGCGCCGTTCTACGACAAGGAGCTGACGCTGCGCTTCGCCCGCTCCTACGGACCGGGCCGGTACGAGCGTGGCTACGAGGAGTGGGGGGTTGACTACCCGGCCGGGCAGGTCCGCTGGACCGAGGGACGCAACCAGGAGGCCGTGCTCGACCTGCTCGCGGCCGACCGGCTGCGAGTTGATGATCTTGTCACCCACGCCTTTCCGATCGACGCGGCGCCGCGGGCCTACGAGATCGTCGCCACCCGCAGCGAGCCGTACCTGGGGATCCGTTTCGACTACCCGGCGTCGGCTGCCTCCGAACGGGTCGGGTCCGAACGGGTCGGGTCCGAACGGGTCGGGTCCGAACGGGTCGGGTCCGCGGTGGCCGGGGCTGCACTGGCGCACAGCGCGGGCCCGACCCGGGACCGGTCGGTCAGCCCGCGGCCGCGGGTGCCCCGCCAGCGATCCGCCCCAGCGGGACGTCGGGGCAGCCGGGTCGGCTGGATCGGGGCCGGGACGTTCTCCGGATCGGTTCTGCTGCCCGCCTTCCGGGCGGCCGGGTTTGACCAGTTGGTCACGGTGGCCTCCGCCGGTGGCCGGTCGGCCAGGGCCTTCGCGGACCGGCACGGGTTCGCCGGGGCGGTGGCCGGCGCCGACGCCGTGCTGGACGACGACGACGTCGACGTGGTCGTCATCGCGACGCCGCATGCGACGCATGCCGACCTCGCCGCCCGGGCCCTGGAACGCGGTCGGCACGTATGGTGCGAGAAGCCGCTCGCGCTGAGCCTCGACGAGCTCAACCGGGTGGAGAAGGCGGCGGCGACCGGCGGCGGGGTGCTTGTCGTCGGATACAACCGGCGTTTTTCCCCGGCGGTCACCGCAGCTCGCGCGGCGCTGGCCGACCGGGATGGTCCTCTNACGTTGAGCTATCGGATCGCCGCCGGGCCGGTGCCGGCCGACCACTGGTACAACGACCGGGTCCAGGGTGGCCGGCTGCTCGGTGAGGTCTGCCATTTCGTCGACACCTGTGCCGCGCTCGCCGGCAGCGAGGTGGACACGGTGACGGCGCTCGCCGGGCGGGAGGCCGAGCTGTTGCTTGCTCCCGATGTGGCGGTCACGCTCCGGCATGCCGACGGTTCCCTGTCTGCCATCTCCTACAGTTCCGCCCGTCCCCGCGGAGTGCGTAAGGAGCACCTCGAGGCGCTGGCGGGCAGCCGGCACGTCCGCATCGACGACTACCGCGAACTGGTGATCGATGGACGTTCCACCTGGAAGGGGCCGCAGGACAAGGGGCATCACGCCGCCGCGGCGGCCTTCCTGCGGATGTGCCGCGGCAGCGACACCGGTGTCACCGCGGAGCTGCTCGCCTCGAGCCGGGCGACCCTCGCGGCCGCTGACGCGCTCGGTGCCGAGGTACCGCGAAGCCCGGCCCGGCTGGGTTCCTGAATAGCTGGGAACCCGGCCGAAGATTTTTTCGACGAAAGGATTCGACGTGCCTCGCGCGCTGATTACCGGGATTACCGGTCAGGACGGGTTGTATCTGGGCGAGTTGCTGACCGCGAAGGGTTATGAGGTGTTCGGGTTGGTGCGGGGGCAGTCGAACCCGAAGGTGGCGACGGTGGAGCGGCTGGTGCCGGGGGTGGTGTTGTTGGAGGGGGATCTGACGGATCTTCCGTCGTTGATCGGGGCGGTGGAGATCTCGCAGCCGGACGAGGTGTACAACCTGGGGGCGATCTCGTTCGTGGGGTTGTCGTGGAAGCAGGCGGAGCTGACCGGGGAGACGACGGGGATGGGGGTGCTGCGGGTTCTGGAGGCGTTGCGGATCGCGGGTGGTAACGACATGTCGGGGGTGCGGTTCTATCAGGCGTCGTCGTCGGAGATGTTCGGGAAGGTGCGGGAG
>NZ_JPHT01000005.1:0-213532 GCF_000733325.1 Frankia sp. Allo2
CTGACCTGCCCCGCCAGGCACGTGGCCGGTTCAGCGCGGGCTGACGTGGTTCAACCAGCGCACCAGCGGGGCGGCGCCGTCCCGGGCCAGGTCGATCACGGTCGCGGTGTCCCGTAGCGCGCGGGCGACGAGCACCCCGGCGACCGCGACCGGGCCGGGATGCCGGCTCGCGAGGTACGCGAAGTCGCCGTCGCCTGTTACCAGCAGCAACGGCGCCTCGTCGCTGCGGTAGGCACCCGCGAGCGCGAGGTCCGCGCGCTGCCAGCCCTCGGCAGCCACCAGCCGGCACTGCGCCGGCCAGCGCACCGCCGCCAACCTCCCGGCCGCGCCCGCGGCCGTCACCGCGCACCCGTAGCCGCCGACGATCCGCATCGTCACCGTCATCCACCGGGCCGCGAGATTGTCCGCGTCCGCCAGGACCTGCACCACAAACCCAGGACCATAGCCAGCGGCCGGCGGCACGGGACGTGCATGGCCGCATACGGTGGACAAGCCCGCGCGCCGGCTACACCTCAACCGCCGTTCCACCGCCAAGGAATCTGGAACGGAAATTCCCCGGACCCTGCTGGAGGCCGCGATGAACGACGCCACCTGGAGCCTGGTGACCGACGTCGTGGACCGCGTCCAGCAGTCCATCCGGATGACCGACTATCCGGCGATCGTCATCCTCGACGGGGACCGCCGCCAGATCCTGTCCGACTATGACTACGTCCAGAGTGAGACCGCTCGGACCGGCTTCGAGACCCGTGCGGCCGAGCTCGCCCGCACCCTGCACGCCCGCCGGTTCACCTTCGCCGTCCCGCAGATCATCGAGACGGTCCCTGGCAGCCTCGAAGCCCACGCGTTCTCCGTCCGGCCCCTGCGTGACGGCGAGCAGGAGAGCGTGGTCTGGACGGCCTACGACGCCGACGACGGCGTCGACTACGGCTGGGCCCCCTACACCCGCCAGCCAGGCGGCCAGCCCGTCTTCGACGAGCCCACCACGTTTCACCTGCGGGCCCTGTCCACCGACGGCTTCCCCGGCGTCCGTCTGCTCCGCCTTCTCACCGACGACGAGTAGGCCAGCTGAGTAGGCCAGCGCCCGCCTGGCCTTGTCCCGGGGCCGCCCACCGGGCGTTCCCGGGCCGCCGGCCTCGGCCGGCTCGCCCTCCGCGCGTTCGCTGAGCGGCCAGCGCGCTCCCGGACGACGCGAGCCGGCGAGCGGCTGTGCCCCGCCCGCCAGCCAGGCGCGCTGGGAGCCCACGTCCCAGCGTGTGCGAGCGGGCGTCCTCTGCCGCTGTCTCTGAGCCGCTGCCCATCTTCCCGGTCCGCATGCCGCCGACCGCCCGCAGGGTGGGCGCCGATGTCGGCGACACCGCCTCCCGGTCCTCGTTGTGCGCCGGGCACCGGGTCGCGCTCGCACGGCGACGCATCGCGGGGGCCGGCGTCCGCCACCTGCGCTAACTCTCGGAGATCTCCATGCCAGCATCTGACGACTTTCCGCTACCAGATGGGTACACGACGCTTCGAGTCTCTTCGCGTACCCGGCTCGTCCATTGCACGCTCCCCGATGCGGAGGTAACCCTCTGCGTTCGCAGGTTCGGCGAGCGGACGCTGTCCCCGGACCGGACTGGCCCCGCCGCAGCCGTGTGTGAGCGCTGTGCAAGCGTGGCGGCCCTGCACCCGCTCGACCGGGCCCCGCCGGGCTACGGCCTGACCGCCGTATCGACAGGTCCCGGCCTGGTCACCGCCACCGACCCCGCCGGGCGCACGATCGGCGCCGCGGGCACTGTCCCACAGGCCCACTTCGACGCCTGGTGCCATGCCCACGCCGTCGCGCTTGCGACCGCGCGCCTGCGCCGAGACAGCCGGCGTCGGGGCTCGGCCGACCGCGAGGTGTGGCGGGTTCTCCTCGCCNCCCCGACAGGTCGCTGGCGGCCCGCCGGCACGATCCGCACCCGGGACGACGGCTTCCTCGCTGACCTCGACGACACCGAGAACCACGTCCCCCGGCGGTTCCGTACCCGCCATCAGGCGCGCCGCTGGATTATCGAACACCGCGTCGTGCATGGCTGGCCCCACGCAGGATGGCTTGTCCTCGACGGCGTCCGTGTTCTACGCCGCGCTGGCAGCCGTCACGCCGCTACCCGCTGGCTGTGTGGCTACCACGCGACGTTCACCGGACTGCGCGCCACCGCCATCCGGCCGATCGACTGTGACGCCTACCAGCACCACTATCCCGACGGCAGCGTTTTCACCGTCGCCCGCGCCNCCCGCGCCGCCGACCATGGCATTGACCCGACCGCCGCACCCCGATACCCCTACGACGATCTCCCCTTCGACGAGAGCGCGTCCACGTGCGCGAGCATCGTGGGCAGCCTGGACACGGTGGGCACCCATACCACCCGCGACGTGGCCAGCTGGCCGTAGGACTGCATTCCGCGCCGGTCCGCTCGCGCGGCTACCTCGAACCATCACTTGCGCCCTCCGCGAGGACCGTCCGCTGGGACGCCGGGACTCCGCGCCGCCGCACCCGTCTGGCCTCGCGCGTAGCCGGCAGCCGTCCCCCGCGCGGTCGGCGCCGCACGGCCCGACCGGCGGACTGATCACAGGCACGTGCGGTGCTCGGACGCACGCAGCCTGCCTCGAACCTGCCGCCGGTTCTTGGCCGCAGCCCGAGCGCCGCAATCCGGCCTTGGCACACGGACTCGGGGTCCCCCCGGCCCTTCCGGCGCCGTCGCTCCATCCCCACCCATCCGCAGGAGGGAAACCATGCCCACGACGAGTGAGAACCGCGCCTACGCCCGCGAGGTAGGCGCCCGACTGCGCACCATCCGCACCCAGCAGGGCCGTTCTCTCCAGCAGGTGGAGACCCTGTCCCGTGGCCGATGGAAGACCGCGGCGGTCGGCTCCTACGAGCGCGGCGACCGGATGATCAGCGTGGAGGGGCTCGCGGCGCTCGCCGACTTCTACGGCGTCCCCGCCCACGAGCTGCTGCCCGGCGGACGGCCTGACCCCCTCCCGCCGCGGGCGGCGCGCGTCGTGCTCAACCTGCCCGCCCTGGCCGGCGTGCCCGACGACGACGCCAGCCCGCTGCGCCGCTGGGTCGCCGAGATCCAGCGAGAACGCGGCGACTACGCCGGCCGGGTCCTCTCGATCCGCGAAGGGGACCTGCGCACCCTCGCGACCCTCTACACCCTCGACCGCAGCCAGCTGCTCGACAGGCTCCAGCAGTGGAAGGTGCTCGACCCGACGAGCGCCACCCCGGACCTCTCCGACACCGTCTGAACCTGGGCACCGTGATCCAGCCGGCAGCGCGTCCGCTGCCGTGCCCCCGCCATGCACGGCGGGAGGGGCGCGCAGACACGGACAACCTCCATGGCGCTTCCCCCGACGGAGATCCTTGGGCAAGGGTCGGGCCCGGCCGCAGGCTCACCCGTCTACTACCCGTGATCCCGTTGCCGTGGCCCACCGGCGGAATGCCCGTCGGTGAGCCACGGCCATCAGGGCAACCGCTGGCGGCTGCTCATCGCTGAGCAGTTCGGCCGCCACGCGCAGCCCTTTCGGGCCTACTCGTCGTCCTGTTCGTTGCGGTCGGCCGCCTCCTGCGCCCGCACGTCGAAGCCACTCTGCGCGGTGTCGGAGCACGGGTCCTGCAACGCTGCCTCGCTGATCCGGTCAGCTGCCTCGCGGTCCATCGGCGTCGACTTGCCCATTTCGCACTCCTTGCATCCTCCTGTCCCGGTGACGTCACGGGACCGACGTGCCCGGTCGCGTGCGGCACGGCCAGGCGATGCCCAGGGATACGGCAGCGCCACGACCCGGACGGCCGGATCGCCCTGCTGACGCCGCGAGCGGGCTCCGGGTTGGGCAGCAGCTCGGTGACGAGCCCGCGAGGAAAATGAATCCGAGAAATAGGCTATCGTGCTCGCCCGGACAGCGCTGGGCGAGCGCGCTGGAATGCTCCAGCCCGACGTTGCACCCCGTGCGAATAAATCGCACCCTACGTGCCCGGCCTGGTTGCCCCGAAATAGTCGTCCCCCTGCCACCTGTATGGGGCTATTTTCACTACTTTGCCCCGCCCTGGAGCGGTGATCATCTGGCCGTTTCCGATGTAGATCGCGACGTGGTGGATGTTGGTGGCGGTGCCGTAGTAGACGAGGTCGCCGATCTGGAGCGGTTCTCCCGGCGGGACCACGGGGCCGGCCTCATACTGGGTCTGAGCGGTGCGGGGCAGGTCGATCCCGGCGGCCAGGTAGGCGGCGCGGGTCAGGCCGGAGCAGTCGAAGCCGCCCTCGGCCGGGCCGTCTCCACCCCAGAGGTAGGGGATGCCGATCTGGCCCTGGGCGTAGAGGACGGCGGCGTAGCCGGCGTCGGACGGCGCGGTGTCGGCTCCGAAGCCGCTGGTCGAGCTGTACTGGGTGGCCTGGGTGACGACCTGCGCGACGTAGGCGTCCGAGTGGTTGTAGGCGAAGATCGCGCCGGTCAGGTCGGTGGCGACGTGGTTGTCGCAGAGGTAGGCCGCGGCGGCGTAGACGGCGTCCTGGGGGTTGTAGAGAGACGGCGGGTTCGCGCCGCCGGCCGGTAGCTGGTGGTGGGCGACGACGTCGGCGAACGTGGTGGCGAGGAACTGCATCGGCCCGCCGGCGCCGGCTTCGTTGACGCCGCTGACCACGCCCGGCAGCCGACTGCGACCATGATCAGATTCTTCTTTCCCGATGGCCGCCAGGGTCGTCCAGGACAGGCCGGGGCAGCTCGCGGCGGCCTGCATGTAGAGGTTCAGGTAGTCGGGCGGGATGTCGTCGAGCGCGGTCTGGCTGGGGCTGCCGCCGCTGGAGCAGCCGAGGAACCAGCCGACGACGGGCAGGCACAGGACGCGTTCGGCCACCCCAGCGGCGGCGGCCCCCATCATGACGATGAGCAGGACGACGGCGGCGACCGCGCCGGCGAGGTACTTGGTCGTGGCCGCTCACCCCCGGTACTTGGCGGGCGGCATCGGAGCAGGCGGGCGCAGGCCCGACCCGGCGGAGATGGCATCCGGCCGGTCCGACACCGGCGCGGGTGCCGGCAGACGGGGCCAGGCCCGGGGCAGCTGATCGAGGGTGAGCCGGCCGGGGCGGCTGGCGCCGAGCGGCAGCCAGCGGGCGAGGGCCGGGTCGAGCTGGTCGTCGGGCGGGGCGAGGGTGGCCGCGGTGGTCGCGACCGGGACGGTGTGCGGCTGGTCGAGCCCGGCAACGGCGTCGGCCAGCGCGCGGCGGGCGCGGGTCTCCCGGCCGATGGTGGGGAACCAGAACAGGACCGGGGTGGTGATGCCGGTCGCGGAGGCGAGCCGCCCATATTTGTCGATCTTCGCGGCGAGGCGGGCGTACGGCTCGGTGGCCCAGTCGAGTTCGAGGAACCATTCCAGGTCGCTGCCGCGGCTGGTCCACCGTCCGTAGGCGTCGGGACGGACGATGTCGCCGAACGCGGCCCGGGTGCGAGCCTCGGACCACCAGGCGGTGAGCGTGCCGGGCGGGTTGGGCTGTCGGGCGTGGGCGATGAGGTGGGTGAAGAAGCCGTTGACCGCGACGCGGTGGGCGAGCTGGGGCCAGTAGGCGACGCCGAGTGCCCGGTCGTGCCGGTAACCGGTCGCGGCCAGGTCGATGCCGTCTTCGGCGGCGAGGATCGCGGCGCCGGCAACGTCGCAGACATAGTGCGCCGGGGGCATGCCCTCGCCGAGGGGGCTCAGGGGTTGGAAGCGGTCGATGACACGCCAGCGGTAGAGCTGGAGGAGCCGCTCGTTGGCGGTGCGACGGTTGGTCCAGGCGGCGTGGACGAGCTGATGAGTGGTCAGGACCCGGTGTTCGTAAAGGAGCCGGGTGATCCAGCGGTCGCGGGGGCTGAGGTGAGGGGTGAGGTTCGCGAGATGGTTGGCGTCGGCGACGACGCGGGCGGCGGGACGCTGCGGGAGGCGTAGGGCGCGTTGCGGCAAGGGCTTGGCCATCGGGGACGCTCCTTCGAGGCGGCGGGGCGCCGTCAGGCGACGCGGCGCGGGTCGGCGGTCGGGCGCGGACCCGGACCGGCAGGGGAAGGTGCGGCGGGGGTGGCGGCGCGGCGGCGCAGGTCTCGGCGGATCTGGGCGGCGCGGCCGGGAACCGGCGGCGGCAGCTTTTCGGTCACGACCGTGAAGGCGGGGGCTTCTTCGCCGCCGACGACCAGGCGGGCGGCGGCATGGAACACGCCGAGGTTGGCGAGGTCGTGTTCGGCGAGCCGGGGCTCGGTGTGCCGGGCGAGCCGCTTCGCGTCCGCCGGGCTGACCGTAAAATAGATCTTGGAGCGGGCGTTGGCGCCGATGCTTTCTTCCAGGTGCCGAGGCAGCTGGGTGAGGTTCTGGTGCGCCAACGTGAGGGACAGCCGGTAGCCGCGGGCGGCGGCGAGCATGTCCTCCAACGCGTACGGAAGCGTGAGGAAATGGTGCGCCTCGTCCAAGTACAGGCTGGCGTCGGGCCTTTTCCCTTGGGGGAGGCGGGCGCGGCGGGNGGNGGCCTGCCAGACGGCGGAGACGACGATCGAGCCCATCAGGGCAGCGGTTTCGACGCCGAGGGCGTCCTGGGCGATGCGGACCAGGCACACCCCGCCGTCGTTCAGCACGGTGTCCATGTCGACGGTCGAGGGTCCGGCGGCGATCGCGGCCCGCACGAACGGCCGCAGCAGAAAGCCGCGCAGTTTGTTCATCAGTGGGGCGACGGCGTGGCCGCGTGCGGCGTCGGAGATGGATTCGTACCAGGTCCAGAAGCCGGCGAGGATGTCGTCGTTGATCTCGCCCAATGCCCGGTGCCGGTAGGCGGTGTCGGTGAGGAGTTTCGGTAGATCCGTGAGCACCGGGACGCCGGGTTGTGCGGCGAGGGTGAGCAGGCCGGCGCGGAAGATGTCCTCGGTGCGCGGCCCCCAACTGTCGGCGTAGACCCGGGAGAAGATCGAGACGAGGTTGTCGACGGCCCGGCCCCGGTCGGGCTGGTCGAGCGGGTTGAGGCAGGGTGGCCGGCTGTTCGATTCNGCGTCGAACAGGACGAGGCGGTCGAGGGCGTCGGTCGGGTAGCGGGCGAGGATGTCGATGATCTGGTCGCCCTTCGGGTCGACGTTGACCACCCCTCGACGGGCGGCGACGTCGTCGAGCGTCATGCGGGCGAGCAGTTCGGACTTGCCGGCGCCGGTCGCGCCGAGGACGTGCAGGTGATGCCGGGCGTCCGGGACCCGCAGACCGACCGGACGCGCACGCCCGGCATCGGTCCGCCCGAGCGGGCGCACATTCGGGCCGGGCCCGGCGACGCCAGGCGGCGGGGCGACCGCCTTCGCTCCGGCGCGTTGCAGGCCCGGGGTCGCCTCGTCGACCGGCAGGTGCGCCAGCGCGCCGAGCTCGGCGACCGAGAGCAGGTCGCCACGGCCGAACTGCCGGGTAGCGAGGACGGGCAGGGGACGGCGCAGCCGCACGCGGCGGTAGTAGTTGTGGTCGCCGTAGGCCGCGTAGGCGCTCGCGATCGCGTGCGCCCGTCCGCGCAGCTGGCTAGCGACCTGGGCGGCGGTGGTGTCGTCGGTGTGATCGTCGAGGATCGCGGCGATGGCGTAGCGGACACGGACCTCGTACTGGGCCCCGCGCTGTTTCGTGACGATGGCGCGGTCTTCCGCGGACAGGGCCAGCGACGTCTGCGGGTCGACCTTCACCGGGGTGGTAGCCGTCCGGCGGCGCTGCCGGGTGCGGCCAGTGCGGGGGGTGAGCAGGTCCAGCAGCCCGCCGATCAGGTGCGCGGAGCCGCCGGCGCGCAGCCGGCGGGCGGCCCGGCGGGACCGGGCGACGCGGCGGCCGGTGACCGGCCGGGCCAGGATCTGGACCGCCGCCCGTTGGTTGCGGGCGAGGCTGCCGGGCGCGCCGAGCAGGGCGCGGATCGGGTCGGCGTCGTGGTCGACCCGGATCGGGAGTGCTTCGGGGCGGGCGAGGCGCAGTTCGCCGCCGGCGGCGAGTAGCCGCCGGCCTGGCCGGGCCACGACGGGCAATGGTGCGCGGGCGGGCGTGGTGTGGGTATGCGCTCCGGGCCAGGCCGCCTCGACCGCGCGTTCGACGAAGCCGTCGGGCACGACGCCGGGCACCCACATCTGGATGCGCACCCCGTCGGCGGTGAACTGGTACTCCCACACGAGGTGCGGCTGGCCGATCAGGCGCCGCCAGCCGGGCCGGAGCAGGCCGAGCAGGTTCGCCCACAGCGCGCCCGCGCCCGCCGGGTCGACGGTGGGCGGGGCCAGCACGGTCACGAGGCGGGCGCCTGCGGCGAGCTGCTGCTGGTACCGGCGGCGCAGCCGCCGGCGCAAGGTAACCAGGCCGGCGGCGGTGAGGGTGAGCAGCGGGCCGGCGATGGGGCCCCACACCGCCACCCATCCCCGTAGCTGGCCGAAGATCTGGTGGAGGAAGCCCCACGGGTCCGTCAGATAGATCGTGAGCGGCGACGACGGCGTGGTGGTCGCCGCGGCGAGCAGATCCATGGTTACGATCTCCCTGCGGGATGGCGGTGCTGGTCAGGCGGCATCGAGGTAGATCTGGCCGTTGTCATCGGTCGGGTCGTCCGGCACGGCGAGATCGAGGAAGCCGTCGTCGGCCGCGTTGTCGGGGTCGGCGGCGAGTTCGGCTGGGTTGGTCGTGACCAGGCGGTGCTCGACCTGCGAGGCCAGGGCTTGGAAAGCGACTCGTTGTGCCCCCGCCGCGAGGAGTCCTTGTCCGCGGTCGGCGGACAGCAGGAACTGCCGTTCGCCCTGGGACAGGTCGAAGATGGCGGTGATCTCGTCGATGGCCTGCGGTGCCTGGCGGAGCAGGATCTGGGTGGCGGCGTTGGTGACGATCGCTTTGCCGAGGTCGGTGGCGAGCACGTCGGCGGTGTCCTGGGTGGCCACGGTGAGCCCGGCCCAGTGCTTGCGGGACGACTTGGCCATGCGGAACAGGAAGTCCGCGCCAGCGGGCTGGCGCATGAGCAGCCATGCCTCGTCGACTACGACCAAGCGGGGACGGCGGTCGGCGGGGTTGGAGACTCGCCGCCACACGGCGTCGAGGACGAGTAGCGTCCCGATCGGCTTCAACTCGTCCGCAAGGTCGCGCAGCGAGTAGACGACAAGGTGGCCGTCGCCGCGGCGGGTCGTCGGCCCGTTGAACAGGCCGGAGAACGCCCCGGCGGTGAACGGGTGCAGCCGGGCGCCGAGCGCGACCGCGGCCGGGTCGTTGGAGCTGGCCAGGGTGGTGGCGAGGTCGGCCAGCAGCGGTGCCGGCCGGTTCCAGCTGCGCGGGTCGGAGCTGATCCCGGCGGCCTGGTAGGTGGCGGTGATCGCGACGTCGAGGGCTGCCCGTTCGGCCGCACTCAGCTGGCCGACCAGGACGGCGATAACGGTGTGCAGGAACAGGCTGCGCCGCACCAGCGCGTCGCGCGGTGCGGTGCGCCGCCCGTCGGGGGTGGTCTGGATCGGCAGGTCGAACGGGTTGATCCGCACCTCGTCGGCGCCGAGGTGCAGGTAGCTGGCGCCGACCGCGGCGGCGAGCCGGGCGTATTCGTCTTCCGGGTCGACGACGTGGACCTCGATGCCCCGGTAGAGACTGCGCAGGAGTTCGAGCTTGACCAGGTAGGACTTGCCGGCGCCGCTGCGGCCGAGGATGACGGCGTTGTGGTTGTCGACGTCGCCGAACCGGTCCCAGTGGACCAGCCCGTTGCTCGCGACGTTGAGCCCGTAGAGCACCCCGGTCGGAGCCAGAGAGGTCGGGTCGGCGGGCGGCAGATCGGGCGACGTGAACGGGAACGCCGCGGACAGGGCTGCGGTGTCGAAGGTGCGGCGCATCCGCACCTGGTCCAAGCCGAGGGGCAGGGTGCTGACCCAGCCCTGGAGCGAGCGGTAGCTGACTGGCTTGGCGTCCAGCAGCAGGCTGGCCGCCAGCGCCCGCACGGCGGCGACCTCGTCGGCCAACTCGGCTTCGCTGGCCGCATGGACGGTGAAATACAGACCCAGCCTGAACAGCTTGCCTTCGCCGCGGGCTACGCGGGCGGACAGGTCGTAGGCGTCCTCGGTCGCCGCCTCGACCTGCGGGTCGACCAGCCGGCCCTTCTCGTCGCCGAGCTGCCGGCCGGACTCCAGCTTCGACAGCTGCCGGCGCAGCCGGTTCGCCGCGGTGACCGGGTCAATCGGCTCGACGTGCACGGCGACGTCGACCCGGCCCGGGTAGGTCACCAGCGGGGCGAGCCAGCCGGCATGGACCTCACGCGGATAGCCGGTGATCGCCATCGTGGCCACGTAATCCCCGCCGACGTCCAGGTGGCGGGGCGCGATCGTGAGTGCGTCCGGGACGAACGCCGCCGCGGCAGCGTCCACTGTCCGGGTCGACGGGCTGGGGGCCTGCGCGGAGGTCCGGCGTCGGGCTCGTCTGCTCATCGGGCGTGTCCCCTGCGCGCCGTGTGTCGTGCTGGCCGTCGGGAGCCGCCGTCGGAACGCCCGGCCGGCGGGCGCAGGGCGGGCGGGTCCCAGAAGTCGGGGTCGTTGAGCGGGCCGTCCCCATCGGCGTCGTCGAACCGGTCGCCATAGCCGGCTCCGACCGCCGCGTCCGGGTCGTCGAACCCGGCGTCGTCCAGGAAGCCGTCGTCGGTGTCGGGCTGGTAGGCCGAGTAGCTGTCGACGGGCTCGGGGACATCGGCGGTGATGACGTCGTCGGGGGCCGCGAGCGCGGCCGGCGGCACCAGGCCGGCCGGGTTGCAGGCAGCGGCCAGCACGCTGGTCGCCGTGCCCGCGTCCAGCGGCGTGACCACGATCCCGGCCGGTGCCAGCAGGTCGGTCGCCTCGGCGAGCCGGCGGGCGAGCCGGGTGTGCGCGGCCCGTCGGATGGCCGCTCCGGCGCGGCGGGCGTCGCGGGCCGCCGCCCGTCGGCCGGACAGTGCGGCCAGCGGGGATGCGCCCCCGAGCCCGTCGACCGGGCCGGCCGCCACGAGCGGCTCTCGCAGGACCAGCAGGACCTGGCGGGTCAGCAGCTGCATCTCGTCGGCGAGCTGGGCCAGGTAGGTGGCGTGTTCGCGGGCGGCGTGCGCGAGCGCGGGGTGGGGCAGCTGGTCGGCGGCGTCGTCGAGTTGACGGATCTGGTCGGTCAGGTCGGCGGGCATGGCCCGCACGAGGATCTGCACCGGCGCGGTCAGGGAGTGCAGGTAGCGGGCGAACACGGCGACCAGCCCGTCCTGCTCGCCCGGCGTGCGCAGCGCGAAGTTCACCGTGCTCGCGACCGCGACGACCGCAAGCCCGTCCGGCCCGAGGTCGATCACGCCGACCCCGGCGTTGGTGGTGACGGTGCGGGCCGGTAGCCGCAGCGGCGCCGCGCTCTGCCCGCCCGCGGCCGGCCGTCGGTCACCGGAGCTGCTCGTGGCGCGGGCGGCCAGCCAGGACGGCGGCGGAATCACTCCTTCGGGGGCGTTGATGCGGTGTCGTGGGCTGGTGCGTTGGCGGATCGCGGCGACGAGCATCCGGTCGAGGGACAGCCCGTCGCGCTGGCCCAGGACGAGGACGCCGGCGCCCGCGGCGACCGGGACGGCGAGCAGCGCGAACACCGGCAACGGCAGCAGGGCACGGGTCGCGGCCCAGGCGAGGTAGAGCACGATCGCGGTCAGCGCGAGGATCAACACCTGCCGGGCGGTCAGGCCCGCCATGATCCGATCTTCGCGATCAACATCGGCGGGAATTCGTACGGGATGCGTCATCGCGGCTGATCACCTTCCGGTCGGGGTGGGCGGGGGCGGCGGGGCATGTTCGGCAACATCAGCTGCCGGTAGAGGGGCGGGACCGGCCGCGCCGGCGAGGTCGGGCGGGATGGCGACGGCGGTGGTGCAGGTGGGGACGGCCGGGCGGGGCGTGGGGTGCGGGGCAGGCCCTCCAGCGGGAGGGCGTACTGGCCGGTGCGGTCCGGGCGGATGCCCTGGTAGGGGTCGAACGGCAGCTCCAGCTGCCGGCCCCTCGGCGCCGGACGAGGCTGGGTCGGCCGGCCGGGACCAGACCGGCCCGCGCCGGCCCGCGCCGAGGCCGGACGCCGCACGGGTTGTGGGGCCTTGGGTGGGTGCGGCTGGTCGACCTCGAACGGCAGCAGCAGCTGGCCGTCGCGGTCCACCCACGCCCCGCCGTCGCGGGGCAGGTAACGCCCGCCGGGGGCGACGGCCTGGCCGAACGGGATGGACAGCTGGCGGTGCCGCGGCCGGGACCGTCCGGCCGGATTCGGCTGCCGCGGTGGGCGAGGTACCCCGCGCGCCGGTCCCGGGCGGCGGACGCGGGGCACCCTGGTCAGCGGGATGAGCAGCTGCCCGTCGGGGTCGGCCTCGATGTGGTCGTACGGGTCGGCCGGCCCACCGCCCGGCCCGCCGCCAGGCCGGCCCCTGCCCGGCCTGCCGCGCCCGCCCCGGCCGCGCCCGCCGCGGCCTCGCCCAGCCCGTCGGCCCGCGCCCCGTCCGAACCGGGCCCCGAGCAGGCCCAGCGCCCGGCCGATGATGTAGGCGCGCACGACCCGGCCGATAATGCCGTGCCCGCCGCCGTGCCCGATCCTTGGCATCATCCAGAACGGAATCCGGAACAGAAAATAGATCAGGGTGATCGAGGCCAGCAGGTTCACAACGCCGTCCGGGGTCGGGCCGAACACGGTGAACCCGCCCGGGGTAAAGAACACCTTGAACGAGGCGATGAGAACGAACGACTGGACGATCTGGATACCCAGGCAGCCGAAGAACGCCCGCCACCACCAGAACGCCATCTTCTCGGTCAGCGGGTGGCCGTGCCCGGCCAGCGCTATCGGCGCCGCGCCGATGAGCGCCACCTCGATGGTGATCCGGGCGATGTAGGTGCACAGCAGCGCGACAATGGAGCCGGCGAGAAACAGGCCGAGAAAGATGACGAAGACGCTGCGGCCGAGGCCGCCCGGAGTCGGCGCGATCGACCCGAGGACGATGTTCCTCAGCTGCCCGGCGGCGGTGTCGGGATTCAGCCCCTGACCGAGGATCGCGCCGGGCAGCACGTTCGCGCCCTGGATGGCTTTCGTGGCCAGGAACTGCGACAGCCCGGACGCGAGGAAACCCACCGGGATACGCGGGGCGATCTCCTTGATCGAGATGCGGGACTGGACCGTCCCCAACGACATGACGGTGATCCCACCGAACATGATCAGGGCGCCGTAGGCGGTGGCACTGATCGCCCACGACGTCGACCACATTTCACCGATCGCGGGAAGCTGGGACGGTTCCGGCGTGGTCAGCAACGTGCGGCCCAGCAGATCCAGCAGCGGGTTGAGCGCGGCGGTCACCAGCGTGCGGAAAAACGCGGTAATGGCGTTGTTGATCGCGTTGGTGATCCAGCCGACGATCCCGCCGCCGTCGCCGCCGGTGTCCGGCGCCGGGGGCGTCGTGTGCGGCACCGGTGGCGCCGGGACCTCCGGCGTGGTCGTGCAGTCCGGGTTGTCGGCCGGGCACGGCTCGCCGGTGCCGCCGCTGCCATTGCCGCCGCTGCCGTCGGGTGGGGTGCTCGGAGTGTCGGGCGCGGGCGTGGCACCTCCGCCCGAGGGAGCTGGCGTGGCCGGCGGCTCCTGGCCCGGAGGAACCGGGGACGGCCCAGGCTGCGGGTCCGGGGTGGGGCCGGTGGAGCCGGGCGCGCCAGCGGACGGCGCAGTCGAAGGGACGGGTGGTGCGGTGGCGGCGGAGGCCACCGCGGGAACCACGACCGCCAGCAGGAGCGCGAACGCCGCCGTCCCGGCCAGCAGCAGCCCTCGGCCCCGCCGGCGGTGGCGGCGCCGAGGGAAGCCCAGCCGGCGGCGCGTCGGGACGGACGACGAGCCCGGCGTGCCGGGTGGGAGGGTGCGGCGGTGCGAGGCGGCGGTCACGGCCTAGCCCCCGACGATCTGCTTGAGGATCTCGACGACGACCGGCGCGAGCGCGGCCAGCCCATAACCCCAGCCGGCGTTACGGAAGGAGTCCTTGGCCTTGCCGACCTCGCTCGGCTCGCCGTTGGAGATCAGGTAGCGCACGCCGCCGATCGAGAGGAACACCGTCGCCAGCAGCGCCAGAATCCCCATGATCCAGTTGCGGATGTTGTTCAGGACCGTGTTCAGGTCCGGTGCCGTGGGCGCTCCCGGAGGGACCGTCGCGGCGAACGCCGCCGCGCCTCCGGCCAGGACGAACACGCCCACGACGGCGACGAGCAGGACTGTGCGGCACCATCCGACCCGCCGGCTCGGACGTGGGGCGCGGAGCTGGGGTGGTGGGGTCGGGCTCATGCCGGCACCCCCGCAACCGCGAGTGCCGGCGTGCCGGCCGGCGGGAGGAAGCTGAGGACACCGGCCGGTGGATGTGGCCGGGGCGGGGGCTCGCTGGCCGCCTGCGGGGCCTGGCTGGTACCGGCCGGGTCGGTGAGGTGGCCGACGAGGCGTCGTTCGGCCCGCTCGCGCAGCCGGGAGGCGTGGCGGGGTGCCGTCGCGTGGCGGGCGGCCCAGGCGCTGAGCGGGAGGTCATCCAGGCGGGTCGCGGCGATCAGATCGGCTTCGGTGGTGGTCAGGACGCCGGCGGCGACCGCGTTTGCCAAGACCTGCTCGGGACCGGCCTGGCTCGGATCGGACCGCGCGGCTTCGGCCGCGGCGACGGTCTGGAACAGGTCCGGGTCGGGACGAGGGGCTTCCCGCTGCTGGACCGTCAGCGCCAGCCCGGCCCGGTAGGCGGCCCAGCGCAGCCGCACCGCGATTCGTGGCAGGTCCAGGCGGACCGTGGCCACCGCTTCGAGGAACCCGGTGAGCACCTCCGCCTGCACGTCCGCCGGGTCGAGGTCGCTGTAGCCGCCGAGCCGGGCGCAGATCGCGTGCAGTGCGGGCAGCGCCATCCCGGCGGCGCCGACCGTCCACGCACCGCCGTAGCGGCGGGAGCGGCGGATCACCACCGCCCACGCGGCGTCGCGGACGGCCTGCGGGCAGGAGCCGGCCAGCAGCAGGTTCCGCAGCTCGTCCAACGCCACCAGCCGGGTTGGCAGACCTGGCACCACCGACCCGTCCAGCGCCAACGGCGCCGGCCCGGCCACCAGCAGGCCGAAGCAGTCCCGCAAGGTCGCCAGAGGCAACGCGGATACGCCGCGGCCAGCCGGCCGGGCGGGANAGGAAGACATTCCGTCGGGCATTACCGTCGTCCTTTGCTGTCACGGAAACTCGGACAGCTCTAAGGACGCCACGCCGTGCCCAGCAAAAAGCCAGAACGATCTCCCAGTGAATGCACAGAAAAGATCGCTGGCGCCCAGCAGAATCCCAGCGATCTTTATTCGGCACTCTCGCCAGCCTCGGAGTCGAGCCGACGCCAGCGGCGGCACGAGCCTGCACAGCAGGGCTGTGAGCTGCGACGCTGTGACATCCAGCGAAGATCGCTGGGCATCCCAGCGGGGACCGCGACGGGTCGGCAATGATGCCAGCGGGAAAAATCTTGAAAAAAGTTTCGGGTGGCCTGTTCGGGCAATGCCCAGCGAGCTGCCAGCGATCAATAGTCCGGTCGGACTAGGCAATGCCCAGCGGNAAAAATCTTNAAAAAAGTCGCCGGGCTGGTGTCCGAGGCATGCCCAGCAGACGGTCTCCTTTTACGGCCGCNAAAACGCACCGCCGTGAAAGGAACCCTCTCGATGCCCGTATCAGACCCTGACCGCGACAGGGGCGCTGTCGTCCCCGCCGGGCAGCTGGCGACCGTCTGGCCGTGCCCGCCGGACAGCCCCGCCCGGCCGCCGGCCGGCTGGCTTCAGAGCGCCGTCGAACAGCTCGTCGCCNCCCACNCCCGGCCCGGCGACCCGGTCCTGCTGCTGACCCCGCCGGCCCCGGACGGGTTCGCCGCAGGCCGCCGCGAGACGCAGGCGGACCGGCTCGCCGATGCTGGTGGGGCCGTGGCCCGACTCGGCCGGCACGTCCAGGTCCGCCCCGCGCCCGCCACCCCGGGCCCGTGGACGTCCGGGTCCGGACCCGGACCCGCCACCTCCGGCGAAGGTCCGGACGACGACCGTCGCTCGCTGGTCGTCACGGTCGTCGAGCCGACGCGGACCGGCTGGCTCCACGGTGTTCCGTGGGCCCGTCTGGTCACCTCCGGCGGCCTGCTGGCTGTGATCAGCCGCAGCGACAGCATCGCCGGCTGGCTGATCGAACCCACCGCCGAGCTGACCGCCGCGACCGGCCGCCACGGGCTCGCGCTGCTCGACCGGTTCGTGCTGCTGGAAGTTCCCCTCGACGAGCTCGACCAGCCGCCCACCCCCCTGCCACGCGCGACGGTGGCCCGCAGAGTGCACTCCGACTTGCTGCTGTTCGCCCCGGTACTGCCCGCTGGCCCACAGGAGCGCCAGTGAGGAGCGACGCCGAACGCTGGCGCCGGGGACGGGCGGCGACGGTCTGGCCGACGGGCCTGCTCGCCCTCGCCGGCCAGGACGGTGCCGGCGACGGCCCGCGTGGCGGCGCCGCGGCGGACATGGCGGTTCCCGCGGCGGTCGCTGCCCATGCCATCGCCCTCTACAGCTGGCCCGGCGACACCGTCTGCGACCCGGACTGCGCCGACGGGGCCGTTCTCGTCGAGGCGGTTCTGGCTCGACGGCACGCCGTCGGCATCGCAGCGGACCGGCGCGCCTGGCAGACCGCTCGCCACGCCCTGACCGCGGCCAAGGCGCGGGGCGCGCCCGGTGACGGGACGATTCTGGACCGCTTGCCCGACGGGTGGTCCTGGACCGGACTCGGACCGGTCGACCTGCTTCTGACCGCCCTCGGACCGCCCGCCGACTCGGCCGGCCCGCATGGTCTGAGGGGCGACCGGCTGGCGACCCGCCTCGCCGGCTACCGGGACCTGGCCCGGCCCGCGGGCCGCCTCGTGGTCGTGGCCGCCTACCACGTCGCCGATGGCCTCGATCTGGCCAGCCGGATCGTCGCCGCCGGCCGCAAGGCAGGCTGGCAGCCCGTGCAACGCGCGGTCGCGCTCACCGCCGTCCCCTACACCCGTGCGCTCGACGCCGCGCCCGCGACCGGCCGTGCCTGGCCTGCCCACCACGACGTGCTCCTCTTCCGGTCCCGCGGGCAGCCGGCGCGGCCCCCGCGCCCACCGGAGCTGCCGCCGTCCAGCCCGGCGCCCGCCGCCGACCCGCCCGCCGCCGCGGCGAACCGCGCCGCCTAAGACCCGCCCTGCGCCGGCCGGCGCACCGCGGCCGGTCTTCCCGCTTCCCTTCTGCTCGCCCTTCTGTGGCTGGAGCCCCCATGTCTGACCTGTCGCCCATCCCCGTGCTGCCACCCGCCCCCACCGAGCCGGCCCGCCCGCCTGGCTGGTGGTCGCGGCTGGTCCACCGCCGTGCGGCGCGCGCGGCGCGGCTGCTCGCCGCCCACCACGCTCAGACCACCGAACGCGCCCGCCTGGCGCAGATCGCCCTCGTCCGCGGCGGCTACCACCTCGGACCGATTCCCTACGGCTACCTGCCGTTGCACGTTCCGGCCCCCGGCGGCGGGCGCCGCCGGGTCCGGCTCGTCGTCGATTTCGGGCCCGCGTCCGTCGTCTCGGCGATCTACCACTGGCGGATCGACGACCGGCTCACGCCACGGGCGATCACGACCCGGCTGCACGGCATCCCCGACCCCACCCTCCTCCCCGTCGACCCCACCAGCGGCCTGCCTCGGCCCTGGGCCCCGGCCGCGGTCGCCCGCGTCCTGGCCAACCCCGTCTACACCGGCGCCACCGTCTGGGGTCGCACCCGCGCCGGCCGGCCCGTCCCGCCCGATGAGTGGGTCATCTGCCTCGGCGCCCACCAGCCGATCATCGACGGGCGCACGTTCCACCACGCACAGCTCCTCGCGCCCCCCGGCGCAGGGATTTTCAGCGCGCAGCTACCACCGTGGGAATTCGTCGACCCGCCGACCGACCCGGGAAACACCAACGGCGGGCAGGGGCCGATCACATGACTCCACCGCGGCCGTTTCACGACCGAAACCGCACCTGGATGAGAAATGTTTCCGTCGGGCCGGAGACGTCGCGGTGACCCGCCGGCGGCCCCAGGATCGGGACGACACCGCACCCGCCGATCGCGGCGACGACACATCGGCTGTGTCGACCGGACGTCAGGACGCGGTCAGGGACATCACCATCGAGCACATCGAAACCGTCTGGATGACCCCCGAAGAATACGACACCGCCGTGTCCGTTCTGGCTGAACTTGTCCTACAGTGGGAAAGGAAGGGCGCGCCGAACACCGCGCCGAAAAAGGCGGCCTGACGACCCCGCACCTTTCTACCGGGCGGGCGGCCCGTCCCCATCAGATGGGCCGCCCGCCCATCATCTAGAAAGGAACCCTCGGTATGCCCTGCCCATTTTCAGCCCGACGAGCCATCACAAAGACGGCGGCGATCNCCGANCCCGCCGTCCCGCCGGTCGTTTTCTACAGCCGGATCGCCACCGACGGCGGCCAGCAGTCCCTCACCGACCAGTACGCCCAGACCCTGGCCTACCTCGCGGCCCATCACCCGGCCTACCTCCTGCTCGACGACGACAGCAGTGAGCCGGCCCGCGCCCGATTTTCCCTCCCGTCGATGTGGCGTCGCGCTTTCCAGCGCCACTGGCGCCACGCCTAAAGCCCGGCCGCCGCACACGACCAGTTCCGAGAGAAAGGGACACGCGCCATGGCCCGTGCGACCTCGCGTCGCAAGAGCGCGAACCGCACCCCCCAGCCCGCCGTCGACCCGCTCGACACCGTCCGGGTCGGGATCTACCTGCGGCGCTCCACCGACGACGAGCACCAGCCTTACTCCATCGAAGCCCAGGAAGAACGACTCCGTTCCTACATCGACTCCCAACCCGGCTGGGCCATCGCCCTCCGGTTCTCCGACGACGCCTCCGGCGCCACCACCGAACGCGACGACCTGCAACGCGCCCTGTCCGCGGCCCGCCACGGACTGATCGACGTCCTGCTCGTCTACCGGGTCGACCGACTCTCCCGCAACCTGCGCGACACCGTCACCCTGCTCGAAGAACTTGACCAGGCTGGCGTCGTGTTCCGCTCGGCCACCGAGCCGTTCGACACCGCGACCCCGATGGGCCGCATGCTGCTCCAGATGCTCGCGATGTTCGCACAGTTCGAGCGCGACACGATCATCGACCGGGTCATCGCCGGCATGGAACGCAAAGCCGCCAAGGGCCTATGGATGGGCGGCAACCGGCCCTTCGGCTACCAGGTCGACCGCGCCAACTGGAAACTGCTCGTCGACGAGAAGGAAGCGCCCGTCGTCCGCCTGATCTTCAACCTCTACGTCAAGGAACGGGTCGGCACCCGCGCCATCGCCAAGACCCTCAACGAGCGCGGCCACCGCACCACCACCGGCGGACCCTGGTCCGGACACCAGGTCCTCCGCGTCCTGGACAACCGCATCTACCTCGGCGAGCTGACCTTCCGCGAGATCACCGTCACCGACACCCACAAGCCGATCATCGAGGCGGCCCAGTTCGCTGAGGCCGAGAAGATCCTCACCATCCGCAGCGACGGACACACCCACCGAGCCGCCAGCGACTCCGACTACTACCTCACCGGCCGCATGCGCTGCCCGCAATGCGCCAAAGCGATGCTCGGCTCCAACGCCGGGGGACGCAACCGCACCTACCGCTACTACACCTGCTTCACCCGCCTGCGCTACAGCCGCGACCGCTGCGACGCCCCCCGCCTCGACGCCGACGCCCTCGACCAAGCCGTCCTCACCGCACTCGCCGCCTTCTACCGCGACCACCAGCAGCTCATCTCCGACGCCGTCCACCACGCCCGCCAGCGCCACCACGACGCCCACGCCGACCGCACCGGCGAACTCGCCACCGTCCAGGCCGACCTCACCCAAACCGACCAGGCCATCGACCGCTACCTATCCGCGTTCGAGCGCGGCACCCTCGACGAAGAAACCCTCGCCACCCGACTCGCCACGCTGCGCACCAAGCAGAAGCAGCTCCGCCGCCGACAGACCGAACTCACCGCCCAGATCGACGACGAACCCGTCATGCCCCCACGCGCCACCCTCAGCAAGATCGCAGGCCACATCGATACGATCATCGAGGTCGGCACCGACCTTCAGCGCAAAGCCCTCGTCGAAGCCCTCATCCACGAAGTCAAGATCCTCGGCCCCGGACGGCTCCAACCGGTCTTCAAAGNCCCCAGNCCCGAGCCGAGCGAGACCGCCGCAGCCGCCCTACCAGCCACAACGCCCCCGAAGGGAGCGGTTCGTACAATGCCAAACATGGTGGAGCGGGTGGGACTCGAACCCACGACCGACGGAAACACCGTCGCAACCACGACGTCCATACCGTCGGCACGGTGCCGCACGCGTCGTCGAGGTGTCACCCTGTTCCCGTGGACACACCGTCGATCCATCAGCCCCGCCAGCGCCGGTTCACCGACAGCGACGATCCCGGGCCGAACGAAGATCCCGAGCAGCTCCGGCTCTTCCACCGCTGGCGTGCGGCCCGGTCACCGTCGTCGGTGGTTCATCTCGACTCGGCCGGCGCGGCCCGCCCCAGTCGGGCCACGATCGCGGCCGAGGCCGCGTACCTGGAGCGCGAGAGCGCACTCGGCGCGTACGCCGCCGAGGTGGAGGCAGGCAGCGGGCTCCACGCCACGCGGGCCAGGCTCGTCAGCCTGATGGGCCCGGGACTCGACGCTGATGACCTGAGCTTCCACCATTCGGCGAGCGCGGCTTTCGCCAGCTTGCTGATGGCCTGGCGGCTCCCCGCCGGGGCGAGGATCGGCGTGGTACCAAGCGAGTACGGGTCCAACATGCTCGTACTCGCCGCCCGGGCGCTGCGCACCGCGGTCTCGCTGGTCGATCTTCCCGTCGACGAGACCGGGGTCATCGACGTCGAGACGCTCGACCGGGCCGGAGTAGCCTGCGCCGACGCACCCGGGCGCATCGGTCTCGCCGACCTCGACCTCGTGGTGTTTCCGCAGGTGCCAAGCCAACGGGGCATCGTTCAGCCGGCAGCCGCGATCGGTGCGCGCTGCGCGGCCGAAGGCGTCCCCCTGGTACTCGACGTGGCGCAGTCCCTCGGCCAGGTCGAGGTGCGCCAGACCGCGGCCAGCGCCTATATCGGAACGTCGAGAAAATGGCTCTGCGGGCCACGAGGAGCAGGATTTCTCGCCGTCCGGAAAGGCAGCGTCGATCTTCTTGATATCGCCGTGCCGAGCCTGCACAGCGCACGCTTCGACCGCAACGACCGTCCGGTTCCTCTCCCCGGACTGGCCCGGCTCGGGAGAGGCGGCGACCGTGTCCCGCATCGGCCTGGGGCAGGCCGTCACGGAATTGACGGATTCCGGCCCGTCACTTGTCTTCGCCCGCATCGCGCGGCTGGCCGGTCAGGGAAGACGCCTTCTCGACGGGGCCGGCGGCTGGCGGGTGCGCGAGGACCCAGATTCACCGTGCGGCATCATCACCATGCAACCGCCCCCCGGCACCGATCCGGTGGCCGTCCGGGACCGGCTCTACCGAGAGGACCGGGTGCTCACCAGTGCCATCCCCGTGGAGCGCTCCCGGGATCTCACCGGGCCGGTCCTCCGCGCGAGCGCGCACGTCTATACCGATCCGGCGGAGTTCGAAAGGCTGGCCATGGGGCTCGAACGCATCGCCTACGATCGTTGACGCCCCGGCGGCCACCTGCCCGCAGGCCGACCAGCCAGCGCGTCTTCGGCTGTCGCCGCCCTCGTACGTGCCGCCAGCACCGCCGCCTCATGCCACAGCGTGCCCGCGCTACCGCCATCTGACCGAGTCGGCCGCGGACACCTGGTATATACTATCGATAGCTATCATGCGCGGGAGGCGTTGTGGCGGACACGGCGATCGCGAGGCTCTTCATGCACGGCAGAAGCCAGGCAGTGCGGCTCCCGAAGGAGTTCCGGCTGCCCGGTGACCGGGTGCGCGTCCGGCACATGGGAGACGGCGTGCTGCTAGAGCCGATCGCGTCCGATGTCGACGCCTGGTTCGCCGAGCTGGACCGTTTCGTGGACGTGCCGCTGTTCGAGGACGGCAGGAACCAGCCGCCGACGCCCGCCGGGGAGGACTTCTTCGGGTGAACTGCCTCCTGGACACCAGCACTGTGGTCGCACTGCTGCGGAACAAGCCCGTCGGCGTGCGGGAACGGTACCGGGAGGCCGAAGCGTCAGAGGATTATCTCGCGCTCTCGTCGGTCGTCTTGTTCGAGCTGTGGTACGGCGTGGCGAAGAGCGCTCAGGTGCCGGAGAACACCGAGCGCCTGCGGATACTGCTCTCCGGTGACCTGGACCTGCTTGACTTCGATGACGAGGATGCCCGTGCTGCCGGCGAGGTGCGCGCCGTCCTGGAGAAGGCCGGGACGCCGATTGGCGCCTACGATCTGTTGATCGCCGGGCAGGCACTGCGGCGCGGGCTGACAGTCGTTACGGCGAACACCTCGGAGTTCAGCCGGGTCACCGGCCTGAGCTGGGAGGACTGGACGAGCTAGCCGTCGTCGGCGCCCGCTGCCGGGGTCGTGCGACAGCACGGTCGGCCTGGCTCCAGGCGCGCCGCTGGCGTAGCACCCATTGCCCGCGCCGACGCCGACGAACTCGCCACGAGCCGCTAGCACGTCCGAGCCGCGCTCGGGCGTGGACGGCCGACGATCTACGATCGTCTTCTGATGGACGTGTCCCTCGTGACGCTCGCCACGCTGGGCCCTCCCCATGCTCCACCAGCTACCCGGTGGGGATCTGCTGAAATGGTTGGCGTCGCTGGATGCGGTGTCCCCGACGCACCCAGCGATCGGTGGCGCCCCCACGCTCCGCCAGCGGGCACCAACGCCCGTACGGCCTGACGAGGTCTGTCGCCTCGTGGCCGGCAAGTCCGGGAGAACGACTGGACCAGCATGAGCGTAGCGAACGGAACCACAGTACCCGCAGTACCTGGCGCCATCACCGTGGCGGCAGTGGACGATCACCCGATCGTGCTTCGCGGCCTCGCGGACCTCCTTCACGACGTCGAGGACTTCAGGCTGATCGGCACCGCCCACTCCATCGAAGCCCTGCTGGCCGGTCCGGGGCGCGGCGCCCAGGTGATCCTGCTCGATCTCGATCTCGGCGATGGCACCGCGCCGCCCCATAACATCCAGCGGCTGCTCGCGGTGGACCGCGCGGTCGTGGTTTTCAGCGCCGCGGCGGCTCCCGCGACGGTTCGCGACGCGATGCGCGCCGGCGCGTCGGGCTTCGTCCCGAAGACCGACGACATCGAGGATCTGGCCACCGCGATCCGCGCCGCCGCCGCGGGAACGGGGTGGATCTCGCCGCAGCTGGCATTCCTGCTGCTCACCGATGACGCTACGGACAAACCGGATCTGTCGCCCAAAGAGGTAGAAGCNCTGCGTCTCTATGCGACCGGAATGCCCATGAAGACGGTTGCCCACAAGATGAACGTCTCCCCGGAAACGGCGAAGCAGTACATCGATCGGGTCCGGTCGAAGTACCGCAAGGCCGGGCGGGACGCGAGCACCAAGGTCGACCTCTACAAACTCGCGGTGGAAGACGGTCATCTCAACCCCGGTGCCGAGGGAACGGCCTGACCGCGCCACCAGAGTGATCACGAGGAGGTGGACCCGGCGCGCGCCCTCGCGCCACCCCCCGCACAGCGGGAGAGCGCGCGCCCGATCAAGGAACGGAACACCTCGGCGGACATCCCCTGGCCCGGCGGCCTGTCCTCCCTGTGTCCCCTTGCCTCCCCCGTGTCTCCTTGACCAGGAATATCCTCGCGGACAATGACGATTCGGTCATGACCCACATCCACCGAATCCGTTGTCCCCCGTCAAGGGGTCAGCGGAAGGACTTCGAAGCACGACCGCCGAGACCGGATCGATGCGGACAGGTCATCTTCGAGGGGGCTTCGTCCTCGGCTGGAGCAGCATCGCCCCGATCAGGGCGAGGAGGCCGGCGCCGAGGCACACCGTGATCCCTGCCTGTGGACGGATCGAGATTGCATCCGCGGAAATCGCGCGGAACGATGCGAGGGTCGGCGGCCCGTAGACCCGGTCCAGAGCGGTGATGATCACGATCAGAACTGCGATGATTCGGGCGAGGGCGACATCGATCGCACCGGCAAGCGGCCGACGCACCAACCGTCCCACCCCGATGGCACCGAGTGTGACCGCCAGGACACCGACGATGCGCCCGTCTCCGACCACAAGACCGCTGAACGTACGTGTCTCGTCGCCGCTGGACATCTCGCTCCACGGCAGGACGGAACCGATGCCGGCGCCGACGGCCGCCAGCACCACCATCAGCGCGGCGACCGGCCGGGGCGCGGTGGCCGGCGGGAAAGCGGACGGCGTCGGTTGTTCGGACGGCGTCGGTTGTTCGGACGGCGTCGGTTGTTCGGACGGCGTCGGTTGTTCGGACGGCGTCGACGGACGATGCGCCTCGGGCAAGGCCTGCGGACGCGGGACAACCGGCCGCGGCCCCGGGTCCGCACGCCGTTCCTGACCCTCCAGGTCATGGTCGTCACCCGCGCCCCGGTTCCGCCCGGGATACGCGTGCAGCCGGCGGTCAAAGGCCGGGTCGGGGTAGGGATAGGCATCGGTCACCGGCTCGCCGCCCGGCCCCGCGCCGGAGACCGGTAGGGGCCNCGCCTCGTCCCTCGTGCCGGAGGGCATCGGATCCGGTTCGAGATCGGGCCTGAGCTGTCGGCGCACCTGCATGGTCGGCGGGTCGGTGGAACGCGACGCCCGTGGACGACCACGATCATGATCGAGCACATGATCATCCCCGTCGGTACGGGCGGCCATCCGACGCCCGGCCGCGGCCTCCAGGGGATCCCTTCCAGGTTCTCGATGATCCCGGACGGGAACGGGCGCCGGTACTCCTCGCGGCCGAGGACCCTCCTCAACGCCGGGAACGGGTGGCACCCTGGCACCGGAACCGGCGGAGGTCCTCGAGACGTCGCGCTCGAACCACGCGGGTCGGGATGGCGTCGGTGTCGGCGTCGGCGTCGGCGTTGGTGTCGGTGTCGGTGTCGGTGTCGGTGTCGGTGTCGGTGTCGGTGTCGGCGTCGGCGTCGGCGTCGGCGTCGGCGTCGGCGTCGGCGTCGGCGTCGGCGTCGGCGTCGGCGAACCGGACGCCCCGGATCGCGGTACCGGCCGGTCGGGACGAGATCCGCGGCCGCCCTCGTCCCCGCGACGTGGGAGTGGACCGTCGGGCGACGACGGGCTGATCCGTTCCCGGATCGGGGACTGTCCGGCGGGATGGGACGGGCTGGCGGACAGCTCGGACGGCGCCGGCGGGCGAGCCCGGGTCGGCGCCGGTGCCGGCAGCGGCGCGGGGACCGGCGGTGGGGAGGCACTCGTACGGCCGGGCGTCGAACGCGCGCTTCCGGCCGAACTGACCGGATTCCCCGCGCGACTCGGGGGAGGCGGTGCCGCGGGACTACCCGAACGGCTCGCGGCCGGTGGCGCCGCCGCCGGGGTGGGCGGGGGNGAGACGGGCGGCCCGGGCCACGAAGCCGGGGGCCGTCGGACGGCGCCGCGCCCCTGGCCGGAAGCAGGCTGGCCGGGTGTGTCGGTCTTCGGTGGCGTCGACCGCTTCGATGATTCCGGGGTGTCCGCCGCGGCTGGCCGGGCGGGAGCCGGCGGCACCGACCGCTGCCCGCCGCCCACGGACCGCGCCGGTGAAGCTCCTCCCAAGGGTGGAACCGACGTCGGCGGGATACGGCCGGTACCCTGCCGCGGGGCGGCAACCGCGCTCCCCGCGCTCCCGGGGTTTCCCGGCTTTCCGAAGTTTCCCGGCTTTCCGGGATTCTCTGTCTTTGTCGTGCCCTGCGGGCTTCCGGCCCGCTCCGCACCGCTCCGGCCGGCCGGATCCGCATCGGCCGAACTCGCGCTCGCTGCTCGTCCGCTCTGGGAGGAGGTCGGATTCGGCGCACGGGCGGACGTGGCGGCCGCGTTCCTCCCGGCCCCCGGGCGCGGTGCGGTCTTCTCCGTGGTCCCACCGCTCTGCCCGGTCCGGGGTACTCCGGTTTCGGGATTGGCCGCGGCGTCGCCGTTCGTCGACCGGGCGTCGGACGCCTGACCGTCCGTCCCACTTCCCTGCTCGGCCATCCCACCACTTCCTGACATACACCGTGTGCAACAGGCCGCCGGCCGACCCGGTACGGACCGGTACGGACCGGAGGCGGCCGGGCCCCGGGCCGTACCACGCCCCCAGCTTGTCCGCCTAGGCCCAGCTGGGCCTCATCATGACAGTCATCGGTCCACGCCTGACATGTGCCAGAACGGCAACGGCACAACGGGGGGCCGCGCCGGCGGGCCGCCGGTGACCGGCGGACTCGGCGTCGGCGCGGCTCGGGGTGCTCGAGGTATGCCAGTTCTCGGTCAGGGATCAAAGATCAGGGATGCGACGCTGACACCAGACGGTGGGGTCGGTTCAGACGGTGGGGTCAGATGGCCTCCCCGATGCGATGGACCCGCATCATGTTGGTCATGCCGGCCACGCCCGGCGGCGTCCCGGCGACGACNACCACCAGTTCACCCGGCTTGCATCGGCCAATATGGAAGAGGGCGCTGTCGACCTGGCGGACCATCTCGTCCGTGCTGTCCGCGAACGGCACGAGGAAGGTTTCCACGCCCCAGAAGAGCGCCATCTGGTTGCGGACAGCCGGAATCGGCGTGAAGGCCAGCACCGGGACCTCGGTACGGTACCGGGCGAGTCGCCGGGCCGTGTCACCACTGAGGGTGTGGGCCACGAGGTAACGGGCGCCGACCGCGGCTCCTACCGACGCGGCGGCCTGGGCGAGTGCCCCACCGAGCGTGCGCGGTTCGGTCCGCAGGGGCGGTATCCGGCCGAGGTCGGCCTCGGCGGTCTCGATGATGCGCGCCATGGTGGCCGTGGCCTCGATGGGGTAGGCACCGACGCTCGTCTCCGCCGACAGCATGATCGCGTCAGCGCCGTCCAGGACGGCGTTGGCGCAGTCACTGGCCTCGGCACGGGTCGGCCGCGGCGCGCTGACCATGGACTCGAGCACCTGGGTCGCGACGATCACCGGCTTGGCCCGCTCCCGGGCCTGGCTGACGGCGCGCTTCTGCACGAGCGGCACGTCCTCGAGCGGCAGCTCGACCCCGAGATCGCCACGGGCGATCATCAGACCGTCGAACGCCTCGATGATCTCGTCGAGTTCGGCGACCGCCTGCGGCTTCTCGATCTTGGCGTGGACCGGAACCCGGATCCCCACCTCATCCATGATCGCATGCACCGCCGCGGCGTCCACGGCGCTCCGGACGAAGGACAGTGCGACCATGTCCACCCCGAGGTTGAGAGCGAACCGCAGGTCAGCGGCGTCCTTCTCGGTGAGCGCCGGGACGGTGAGCGCGGCGTTGGGAATGTTCATCCCCTTGTGGTCGCTCACCGGCCCGCCGACAACGACCGTGGTGTGGACGTCGGTGTCAGTCACCCCGTCGATCTGCAGGACCAGGCGGCCGTCGTCGACCAGGACGCGATCCCCGGCCGCGACGTCGCCCGGCAGGCCCGGGTAGGTCGTGCCGACCTGATGCTGATCGCCGGGAACATCGCGGATCGTGACGGTGAACCGCTGACCGGGCAGCAGGGTGACCCCGCCGTCGGCGAAGTTCCCCAGCCGGATTTTCGGTCCCTGGAGGTCGGCGAGCGTGCCGACGCTGCGGCCGGCCGCCTCCGCGGCCTCGCGCACCCGCGCGTAAGTGACGGCATGCTGTTCGTGTGTTCCGTGGGAGAAGTTTAGTCGGGCAATGTCCATTCCCGCGTCGACGAGGGCCCGGACCTTCTCTGGCGAGCTGGTCGCGGGGCCGAGGGTACAAACAATCTTGGCTCTACGGGGCACACCCAGAGCCTAAGTACTGATCGTCGGTCATTGCACACGGGGGCCACCGGGAGGCGCGCGCGGCGGCCCGAGAAGTAGTCAGATCAGGCGTATCCGTTATATGCTGCACGTGGTCGCACGGCGGCGTACCGTTCATATCGTCCGCGCCACACCCCTGTCGGTTGACGCGCGTGATACGGGAAAGACGGCAAGGGCGCCGGACGTTCCTGGGATCCGCTTCCTCGGATGCGGAAGTCGGTAGGGCACGATCGAGTCCCCCCGGAGCCGATATGAAACAAAATCCCGCCATCCACCGCCAGCCGTCCGGCGACATCGACATCGCCGTCGCCGACGTCATGGCTCCCGCCGAGACCAGCGTCGTCGCCTCGGAGGTGCACGCCGGCAGCGCGGCCGGCGAGAGCTCCCCCACGGCCGCAGCGCTTCGTTCGGCCGAGCCCGGATCTTAGTGTCGCCACGACGGGCGGCCGTGGGCGGCGACCGGCCGCGGACCACGGCCGGTCGCCGCCCACCTGTCGGGTCGGCGCGACGCCGGCCGCCCGAACGTGGCGCGCCCGGATGTGGCCCAGGAGTCAGACCCCGACCGGTGGGGCACTGGCCCCTTCGGCCCACCCCGCATCAGCACCGACGGGCGTGACCGGGGCGAACTGGGTCCGGTACAACTCGGCATAGAGCCCGCCGCGGGCCAGCAGCTCCTCATGGGTCCCGCTCTGCACGATCCGCCCGTCGTCGACCACCAGAATGCGGTCGGCGTCGCGCACCGTGGACAGCCGGTGCGCGATGACCAGGGATGTCCGTCCCACCAGCGCGGCGGTCAGCGCCTGCTGCACGCCGGCCTCGGACTCGCTGTCGAGGTGCGCGGTGGCCTCGTCCAGCACGACGATGCCCGGTTCGCGCAGCAGCAGCCGGGCGATGGCCAGCCGCTGCTTCTCCCCGCCGGACAGGCGGTAGCCCCGGTCACCGACGACCGTGTCCAGGCCGTCCGGCAGGGAGCGCACGAGCGGCCCGATCCGCGCCGCGTCCAGAGCGGTCCACATCTGCTCGTCCGAGGCGTCCGCCCGGGCGAAGGCCAGGTTCGCGCGGATGGTGTCGTGGAACAGATGCGCGTCCTGGGTGACCACACCGACGGCGGACCGCAGGGACCGAAGGGTGAGATCGCGGACGTCGTGCCCGCCGATGCGTACCGACCCCGACCGCACGTCGTACATGCGCGGAACGAGCTGGCTGATCGTCGTCTTGCCCGCTCCGGACGGGCCGACCAACGCGATCACCTGCCCCGGCTCGACCCGGAAGGTGACATCGTGCAGCACCGGCGTGGGCACCCGCGGGTCGAGTACGGCGACCGACTCCAGCGACGCCAGGGAGACCTCGTCGGCGGCCGGATAACGGAAACCGACATGATCGAACTCGATGGTCGCCGCGCCTGCCGGCAGATCGACAGCGCCCGGCCGGTCGGCGATCGCCGGCTCCAAATCGAGCACCTCGAAGACCCGCTCGAAGGACACCAGCGCCGTCATGACGTCGACGTGCACGTTGGAGAGCTGAGTGAGCGGCCCGTAGAGCCGCCCGAGGTAGGCCGTGAGCGCGACCAGGGTACCGACCTCCAAGCTGCCCTGGGCAGCGAACCGACCGCCTATCCCGTAGACGATCGCGGTCGCGAGCGAGGCGACCAGGGTGAGCGAGACGAAGAATATGCGGCCGTACATGGCCTGGGTCACCCCGATGTCACGCACCCGCCCGGCCCGAACACGGAAGTTCTCGTCCTCCCGTTCCGCCGAACCATACAGTTGCGCGAGCATCGCTCCGGACACGTTGAATCGTTCCGTCATCGTCGTGTTCATCTCGGCGTTCAACCCGTAGCTCTCCCGGGTCAGCCTGGCCAGGCGGGGCGCCAACAAGCGGGCCGGAATAATAAATACCGGCAGCAACACGAGCGACACGAGCGTGATCCGCCAGGACAGCACCAGCATCGCGGCGAGCACGAATCCGGCGGACAGGATATTCGACAGCACCGACGACAGCGTGTTGGTGAACGCCGACTGCGCGCCGAGCACGTCGTTGTTCAACCGGCTGATGAGCGCCCCGGTCTGGGTCCGGGTGAAGAAGGCGAGCGGCTGGCACTGCACGTGCCGGAACACCTGGCTGCGCATCTCGTAGATCAGACCCTCGCCGATCCGGGCCGAGAACCAGCGCTGCGCGAGCGACAGACCGGCGTCCAGGAACGCCAGGCCCGCGACGACCGCGGCGAGCGCCTGCACGAACCCCACCCGGTGGCGCACGATGCCGTCGTCGATGATCGTCTTGAAGATCATCGGAACAACCGCACCGACAGCCGAGCTGAGCACGATGAGCGCGAGAAAGTAGGCGAGCTGCCGCCGATGGGGGCGGGCGAAGGCGACGATCCTGCGCAGGGTGCCAGGCCGCAGCGAGGTCCGGGTGACCGAACGGTCCTGTTGGAAGGTACGCATCGTGGACCAACCGTCCGTTCCCGGTCGCATCAGCCCTCCCTGGCGGCGGTGTTTAGTGTGTAACGAGGTAAGCAGGAATTGCGGACGGGCATTCCCGCAGCGGATGCGGCTCGTCGGGNGTGCTGGCTGCCGCTCACCCCGCCGCGGGGTCGTCACCGGCAGCGGAGCGGGCGATGACGACGCGTTCCCAGGCCTCGTCCTCGGCCCGCTCGTTGAGACGGCCGGAGCGGGTGGCGGGACGGGAACGCCGCGCGCCGCGCATCAGCGCCTTCACCTCGGCCGCGATGTCGCGGGGAACCGCGAGGAGCGCCGCGACCAGCACGCCGACCTGCTCGTCCAGCAGCTCACGCGGCAGGACCCGCTGGGCCAGCCCGATCCTGGCCGCTTCGTCGGCGGCGAGCTCGCGGCCGGTCAGGCAGAGGTCCAGGGCATTCGCGTATCCGAGGAGCTCGACCAGCCGACCCATGGCACCGGCCGCGGGCAGGAAGCCGTCACGCGCCCAGGTCAGCCGGAAGCGCGCATCCGCGGCGAGGACCCGCAGGTCACAGGCGACCGTCACCGCGAGACCGAGGTCGCCGACCGTCGTGTCCACGACGGCCACACTGATCAGGTCGGACCGGTCGGAGACCCGCCCCATCGCGTCGCGCCACGCGCGATAGCCCGCGGCCGGGGACAGCCGCCCCTCGGCGGACGCAGGTCCTCCCTCGCCCACCCGGGGTGCGGGGTCGGTGAGGTCAGCGGCAGGCGGGGGGCAATGACCTATCCGGACAACCAGGACCCGGACCTCACCGGTCAACCGACGCAGTTCGCCGACCAGCGCCGACGCGAGAGCCGGGAACGAACCGGCCCCGCCGGTATCACCGAGGTCCGTCATCCCGATCGTGACGAGAGGCCCGGCGACCCGCACGCGCAGCCCGGCCGCCGCCGCCGCTACAGCGGCGGCGGGGACCGCCATGATTCAGGCGCTTTTCTTCTTGGTGCCCCGGGTCGCACCACCCCGGCCGCGCAGGGTCGTACCGGACTCCGAGAGGATCCGGTGGACGAACCCGTACGAACGACCAGAGGACTCGGCGAGCAGGCGGATGCTCTGCCCACCTTCGTACTTCTTCCGAAGTTCNGCGGCAAGCTTGTCCCGCTCGGCGCCGGTGATCCGGGTTCCTTTCCTGAGCTCGGCCAACGTGGCCCCCTCCGTGTTCGATGATCTGCGAACCGATCTTCACTCAGCTTGAGTAAACGCGCCACTCGAAGCAGATGTGATCCATCACACGCGACGCCGGTGCATGACCGTGCCCTCGCGTTCCTTCCTCCATGCCGGCGGTCACCAGCGATGGCACGGGTCGCACCCACCCGCTGGCACAGCAGGCGCGCATGGCCGACAGTGCTACCGAGACCAGTGTCCCCAATCCCCGGTACGCGGCCCGACAACAGCATCGGCGCGTCGCCACGAACATCGTCATCTTCGCGATCAAGATCTTCTCTCGATGCAACGCTGCAGGTACGACCATCAGTCGATCACTGTACAGAGCGAGCCGACGGACCGCGAACGCGGCCGATCGATTCGACTGATTCCTCACATCCGACACCGGTTGTCCNCCTCGTCGGGGCCGGGCCCGCTCCCGTGCCAAGGCCCGATCCGGCGAGACCGCGGACGGCTCGTCGCNCCCCCGCCGGCACCTCCGGCATCCGGCTCGGGAGCAACTGCGGCGCTGGGAGCGAACCGGACTCGTTACCGTGCAGTGGTGGTCGGTGACGTAATGATCTCCGGGTCGGCACCGAAGGTGCCCAGCTACGCGGCCTGCCTCGGTACGGACCGGTGAGCGCGACGGACGGCGCCTCCGACCCGACCGCTGTCGCCGCCTCCAGCCGGTCGCCCGGACCGCGTGGCGGCCTGTCCCGGCCCTGGGCTGGGTCCGCCGGGCATACCGAGGCCAGCGAGGCGGCGCTGTGGCTCATCCTGGTGGCCTGCGGTCTCGTCGGCATGTTCCTCGTCTCCACCGGCGACCTTGATCTGGGCATCGGTGACCCGCCGCTGCGCGGCGGATGGGCTCCCCGTCTCGATTCCCTCGTCCTGGTCCCGCTCGCGATCGCCGTGGTCGTGATTGCCCTCACCGCCTGGTGGGCCTCGACCATCCCCCCGGCGGCCACCCCGAACACCCCGAACACCCCGGCCATCCCGAACACCCCGAACACCCCGAACACCCCGGCCATGGCGACCGGCCCGACGAACAGGCTGCCCTGGACCGTCCTGCTCGTCCTGGGCTACGTCGGATCGCTGGCGTGGAGCGGCACGCTCGCGCTGGTCGCACCCGGGGAGATCACGGCGGATCTTCGCATCCCGGCGGATCTCCTGGCGGCGGCAAAAGCCGTCGGTGACGATCCGCTCGGCTTCCTCGCCTCCTACACCGCGACCACCACGCACGCCGCCGCGGGGACTACGGCCGTCCTGCCGACCCATCCTCCGGGCCCCGTCCTGACCGTCTGGGTGCTCACCAGGGTGGGGATGCACGGCGCGGTCGCGATCGGGATGCTGTTCACCGCCCTGGGCACGCTGGTCGTCCCCGCCGTCTCGATCGCGGTGCGCTCGTTGTGCCATGAGACGGCCGCCCGGCGCCTGGTCCCCGTCCTCGTCCTGGCCCCGTGGAACGGATGGATGGCGGCGTCCCCGGACGCCGTCACGGCTACCCTGGCCACCCTGGCCGTCGCGGTGGGGGTGGTCGGATGCGAACCGGGTCGGCGCTCGATGTGGTGGGCGCTGGCAAGCGGGCTGCTGCTCGGCCTCGCGGGGCTGTTCGGCTACGCCTCGGTCTGGCTTGGCGTGGCGGTCGCGGCGGCCTACTTCGTCCGCCGTCGCCCGATCCTCAACGTCATGACCGGCCTGGGCGCGCTCCTGCCGCTGTGGCTCTTCTACGCGTGGGGTTTCTCCTGGCCCGACGGGCTGGCCCTGGCGAGCGCGCCACGGCCGGGGCTCGCCGGCACGCTGGCCTGGATCGCCGTGGATCTGACCGTGGTCGTCCTCGTCGGCGGGCCGGTTCTCGTCCGGGCGGCGCGCCGCCTGCGGCTGACCCCGGGCTGGCCGCTGCTGGTGGGGGCCGGCGCGACGATGCTGTTCGCGACGGTCCTCGGACTGGCCGAGGGCGACGTCGAAGAGTCCTGGCTGCCGGTTTTCCCCTGGTTGCTGGTGGCCGCGGTGGCGCCCCGTCCCCGACCGGAACTGCCTGGGGACAAGCTACGGGCGGGAAACCTGCCGGTGGTACTGATGTCCCTCGGCGCCCTGAGCGCGCTCGCGCTGCGGCTCTGCCTCGCCGGCGGCACCGGCTGACGGATCCCGTCGTCGACCCGGCTCGTCGCGGAGGATGTCGGGCTCGAGGAAGATGCGCAGCGGAACCGCCACCGCGGCCCGCAGCGCCGCCTCCGCGCCGTTGATGGTGGCGGCCACCTCGGGCATCGCCAGTTCCGCCCCGATACCGATCTTGGCGGCGACGAGCAGCTCGTCCGGCCCGAGGTGCAGCGTGCGCAGGTGGATGACCGTGGCGACGCCCGGGGCGGCGGCGAGCGTGCGGCGGATGGTGGCGACCATTGCCGGGGCTGCGGCCTCGCCCACCAGCATGCCGTACGCCTCGGTCGCCACGATGACGGCCACGATCAGCAGGAGCACGCCGATGGCCAGCGTTCCCGCGCCGTCCCAGATCGGGTCGTCTAGTGCCAGCGTCAGTCCGACCCCGAGCAACGCGAAGATCAGCCCCAGCTCGGCTGCCAGGTCCTCCAGCAGGACGATGGGCAGTTCCGGGGCCCGCGCCTCCCGAATAAACCGCCACCAGGACCGGTCGCCCTTCGTCTTCTTCGACTCGCGCATGGCGGTCGCGAAGGAGTAGGACTCCAGCAGCACCGCGATCAGCAGGACGACGACCGCGACCAGCCCGCTCTCCAGCTCATGCGGATGGCGCAGCTTCTCGACGCCCTCATACACCGAGAACAGCCCGCCGAGGCTGAACAACACGATCCCGACCAGGAAGCCGGCGATGTAACGCGCCCGCCCGTACCCGAAGGGATGCTCCTCGTCCGGCGGCTGGACGGAACGTTTCTGGCCGAGCAGGAGCAGGCCCTGGTTGCCGGAGTCGGCCACCGAGTGGATGGACTCGGCCAACATCGACGACGACTGAGTGACCAGGANCGCGACGAACTTCGCCAGCGCGATACCCAGATTGGCGGCCAGTGCCGCCATTACCGCCTTGGTGCCGCCCTGCGTACTCACAAAGGTTCTCCGTTCGGTTCCCGGCGCAGGGTCCCTGCTCAGGCCAGGGTGATGAGCTCGGCCAGATCGGGTGACCAGTTGTCCTCGACCCCGTCCGGCAGCATCAGGACCTTCTGCGGGTCGAGTGCCTCGACGGCCCCCGGGTCGTGGGTGACTAGGACGACCGAGCCCCGGTACGTGGCGAGCGCGGCAAGCACCTCGTCGCGCGAGGCGGGGTCGAGGTTGTTCGTCGGCTCATCGAGCAGGAGGACGTTGGCGGAGCTGCAGACCAGTCCGGCGAGCGCGAGGCGGGTCTTCTCGCCGCCGGACAGGGTCTCGGCGCGCTGCTCCACGCTGTCTCCGCTGAACAGGAACGCGCCCAGGATGCGACGCAGCTCCACGTCCGACGTCCCCGGCGCGGCGGCCCGCATGTTGTCCAGCACCGAGCGGCTGGTGTCCAGCGTCTCGTGTTCCTGCGCGTAGTACCCGAGACGTAGACCGTGACCGGGATGCACCTGGCCGACGTCGGGTGCCTCCTGGCCCGCCAGGATGCGCAGCAGCGTGGTCTTGCCGGCACCGTTCAGCCCGAGGACCACGACCCGCGAGCCGCGGTCGATCGCGAGGTCCACACCGGTGAACACCTCCAGCGAGCCGTAGGACTTCGACAGTCCGGTGGCGGTCAGCGGCGTGCGGCCGCACGGAGCCGGGTCCGGGAAGCGCAGCTTGGCCACCCGGTCCGCGACGCGCGCCTCGGCGAGCCCGGCCGCGAGCCGCTCGGCCCGCCGGTCCATCTGATGGGCGGCCCGCGCCTTGGTCGCCTTGGCGCGCATCTTGTCGGCCTGCGCCTTCAGCGAGTCGATCTTCTTCTCGGCATTGGCGCGTTCCCGGCGACGGCGGCGCTCGTCCAGCTCGCGCTGGTTGAGGTAGGTCTTCCAGTTCACGTTGTAGACGTCGAGGGTGGCCCGGTTGGCGTCGAGGTGGAAGACCTTGTTCACGCACTTGTCGAGCAGGTCGACGTCGTGGCTCACCACGATCAGGCCGCCCGTGTGGGCGCGCAGGAAGTCCCGCAGCCACCCGATCGAGTCGGCGTCGAGGTGGTTCGTCGGCTCGTCGAGCAGCAGGGTCGCGTCGGCGTTGCCGGACCCGGCGAACAGGATGCGGGCGAGTTCGACCCGCCGCCGCTGCCCACCGGACAGGGTGCCGATGGGCTGGGCGAGCACCCGATCGGCCAGGCCCAGCGACGAGCAGATCCGGGCAGCCTCCGCCTCGGCGGCATAACCGCCGAGCGTCCCGAATCGCTCCTCCAGGCTGCCGTAGCGGCGGATCGCCGCGTCCCGCGCCGTGGCGTCGACCAGCTCGGCCATCTCCAGCTGCAGCTTCTCCATCTCGCGCAGGAGAACGTCGAGACCGCGCGCCGACAGCACCCGATCACGGGCGGTGTCGGCCAGATCGCCGGTACGCGGGTCCTGGGGGAGGTAACCCATCTCACCCCGGATGTCGACGGTGCCGGCGAACGGCAGCCCCTCCCGGGCAAGCACCTTCAGCAACGTTGTCTTGCCGGCCCCGTTGCGCCCGACGAGACCGATCCGGTCGTTCGGCTGCACCCGGAAGGATACGGGCTCGATCAGAGTGCGGGCTCCGGCACGCAGTTCGAGCTCGGACACAATGATCATCGAGGTAGGGCCTCTTTCGGGCTTCCAGACAACGCCGGGCGAGCGTCAGAGCGTTACACCGGCGACGTCGGGTTGACACGGACAACGGCGGGGACCCCACCAGAGCACGGCGAACCGGGACGACCGAGGNCGGGCACGGGGNAGGTCGGGCACGGGGNAGACCGCGCACCGTGCCCACCAGGGACGGCACGGTCGGGCGCGCGACGATCACGATACGACGATGCTCATGACCTCAAGAGTACGGAAGCCATCGGGCGCCGTGGCCGCCGGATAGCCCTCGAACAGGTCCGCCACGCGCCAGAGCGTAAGGTGCCCCGTGCGCCCACGGTCNCCCGCCGTCGTCCGGGTGGCCGCGCGCCGGCCAGGCCGCTGCCCGCCCGCCACGAGAACATGGGCGACGTCCGTCCACCGCCCAGCCGCATGCGTCGCCGCGCAGGCGCACCGATCGAAAGGCACACCATGTCGACGCTCCTCGTGACCGGAGCCGCCGGGTTCATCGGATCGAACTTCGTCCGCTACTGGCGGACGCGGCATCCGGAGGACGCGGTCGTGGCGCTCGACGCCCTGACCTACGCCGGCTGCCGGGAGAACCTCGCCGACGTCGCGGACCGCGTCACGTTCGTCCACGGCGACATCCGTGACCAGGAGCTCGTCGAGTCGGTGCTGCGGGAGCACTCCGTGGACGTGGTGGTGAACTTCGCCGCCGAGTCGCACAACAGCCTGGCGATCATCCGCCCCGGCGAGTTCTTCGCGACGAACGTGATGGGTACCCAGACCCTGCTCGAGGCGGCACGCACGGTCGGGGTGGCCCGCTTCCACCAGATCTCCACCTGCGAGGTCTACGGCGACATGGACCTCAACGACCCCGGTGCCTTCACCGAGGACTCCCCCTACCTCCCCCGCACGCCCTACAACGCGGCGAAGGCCGGCGGGGACCACGCCGTACGCGCCTACGGCTTCACCTACAACCTCCCCGTGACGATCACCAACTGCTCGAACAACTACGGTCCCTACCAGTTCCCGGAGAAGGTCATCCCCCTGTTCGTNACCCGGGCGCTGCAGGGCGAGTCGCTCCCGATGTACGCCTCCACCACGAACCGGCGCGAGTGGCTGCACGTGATGGACCACTGCCGGGCGATCGACGCGGTTCTGGACCGTGGGCGGCTCGGCGAGACCTACCACGTCGGATCCGGCGTCGAGGCGGACATCGAGACGATCGCCGACACGGTGCTCGCCGAGCTCGGTCTGCCCGCGTCGTTGAAGACGATCGTNCCCGNCCNCCCCTCGCACGACCGCCGCTACCTGCTGGACTCCACCAAGCTGCGGACCGAGCTGGGCTGGACGCCGTTGATCGACTTCGCCGAGGGCATGCGGTCGACCATCGCCTGGTACAAGGAGAACGAAGCCTGGTGGCGTCCGCTGCTNGGTCGCTCCCCGGTCTCCGAAACGGCCTGGACGAGCTGACGGCTCCAGCCGAGCTGAGGCGTCAGCCGCCGGTCAGCGATGCGTACAGCCGCGCGGTGCGCTCGGCGATCGCCGCCCAGCCGAACTCGGTGACGGCCCGGTCCCGGCCCGCATGGCCCATCGCGGCCGCCCGGACCGGGTCCGCGAGCACCTCGTTGACGGCCCCGGCCAGCGCGCCGGGGTCGCCGGGCGGCACCAGCAGACCGGTGACGCCGTCGTCGACGACCTCGGGAATGCCACCGACCCGGGAGGCGACGACCGCGGTGCCGCACGCCATCGCCTCCAGGTTGACGATGCCGAGCGGCTCGTAGACCGACGGGCAGACGAACACGGTGGCATGGCTGAGCAGCTGGATCACCTCCGGCTTCGTCAGCATCCCGGGCAGCCAGACCACGCCGTCGCGGCCTGCGCGCAGGCCCTCGACCAGGTCGGTGATCTCCGTGAGCAGCGCAGGGGTGTCCGGGGCCCCGGCACAGAGCACGAGCTGCGCCCGGGGGTCGATCGCCGCAGCCGCCCGCAGCAGCACCGGCAGCCCCTTCTGCCGGGTAATCCGCCCCACGAAGATCACCGTCGGCCGGGCCGGATCCACCCCGTGACGTTCCAGCACGTCGGTCGCGGTGTCCGGACGGTACTCGTCGGTGTCGATGCCATTGCGGATGACGTGCACACGGGCCGGATCGACCGCCGGGTAGGCATCGAGGATGTCCACGCGCATGCCCGCGCTGACCGCGACCACGGCGGCCGCCGACTCGATCGCGACCCGCTCGCACCAGGACGACACCCGGTAGCCCCCGCCCAGCTGCTCGGCCTTCCAGGGACGCCGGGGCTCCAGCGAGTGCGAGGTCATCACGTGCGGGACGCCGCCGAGCAGCGCGGCGAGATGGCCACCGAGATTCGCGTACCAGGTGTGCGAGTGGATCACGTCCGCGCCGACCGCCGCGGCGGCCATGGACAGGTCCATCGACACGGTCCGCAGCGCGTCGTTCGCGTCGGCGAGCGCAGCCCAGCCCCGGTGCGCCGCGACCGCGGCGACCCCCGGGGCACCCGCCCTCTCGACCACCGGTCGGTCGACGGCGCCGGTCGACGGCGCCGCACCCGCGGGCCCGCCGCCCGCCGACCCGCCGCCCGGCGCCGGCCCCTCGCGGTGGACGGTGAGGTCGACAAGCCGGGCGAGCTCCCGGCTCAGGTACTCGACGTGCACACCCGCCCCGCCGTAGACGTCCGGGGGGTACTCCCGGGTGAGCATGGCGACGCGCATGTGCGGTCTCTCCCAACGGTGCCGTGACGGGACGGGTGCAAACGGGACGGGTGCGGGCGGTGGAGGCGAGGAGCGGGGCGGGTGCGGGCGGATGGGGCGGATGGCGGCCGGTTCAGTCGGCGATCGTGACGCCCTTGCCGACGACGGTGATGCCCTGCTCGCTCACGGTGTAGCCGCGGGCGCGGTCCCGGTCCTTGTCCNCCCCGACCTGGGCGCCCGCCGGCACGTGCACGTTCTTGTCCAGGATGGCGTCGCGGACGACGGCCCCCCGGCCGACGAGCACGTTGTCCATGAGCACCGTGTGGTCGACCTCGGCCCAGGAGCTCACCCGCACTCCCGGGGACAGCACCGACGAGCGCACCGTGCCCCCGGAGATGATGACTCCATTGCTGACGATGCTGTTCACGGCCGTGCCGGTGCGCTGCAGGCCGTCGTGCACGAACTTCGCCGGTGGCAGCGAGGGGATGCTGGTGAGGATCGGCCACTCCCGGTTGTAGAGGTTGAACACCGGGTCGAGCGCACACAGATCCATCTGCGCCTCGAAGTACGAGTCGACGGTGCCGACGTCGCGCCAGTAGCCGCGGTCACGCACCGTCGTGCCCGGGACGACGTTGCCGGCGAAGTCGTACACCGCCGCCGCCCGCTGGGCCACGAGCATCGGGATGATGTTCCCGCCCATGTCGTGGACGCTGTCCTCGTCCGCGGCGTCCTTGCGCAGGGCGTCGATCAGCACGTCCGTCGAGAAGACGTAGTTACCCATCGAGGCGAACGTCTCCTCGGGGCTACCCGGCAGACCCGGCGGATCGGCGGGCTTCTCCAGGAACGCCTCGATCGTGCGGCCGTCGGGCGCCGTCTGGATGACCCCGAACGCCCTGCCCTCGGATCTCGGCACCCGCAGCCCGGCGACGGTGACGCCGGCTCCGCTGTCGAGATGCTGGGCGACCATCTGCCGCGGGTCCATCCGGTACACATGGTCCGCGCCGAAGACCACGACGATGTCCGGGGCGTCGTCGTAGACGAGGTTCAGCGACTGGTGGATGGCGTCGGCGCTGCCGGCGAACCATCGCGGCCCCAGCCGCTGCTGCGCCGGCACCGGCGTGACGTAGTTGCCGAGCAGGTTGCTCATCCGCCATGTCGTCGTGATGTGCCGGTCGAGACTGTGGCTCTTGTACTGGGTCAGGACCGCGATGCGCAGGTAGCCCGCGTTCACCAGGTTGGACAGCACGAAGTCGATCAGGCGGTACAGCCCGCCAAAGGGGACGGCGGGCTTCGCCCGGTCCGCGGTCAGCGGCGCCAGCCGCCGTCCGGCACCCCCGGCCAGCACCAGACCGAGGACCCGCGGGCTCGGCACAGACAGGCTCCCGTCTTCCGGCTCGATCTCCGAACGACCGGCGGGGCCGGACACCACGCCACGAGGCGGGAAGCCCGCCGAAATGGGCCGATGACGACGCCGATCGCCTGGTTCCGACCCTACAAGCCTGGCGGGCGGATACGGGCGGAGTGAGCGGTGGTTGCTGGGTAGCCAGCCGTACGTTGCGCGAACCCCACCGGTTGTTCATCCAGTGGGCCGGGGGGACGTCAGACGTTGAAGCCGAGCGCGCGCAGCTGCTCGCGACCGTCGTCGGTGATCTTGTCCGGCCCCCACGGCGGCATCCAGACCCAGTTGATGGTCACGTCCGCGGCCAGCCCGTCCGGGCCGTCGACCAGGGCGGAGCGGGTCTGGTCCTCGATGACGTCGGTGAGCGGGCAGGCCGCCGAGGTCAGCGTCATGTCGAGGGTGACGGTGTTGTCGTCGGCGACGTGGATGCCGTAGACGAGGCCGAGGTCGACGACGTTGATGCCGAGTTCCGGGTCGACGACGTCGCGCATCGCCTCCTCGATGTCCTCGAAGCTGGCGAGCTCCGGCGGGGCGTCCGGTCCCGTCGGGTCCGGGTCCAGCACCGGCTTCGGGACCCCGGCGGGCTGATCCGCCGCCTCGGCGGTTTCTCCCGTCGCGGCCGAGCGCGTCTCGGTCACCGTCTCGCTCATGGCTTCTCCTGCTCGGGTACGTCGAGGGGGGCGACGCGGGGGTACGCGACAGAGGTGGATGCGCCGGCGACGGCGACACTCGGATCCATCGCCTTAGCGGTCGCGTCCTTCCACGCCATCCAGGACAGCAGGGCACATTTCACCCGGGCGGGGTACTTGGAGACGCCGGCGAACGCCACGGCGTCCTCCAGCACGTCCTCGTCACCCTCGATGGTGCCCCGCGACTGCATCAGCGCCAGGAACTCGCGTTCGAGCTTCAGCGCCGCGTCGACCGACTTGCCGATCACGAGGTCGCTCATGACGCTCGCCGACGCCTGACTGATCGAACAGCCCTCGCTCTCGTAGGAGACGTCCTCGACGACCCCGTCCGAGACCTTCACCCGCAGGGTCACCTCGTCGCCGCAGGTCGGGTTGACGTGGTGCACTTCGGCGTCGAAGGGATCCCGCAGCCCCCGGTGGAGCGGGTTGCGGTAGTGGTCCAGGATGATCTCCTGGTACATGGAGTCGAGTTTCACCTCAGAAAGAACCTCCGGACCCCGTGCAGTCCTTCCACCAGGGCGTCGACCTCGCCGGTCGTCGTGTAGAGGTGGAACGACGCGCGGGTCGTCGCAGGTACCCCGAACCGCAGGCAGACCGGCCGGGCGCAGTGGTGCCCGACCCGCACGGCAATGCCGCGCTCGTCGAGGATCTGTCCGACGTCGTGGGGATGGATCGGCCGGCCGTCGTCCTCGTGCAGCACAAAGGAGATCGCCCCGCCGCGGGCGTCCGCCGCCGGCGGACCGATGATCCGCAACCCCGGCACCTCGGCGAAGGCGTCCAGCGCGTAGGCCGTCACCGCGTGCTCGTGCTCGGCGACGGCCGGCATGCCGAGCGCGGTCAGGTAGTCGACGGCCGCGCCGAGCCCGACCACCTGGGCAATCATCGGGGTGCCGGCCTCGAACCGGTGCGGCGGCGCCGCGTAGGTCGAGCCCTCCATGGTGACAAGCTCGATCATCTCGCCGCCGCCGAGGAAGGGCGGCATGACCCCAAGCAGCTCGTAGCGTCCCCAGAGCACCCCGACCCCGGTGGGCGCGCACATCTTGTGCCCGGTGAAGGCCAGGAAGTCCACCCCGAGCTCGGTGACGTCGACCGGGTTGTGCGGTACCGACTGGGAGCCGTCGAGCACGGTCAGCGCGCCGACCTCGCGGGCCCGCGCCACCACCTGCGCGACCGGGTTGATCGTGCCGAGAATGTTCGACTGGTGGACGAAGGCGACGACCTTCGCCCGCTCGGTGATGATCGAATCGAGGTTGCTCAGGTCGAGCCGGCCGTCGTCGGTCAGCCCGATCCAGCGCAGCGTCGCCCCGGTGCGCCGGGCCAGCATCTGCCACGGCACGAGATTGGAGTGATGCTCCATCTCGGTGACGACGATCTCGTCACCCGGGCCGACCCGGAACCGCTCCGCCTCGGCGCCGGCGGCCCCGGCGTTGCTCATCGCGTAGGCGACGAGGTTCAGCGCCTCCGAGGAGTTCTTGGTGAACACCACCTCCCGGCGGTCGCCCGCCCCGATGAAGGCGGCGACCTTGTCCCGGGAGGCCTCGTACAGCCCGGTGGCCTCCTCGGCCAGCACGTGGATGCCGCGGTGCACGTTGGCGTTGTGCAGCTCGTAGTAGGTCCGCTCGGCGTCGAGCACCGCCAGCGGCTTCTGCGAGGTGGCGGCGCTGTCGAGGTAGACCAGCGGCCGGTCGCCGTGCACCGTGCGGGCCAGGACGGGGAAGTCCCGGCGGACCTGCTCGACGTCGAACCCGCNGACGAGCCGGGGTCCGGACCCCGGGCGCACGGCCGCGTCGGTCAGCGTCATGACACCGCTCCCACGCCGGCCGGCGTGGCCGCGCCGCCACCCTTGACGTAGCGGTCGTAGCCGGACTCCTCCAGCACGGCGGCCAGTTCCGGGCCGCCCTCGTCGACGATCCGCCCCGCCGCCATGACGTGGACGAACTCGGGACGGATGTAGCGCAGGATGCGGGTGTAGTGGGTGATGAGCAGGATGCCCGTCTCCCCCTTGGCCCGCACCGACTCGATACCTGCGGAGACGATGCGCAGCGCGTCGACGTCGAGGCCGGAGTCGGTCTCGTCCAGCACGGCGATCTTCGGCTTGAGCAACGCCATCTGCAGGATCTCGTGACGCTTCTTCTCGCCGCCGGAGAAGCCCTCGTTGACGTTGCGCTCGGCGAACGCCGGGTCCATCTCGAGCGCGGCCATGGAGGTCTTGACCTCCTTGACCCAGGTCCGCAGCTTCGGCGCCTCGCCGCGCACGGCCGTGACCGAGGAGCGCAGGAAGTTCGACACCGAGACCCCGGGGATCTCCACCGGGTACTGCATCGCCAGGAAGATCCCGGCCCGGGCCCGGGCGTCGACGCTCATCGCGAGGACGTCCTCGCCGTCGAGCGTGATGCTGCCCTCGGTGACCGTGTACTTGGGATGGCCCGCGATCGAATAGGACAGCGTCGACTTACCCGACCCGTTCGGCCCCATAATCGCGTGCGTCTCGCCCTTGCGGACGGTCAGGTCCACCCCGCGCAGGATCTCGCGCGTGCCCTCGCCGTCCGTCTCCACCGAGACATGCAGATTGCGGATCTCCAGTGTGGACACCGCTGCCGTCACCCTCGTTCCGGGTTCGAATGTGTGACGTCGACGAGCACGTCGTCGCCGTCGATGGTCACTGCGTACGTGGGCACCGGCTCAATCGCCGGCAGGCTCAGCGGGACGCCGCTGGCCAGGTCGAACTGGGACCCGTGCAGCCAGCACTCGATCTTGCCGTCCTCGGCCTCGCCCTGGGAGAGCATCACGTCGGCGTGCGAGCACTCGTCACGCACGGCGTAGACCGCCCCGCCCGACCGCACCACGCACACCGGCACGCCCTCGATCTCGGTGCCGATCGCGGTGCCCTCGGCGAGGTCCGCGGCGGCACACACCCGGTGCCACCGCGGGGCGACCGAGGAGCCGCCCGCGGCAGAACCGCCGGTCGCGGTCGTCATCCGCCCACCTCCACCGACAACTCCGCCGACGACGGCTCCGCAGCCTCGTCCGGGAGGTCGGCCGACAGCTCGCCGGCAATCTTGATCATGATGCGTTCCCGCAGCTCCGGCACGTCGATCCGGTCGATGATCTCGGCGAAGAAACCGTGCACCACGAGCCGGCGGGCCTCCTCGGGCGAGATCCCCCGCGACTGCAGGTAGAACAGCGCCTCGTCATCGAACCGGCCGGTGGCACTGGCGTGACCGGCACCGGTGACCTCACCGGTGAGGATCTCCAGGTTCGGGACCGAGTCGGCCCGCGCGCCGTCGGTGAGCACGAGATTGCGGTTGAGCTCGTAGGTGTCCGTGCCCACGGCGCCGGCGCCGATGAGGACGTCGCCGATCCACACCGCGTGGGCGGCGTCCCCGCGCAGCGCGCCCTTGTAGGTGACCCGGCTGCGGCAGGAACGCGGCTCGTGCGTGACGAGCAGCCGGTGCTCCTGGTGCTGGCCGGCATCGGTGAAGAACACGCCGTAGAGCTCGGCGTCGCCGCCGGGCCCGCGGTAGTCCACGGTCGGGTTGAGCCGCACCAGATCACCGCCGAGGGTGATGGTGAACGAGCGCAGCCGAGCGTCGCGCCCCAGCGAGTAGGCGTGCGCGCCGAGGTGCACGGCGTCGTCGTCCCAGTCCTGCAGGGTGATGAAGGTGAGCGAGGCGCCGTGCCCCACGTACACCTCGACGTTGCCGGCGTAGGTGGCGCTGCCGGTGTGGTCGAGCACCACGGTGGCGGACGCAAACGGGCCCACTTCGACGAGGACGTGACCGTAGGCCACCCCGCCCGGGGAGCCGCGCCGCCCGCCGTCGCCGCTCGTCGCGACGAACCCGGCCGGGGACCTGGGGCTCTCACCGTGCAGGTGCACGNCCNCCGGCTNGGNGAGCGNGGCCTCGGCNGGGANGGTGACGGCGAGCGCGCCCGCCGACCGGGTCAGGGCGAAGGCGGCCACCCGGTCGGCCGGGGTCAGCACCCGACCGATCCGGGCGTCGGCGGCGGCGAGCTGCTCCACCTCGACCCCCGCGGGCGCGGTGACCGACACGGAGACCTTGCCGTCGGCCTCGGGGCCGGTCGGCAGTCCGCGCAGCCGGCGCAGCGGGGTGAACCGCCACGCCTCCTCGCGTCCGGTGGGCACGGCGTGGTCGAGCGGGTTACGGGACCGTACGGGACGGGGTACGGCACCGGAGGCGGCCGGGGGCCGACCGGTGGCGTCGATGACGACCATCAGCCGACCGCACCTTCCATCTGCAGCTCGATGAGGCGGTTGAGCTCGAGGGCGTACTCCATGGGCAGCTCCCGGGCGATCGGCTCGACGAAGCCGCGCACGACCATCGCCATCGCCTCCTCCTCGGACAGACCCCGGCTCATCAGGTAGAACAGCTGGTCCTCGCCGACCTTGGAGACGCTCGCCTCGTGCCCGATGGAGGCGTCGTCCTCGCGCACGTCAACGTAGGGGTAGGTGTCCGAGCGGCTCACCGTGTCGACGAGCAACGCGTCGCACTTGACCGTCGAGCGGGAGGCCGACGAGCCCTCGTTGATCTGGACGAGCCCGCGGTAGGACGTCCGCCCGCCGCCGCGGGCCACCGACTTGGAGACGATCGTCGAGGAGGTGCGGGGCGCGGCGTGCACCATCTTCGCGCCCGCGTCCTGGTGCTGACCGGCACCGGCGAAGGCGATGGAGAGCACCTCGCCCTTGGCGTGCTCGCCGAGCAGCCACACGGCCGGGTACTTCATCGTCACCTTGGAACCGATGTTGCCGTCGATCCACTCCATGGTGCCGCCCTCGTGGCAGGCGGCACGCTTGGTGACCAGGTTGTAGACGTTGTTCGACCAGTTCTGGATGGTCGTGTACCGGCAGCGCGCGTTCTTCTTCACGACGATTTCGACGACCGCCGAGTGCAGCGAGTCCGACGAGTAGACCGGCGCCGTGCAGCCCTCGACGTAGTGCACGTAGGCGCCCTCGTCGACGATGATCAGCGTCCGCTCGAACTGGCCCATGTTCTCGGTGTTGATCCGGAAGTAGGCCTGCAGCGGGATCTCGACCTGCACGCCCGGCGGCACGTAGATGAAGGATCCGCCCGACCACACCGCCGTGTTCAGCGCGGCGAACTTGTTGTCCCCGACCGGGATCACCGAGCCGAAGTACTCCTGGAACAGCTCCGGATGCTCACGCAGCCCGGAGTCGGTGTCCAGGAAGAGGACACCCTGCTCCTCGAGGTCCTCCCGGATCTTGTGGTAGACGACCTCGGACTCGTACTGGGCGGCGACCCCGGCAATGAGGCGCTGCTTCTCCGCCTCGGGAATGCCGAGCCGGTCGTAGGTCGCCCGGATGTCCTCGGGTAGGTCCTCCCACTCCTCGGCCTGCTTCTCGGTGGAGCGGACGAAGTACTTGATGTTGTCGAAGTCGATGCCCGACAGGTCGGCACCCCAGGTCGGCATGGGCTTGCGCTCGAACAGCCGCAGCCCCTTGAGGCGCAGGTCGGTCATCCACGACGGCTCGGACTTCTTGGCCGAGATGCCGCGGACAACCGCCTCGGACAGGCCGCGCTCCACGTCGGCGGCGTAGGCGTCGGTGTCAGCCCATCCGAACCGATAGGAACCAAGGCCTTCCAGGGCGGTCTCGGCAGAGGTGGTCATAGGGCGAAACCCTCCGAAGACGAGGATGGTGGACAGGCCAGGGACGCGGGCCGGGCCGGGCCGGATCCGGCCACGGCGGAATCGGGCAGCACCCGAGCGGAGCCGTCCTTCCCGGACCCGCTCTGATCGGACCCGTTCCGATCGGACCGGGCACGCGAAGCCATGCCGGGCGCCGTGCCCGCGGGCGGATGATCCGCGGCGGTGTGGCTCACGGCAGTGTGACCCGCGGGCGGGTGACCCGCGGGCGGGTGACCCGCGGGGATGTGGGTCGTGCAGACGCCGTCGCCGTGCGCGATCGTCGCCAGGCGCTGCACGTGGGTGTCGAGCACGCGGGCCAGCACCGCGGTCTCGGCGTCGCACAACGCCGGGAAGCGCTCCGCGACGAACTGGACCGGGCAGTGATGCTGGCAGATCTGCAGACCGGTGGGCAGCTCGGAGACGCTGGCGGTGTACCCGGCGGCGGTCATCGCCTCGGCGAGCGCCGCCGGGCGATCCGCCGGCTCCGCCGCCACGACCGCCTCGCGCACCCGCCGCTCCAGGTCGACGGCGCGGGTATCGGCGAACTGGGTGACCGCGCTCGCGCCACCCACCTCGGCCAGGAAGTGCAGCGCACCGGCCGCGAGATCGGAGTAGGCGTTGGGACCGGCCTGATGGCCGGCTTCGGTGAGCGCGTAACGCCGGGCCGGGCGTCCCCGGCCACGCGGCCCCCGGGACCGGCTCTCCGTGGGCGTGATGATGCCATCCGCGACCATGGCATCGAGATGCCTGCGGATAGCCGCCGGGGAGACCCCGAGCTGACGGGACAGCTCGGCTGCCGTGGCCGAGCCGCCCTCCAGGAGCAGACGCACGACCCGGTCGCGGGTACGGCCGTCCGCCGTCCCGCTCGTCCCGTCGTGGTCGTATTTCACAACGCCAGTGTGCCTTATTTCCTGGGCGCAGTCGAACCGGGGTCGCCGGAACTACAGCCCAATGGGGCGATCTTCGCCACAGCCATGACGCAGATCACATCCGCCGGACGTGAGCACACAACGGATACCCACGGGCCGTACCCGACCGACGACCGCAGGCGGCGGAATGCCAGACTTGCGCCCACTGCCATACCTGCGCGCCCACCCGGGCGCGCACCCCGGGTGGGCACACCAGGTCGGCACACCAGCGGGCCGACGGTCGCGACGCGCGGTCGCGCCCGGCCGCCACCGACCCGGAGACGATCTCAGGCGGGAGGCGACGGGCGGATGCGATCACAACTGTGGCGCGGCGGGGTCCGGCGGGCGCTGCTCTCCCTCGGACTGACTTTCCTGCTCGCGACCTCGGCGGCCTGCAGTGGCGGCGGGGAGAAGAGCAACGGGCTGGAGAAGCTGCCTGCCGGCGAGGTCGGCACGCGCACCCTGCAGGCGTTGCGCACCGCGACCGGCGTCCACGTCGTCGGCACCGAGGCCGACCCGCGCTCGGACGCCCCCGCCGGTTACGACCTGGTGATGTCCGGCACGGTCACCCGCGGCACCATTGACGAGTACGGTCAACGGACCCAGATCTTCAAGATCAAAGACGACACCTACGTCCGCCGCGGCCGCGCCTACTACGAGGGGACCGGTGACGCCGCGGCCGGGAACCTCCTCGCCGACCGCTGGGTCCGCCTAGCCCCCGCCGACGCCGCGAAATACAGCTACTTTACCCTCGACCGGCTCGCCGCGTCGCTGACCAGCTACGTCGTCGGGCTGTCCGGCCCGGTGCGGACCGAGAAGCTGGCCGGCACCCAGGCCGTCCGGGCCGCGGGCCCCGACGGAACAGCCTTCTGGGCGGCCAACACCGGGCCCGGCTATCCGTTGAAGGTGGTCGTCGCCGGCCGCTCCACCAACGAGATCACTTTCGACGATTACGGGACGCCCGCGACCGGCACCCCGCCCGGCGACGTCGTCGACCTGTCCAACCTCGGCTGAGCCGCCGTTCCCGGCACGCCGGGTCCGCCTTACCTACCCCTTGTCTATCTTTCCTCCCCCGCGTCCCTCTCCTTACCGTGCATCGCTCCCCTACCATGCCTCCTTACCATGCGTCCTTACCATGCGTCAGCGGACCCGTGGGCGGGAGGAACGAGATGAGCGTGCCGGCACGCGGATCCCTGGTGGCGGCGGTCGACCAGGGGACCACCGGGACCACGGTCTGCCTGCTCGACCGGGACGGGGTGGTCGTCGGCCGCGGCTACACCGGGATCCGGCCCGGGTTCCCCCGGCCGGGCTGGGTCGAGCAGGATCCGGACGAGCTCTGGCGCAGCGTCGTCGACACCGTCGCCGCGGCCCTGGCCGGCTGCGGTCGCCGGGCCGGGGAGCTCGCCGCCCTCGGCATCACCAACCAGCGCGAGACCACCGTGCTGTGGGACCGGCGGACCTCCGCCCCGGTCCACCCGGCCATCGGGTGGCAGGACCGGCGGACGGCCGCGGTCTGCGAACGCCTCACCGCCGAGGGGCACGCGGGTGCGGTGGGGGAACGCACCGGGCTGGTACTCGACCCCTACTTCTCCGGTACCAAGATCGGCTGGATCCTGGACGACGACCCCGGGCTGCGCCGGCGCGCCGGCCGGGGGGAGATCGCCTTCGGCACCGTCGATTCCTGGCTGGTCTGGAAGCTGACCGCCGGGGCCGCGCACGTCACCGACGTCACGAACGCCTCCCGCACCCTGCTGCTCGACCTCGCCGCCGCGACCTGGTCCCCGGAGATGCTCGATCTGCTGGGCGTTCCCGCCGAGGTGCTGCCCGCTGTCGCGCCGAGCTCGCGGGTCTACGCCGAGACCGATCCGGACGCCTTCCTCGGCGTGCGGATCCCGGTGGCGGCCGTGATCGGCGACCAGCAGGCCGCTCTGTTCGCCCAGGGCTGCTTCGAACCCGGCCAGGCCAAGAACACCTATGGCACCGGTTCCTTCGTGCTGGTGAACACCGGCTCGGCCCTGCCGGCGCCGCAGTCGACGCTGCTGCGGACCGCGGCGTTCCAGCTCGACGGCGAACCGGTGCGGTACGCGCTGGAGGGAGCGGTCCTGTCCACCGGTGCCGCCGTCGACTGGCTACGGGACTCCCTGGGGATCATCCGGGATGCCACCGAGACCGCCGACCTGGCCGCCTCCCTGACCGGCAACGACGGCGTCTACTTCGTCCCGGCGCTCGCCGGCCTCGGCGCCCCTCACTGGGATCCCCGCGCCCGCGGCGCACTGCTCGGGATCACCCGGGGGACCACCCGGGNGCACGTCGTCCGCGCGGTGCTCGAGGGCATCGCCTACCGCACCCGGGACGTCGTCGAGGCGATGGGTGCCGCGGGCTTCCCGGTGCGCGAGCTGCGGGCCGACGGCGGGGCCGCCCGCAACCACTGGCTCATGCAGTTCCAGGCCGACCTGCTCGGCGTCGAGCTCGACGTCCCGGACAACATCGAGACGACCGCGCTCGGTTCGGCCTACCTCGCGGGGCTCGCGACCGGGTTCTTCGCCGACCGCGAGGAGCTCGCCGGGCATCGGCGCAGCGCCGAGCGGTACCGGCCGAGGCTGTCCCGGGCCGAGCGGGACCGGTCCTACCGGCGATGGCTGCGCGCCGTGGACCGGGCCCGGGACTGGGCCAAGGACGCCGACGACGCCGACTGGGACTGACCGGGCCGACGGTGCCGACCGGGCCGACCGGGACTGACCGGCCGACCGGGCTGACGGGGCTGGCGCGGCCGGAAAAACACTGTCGCGATTCCCGGATTGCGCCCCGCGACCGCGGGACCACGCCAGGGCCACGTTCCCTCGCGGCTTCTTGGTCGAACCGGCTGCCAGACGAACCGAGGCCTGACAATCTGTCACAGGGGGCGGTTGGCGTCTCCTGTCGACCTTGACCCGGACGGAGACCGTGACCGAGGCGGACTACGCCCTGGAGCTCGGCCGCCGGCTTCGCGCGGCGCGCAACCGGCGTGGCTTGTCGCTGCTGGACGTCCAGGAGCGCACGCATGGCCGGTGGACTGCCGGGACCCTGGGCGCCTACGAGCGAGGCTCTCGGACCCTGCGCGTGCATCGACTGGTCGAGCTCGCCGAGCTGTACGACGTTCCCGCGACGCTGCTGGTACCGCCGGCCGCCGATCGCCGCGAGACCGACCATCTGCCGCCGCTGGTCATCGACCTGCGCCGGCTGCGCAAGCTGCCCCCGACCCGCACCGGACCGCTGCGGCGCNGGATCGCCATCGTGCAGGTCCTGCGGTCGGACAGTTCACGCGACGTCCTGCGGCTGCGTCGCTCCGACCTGCAGTCGTTGTCCCGGCTCTACAGCACCACGCCGGCGATGCTGTACGAGCGGCTGGGCGCCTGGGGAGCGCTGGTGGAGCCAGGCGAGCCGGTGGCGGTCGGCGGGCGCCGCCGGGCGCTGCCCNNCCGCCCGCCGCAGCAACGGGGCTAGCAACGGGACTGGCAACGGGACTAGGGCACGGCCGCCCGGTGGTGCCCGTTCCACCCAGCCGAAGGCCTCGTGCCGGGGCGGACCGGCCCTCCGCCCGACCCGCGATGTCCGTAGGATCGCAAGGTGGCCGAGATCCTGGCAGTCAGTGTCACGGACCTCGTGAAGACGTATTCCTCGCGGTCCGCTTCCCCGCGTTCCGGTCGTCGTCCTCACGGGTCCGGGCGGCGGACCCGCACCGGTCGGGCCGGGCGCGGTCCCGCGGCGTTCTCCACGTCCCCTACGCCGTCCCCTACGCCCCCCGTGCGCCAGGCGCCCCCGGCGCCGCCGGTCCCTTCCGGCGACGCCGCTCGACCGTCGACGACACCCGATGGTCGGATACGCGCCGTGGACGAACTGTCACTTACCGTCCCGACCGGCACGGTCACGGCGCTGCTCGGGCCGAACGGCGCCGGCAAGACAACCACCGTGGAGATCTGCGAGGGATTCCGCCGTGCCGACGCGGGCGAGGTGCGGGTCCTCGGACTCGACCCCTGGGCGGACGCCGTTGCCCTGCGCCCCCGGGTCGGGGTGATGCTGCAGTCCGGGGGGATGTATCCCGGCGCCCGCGCCGGCGAGATGCTGCGCCTCGTCGCCTCGCACTACCGCCACCCGCTGGATCCCGCGGCGCTGTTGGACCGGCTCGGGCTGGCCGGGTCCGCCGGTACCCCGTTCCGCCGGCTCTCCGGCGGCCAGCAGCAGCGGCTGTCGCTGGCGATGGCCGTGGTCGGCCGCCCGGAGCTGGTCTTCCTCGACGAGCCGACGGCCGGGTTGGACGTCCAGGGCCGGCGGGACACCTGGGAACTCGTCGAGGAGCTGCGCACGGCCGGGGTCACCGTCGTGCTGACCACCCACGCCATGGACGAGGCCGAACGGCTCGCCGATCAGGTGATCATCGTCGACCACGGCAGGGTGGTGGCGGTCGGCTCCCCCGCGGAGCTCACCCGGGGCGGCGCCGAGGGGCAGCTGCGCTTCCGGGCCCCCGCCGGGCTGGATCTCGGCCGGCTGCTGCTCGCGCTGCCCGACGGCACCACCGTGCAGGAGGGCCCGGCTGGGCACTACCTGTTGCAGGGCACGGTCGACCCGCAACTGCTCGCCGCGGTGACCGCCTGGTGCGCGGGTAACGGCATCCTGGCAGAGGATCTCCGGGTCGAACAACGCACGCTGGAGGACGTCTTCGTGGAACTGACCGGATCGGAGCTGCGCTCATGACCGGCGTCCCGCTGCTCGATCTGCGCCCGGCTCCGGCGCCCGCGTCGCGGGCCCGGATGCTGGCGGCACAGACCAGGCTCGAGCTGGTACTCACCCTGCGGCGCGGCGAGTCCGTCCTGCTCACCCTGATCATCCCGGTCGGTCTGCTGGCCTTCTTCACCGCCGTCGACGTGCTGCCGAGCTCCACCGAGCGGCCGGTGGACTTCCTCGTCCCCGGGGTGCTCGCGCTGGCCGTGATGTCGACCGCCTTCACCGGGCAGGCGATCGCGACGGGCTTCGAACGCTCCTACGGCGTACTCAAACGCCTCGGGGCGACCCCGCTGCCGCGCGTGGTCCTGCTCGCCGGCAAGACGTTGGCGGTGCTCGCCGTCGAGGTCATCCAGCTGGTGCTCCTGGTGGCGGTCGGATTCGCGCTGGGCTGGGACCCGACCGGCGGGCCGGTCGGGGTTCCGGCGGTGCTGGCGCTACTCGTCCTGGGCACAGCCGCGTTCTCGGGGCTCGGCCTGCTGATGGCCGGAGCCCTGCGGGCCGAGGCGACGCTCGCCGCCGCCAACGGCGTCTACCTGGTGCTGCTGCTGATCGGCGGGGNGGNGTTCCCGCTGTCGAAGCTTCCCGGCTGGCTGCGGGCGGTCGCCGAGGCGCTGCCGACCGCGGCGCTGTCGGACGGGCTGCGGGCCGTCCTGGCAGAGGGCGACGGTCCGGGGGCACGCCCCCTGATCGTGCTCGTGGCCTGGGCGGTGGCGAGTCTGGCGCTCGCCGCCCGCACCTTCAGTTGGGAGTAGAGCCGACTGGGAGTAGAGCCGACACCGCGACCGTCCGGTCACCGGGCACCATCCGGCCGGCAGGCACCATCCGGCCGGCAGGCACCATCCGGCCGGCAGGCACCATCCGACCAACGGAGAAGGATCCGAGCGGCCCGTGCCGGACAGGGCGTTACCATGGCAGTCGTGCCAGCTTCTACAGAGCGTCGGAGTTTGCCGCTGATCAGCCTTCGCGCCTTCCGGCTCCTCACCACGCTCAACGTGGTCTTGCTGTCACTGATCGTGGTGAGTGGCGGCGTGGTCCGCCTGACCGGCTCCGGCCTCGGCTGCCCGACCTGGCCGCAGTGCGGGGACGGCTCGTTCGTGCCGCACTCGGAATACGCCCTGCACGGAGCGATCGAGTTCGGCAACCGGGTCGTCGGCCTGGTGGTCGGCCTCGTGACGCTGATCACCCCGCTGGTCGCGCTCCGCCTGCGGGGCGGACGGCGGCGCGATCTTCGACTGCTGTCCTTCGGCCTCTGGGTGGGTTTCCTCGGGCAGGCCGTGCTCGGCGGGATCACCGTCCTGACGAAGCTGCACCCGGCGACCGTCGCCGCCCATTTCCTGCTCTCCATGGTCCTGCTGTGGAACGCGGTCCTGCTGGACCACCGGGCCCGCCAGGACGCGGGTGCGCCGACCCCGGGGGTCGGTCCCGCGCTGCGGTGGCTGGCGCGCCTGCTGGTGGTCGTCTCGGCGGGGGNGCTCGTCCTCGGCACGGTCGTGACCGGCGCCGGGCCGCACAGCGGTGACAGCGACCATCCGGCCCGCTTCGGGTTCGACCTCGTCAACGTCTCCCAACTGCACGCCGACGGCGCGATGCTGCTGGTCGGGCTCGTCGCGGCCATGGCGTTCGCGGTGCGGGTCGCCGAGGCCCCCGACGAGGCCAGGCGGACCTCCCTCGCCCTGGTCGGGACCGTCCTCGCGCAGGCCGCGATCGGATTCACTCAGTACTTCCTCGGCGTTCCCGCCCTCCTCGTCGCCCTGCACATGACCGGGGCGACCGTGATGTGGGTCGCCGCGCTGCGGCTCTGGCTCGCCCTGAGCTCCCGGCACCCCCGGCCGGCACCGGACGCGGCGCCCACGCTCGCGGCGGCCGGCGCCGAGGTCCCCACGCCCGCCGGGCCGGTCGGGACCACCGCCCCCACCGGCGCCGGCATCGGCTCCTAGACCACCGACACCCTGGGACCACCGACACCCTGGGACCACCGACACCCTGGGACCACCGACACCCTGGGACCACCGACACCCTGGCCACGGCGGCCACGCCCCGTTCCTGAGACGGGAAACAGTCCCGGCGGCCGGCTCGACGTCCGACGACCCGCCGCGGCACGGCCTCCGCCGAGGGGCCGACGTCGCGACGGAAACGCGACGGACAAGTGTGGAGGGTTGGGCATGGTCTGGAGACCGTCCCCCAGACCGGGCGCCAGCGCCACTACCGAGTGTAACCGATCACAGCCTTATGTGATCTTGTCGAGGCCCTGCCCCGACTCCTCACAATGCAACAGCGCCGTTGCGGGGGTCTCGCCGGATGACCGATGATTTGGAGCTCGATTATGATGGATGGAGGCTTGGACAAGCCTGACCTTCCCAACTCAGGAGTAATTTTCCATTTCTGGCACACCCAACGAAGGACCAGGTGAAAGTCGGCGGCTAGAATCGGCCGTGTGGATGCCACCCAAAAAATTCTTCTGCTATGCGGAAGCCTCCGCGCCGGGTCGTCCAACTCGGCGCTGCTACGCACCACGCGAGCATTGACCCCGCCGGGATTCGTTGCGGACGACTACGACGGTATGGCCAAGCTGCCGCACTTTAACCCTGACGACGACCAAGATCCTTTGCCTGTGTCGGTAGTGGACCTGCGGGCCCGCATTGCATCGGCCGCTGCGATCCTGATCTGCACGCCGGAGTACGCGGGCGCACTGCCGGGTTCCTTTAAGAACCTGCTCGACTGGACCGTCGGTGGGATCGAGATCGGGGACAAACCCACGGCATGGATCAACGTATCGCCGTCCACGACAAAGGCCGCGGACGCGCACGATTCCCTGCGCAAGGTGCTGCGTTACACCGGCGCCATGATCGTCGAGGAAGCCTGCATGCACATCCCCGTCCACAGATCGACCATCAACGACCAGGGCGTGGTCACCGATGACCAGATCCGGGCCGGTGTGCTCAAGTCACTGGCCGCGCTGACCGCAGCGGTCTCGTGAACCAGACCGGTCCCCGGGGTGGAGCGACCCGGGGACCGGGTCGACCGCTACAACACCTGCGCCGATTCATGCAGGTCCCGCTGCCGGATGAAGAAGAAGGCAACCAGGGCGCCGACCGCGCACACAATGGCGCAGACGACCATGACGCTGGTGAAGCTATGCACGAACGCGGCCCGACCGGCGTCGCCAGCCCGGGTGATGTTGCCGACGGCAACTTCCCGTCCCACGGCCGAAGGTCCAGCGTACTTCGACAGCACCAGCTGCTGAAACAGCGCGCCGAAGCCGGCGATCCCGATGGCGACACCAACCTGCTGAAAGGTCTCGCCGATGCCGGTGGCCATGCCCGCCTTCGCGGCCCTACCTGCCAGCGCTGGCGTCGTTCGCCCGCCACCTCCGCAACGACTACGACGCCGTCGTCGCCGGGCTCACCCTGCCGCACAGTTCCGGGCCCGTCGAGGGCGCCGTGATTCCACGTAACTGTAAGTAGGCGGAATGAAATAACCTGTGCAACTTGAGCCTCTCGCGGCCCTGTGACCTGCTAAGATGCTCCCGAACATGCATTTGTTATTTCATTACGATTCCTAAAGATGGTGAAGAGGCAGATGTATGGACGGGCGAACTTCGATCTCCTGCGTAAGCGCGTGTTGATCAGACAACTCGGAAACCAGGCCATCACGTGATCGTCGCCAGAACCGAATAACGCGATCGCCTCCGCTGCCGCGGGAGACGGAACGGGATCAGGCGGGCGCGGACCCGGCGGAGGCTGGCCGGCCAGGACGGCAGTGTGCGGGTCGGGACCGGACGCGGGCTGCCGCCGGGTGGGGTGGTGGGTGTTCGGGGGTGTCGTGCCAGCACAGGCTGAACGCGCAGTTCACCAGGGCCGGGTGGCGGGCGATCGCGGTGGCGGAGCGGACCTGGACGTCGGCCCAGCCGAGTTCGTGTGTGATCTGTTTGTAGTCTTGTTCGACCCAGCCGTGCGGCCCGTACAGGCGGTCGATCTCGCTGTGGGCGGCGGGTGGGAACGCCGATGCCGCCGCGGTGGGCAGGTCGGGGNGGGGCAGGGNGGTGGCCAGATACCAGGTACTGGTCGATGGCAGGGTCGCCGGGTCGGTGGTGGCCACGACCAGCCGCGGTGGTCCGCCGGGTCTGGGTGTGCCCGTCCGGTAGACGCGCCGCACTGGTGTCAACTGGCCAGGACGGGTGGGCCCGTCCCAGACCCTTCGCGGGCGGCCCGCCGGCAAAACAACGCCCCGTCCCGCCCGGTGACACCGGGATCAGGACGGGGCGGGGTCGGTGGGGTCGGGCGAGATCAGACGAGAGCGGTGACGGCGATCGCCACGAACAGCAGGGTCAGATACGTGATCGACATGTGGAACAGGCGCATCGGCCTCGGGTCCTCGCCGTGCCGGGCCCGGCGGGCGACCCGGTGCGACTCGACCAGGAACCAGGCTCCCACCGCGACGGCGGCGACGAGGTAGACCGGGCCGGTGGAGGCGACGGGAGCGACCGCGAGCGAGGCGGCGACCATCGCGTAGGCGTAGCCCAGCATCCGCCGGGTGACGACCTGGACGGAGGCGACGACCGGCAGCATGGGGACGCCCGCCGCGGCGTAGTCGTCGCGGAACTTCATCGCCAACGCCCAGAAGTGCGGCGGGGTCCAGAAGAAGACGACGGCGAACAGCAGCACCGCGGCCCAGCCGACGGTCCCCGTGACCGCCGACCATCCGATCAGGACGGGGAAGCAGCCGGCCGCGCCCCCGATGACGATGTTCGACGGGGTGCGGCGCTTCAGCCCGAGGGTGTAGACGAAGACGTAGAAGGCGATCGCCCCGTCCGCCAGCAGCGCGGAGGGCCAGTTGACCAGGAAACCGAAGAGCAGCGTCGAGACGATCCCGATCACGATGCCGAAGGTCAGCGCCTCCGTGGGCGTGACGGTCGCCCGCACGAGCGGACGGCGCTTCGTGCGGCCCATCATCTGATCGATGTCACGATCGACGTAACAGTTGATCGTGTTCGCGCTGCCGGCGGCGAGGGTTCCCGCCACCAGGGTCACGGCGATCAGCCAGAGCGACGGCACGCCCCGTTCGGCGAGCATCATGACCGGGACGGTGGTGATGAGCAGCAGTTCGACCACGCGCAGCTTCATTAGGGCGACATAGCCGCGGGCCTTCGCCGACACGGCCGCCCAGCCCCCGCGAGTCGCGTGCCCGGCGCCCGGGAGCCCGTCGGCGGGCGGATCGGCTGCGGGGGCTGGCGGGCCGGCTGCGGGGGCTGGCGGGCCGGCTGCGGGGGCTGGCGGGCCGGCTGCGGGGGCTGGCGGGCCGCCGACCCCCGGCGCCGGTGCGGGGACACCGGGCGGCTCGAGCGCCGGCGCCGGTGCGGTCGTTGGCTTGGAGGCGCCCGCCCGCCCCGGTCCGCGGGCGGGGACATGCCGGTGACGAAGGACGGCCTCGGTAGACAGAGCGACCTCGCGATCGGCGGGATCGACGGGCGACCCACGCGGGACGGTGCCCCGAAAGTCGGAGCGGACGGTGTTCTACGACGTGTCGGAGTCTAGCCGCCGCGGCGCTGCGTACGCGCGTCGACCGCGCCCGGACCCCCGCCGCCGTCCTGCGTCCTCTCTCACAACCGCGCCACGCGGCCCCCCGGGCGGCGGCGACCGACATGTACTGGCGTGGGGCATCGGACAGCGACGGTGGGCATGGCGCATGGACGGCGGGCATCGGGCATCAGGCATGAACCGCAGGGACCGGGATTCCACTCGTCGTGCGCGTTGTTCTCCCAACCGCCACCCGACTGTCACGGGGATCCGCAGACTGGGATCAGACTGGAAACAGACTGGGATGGAGCCGGCCCCAGAGGGTAGTGCCCTGAAGGGGGTGCGCCCATCCGAAGCGCGAGAACGGCCATGAAGCGCGAGAACAGCTTGGAGGCCTTGGAGACATGGTGAGGACGCCACCGCCCGCGGAGAGGAAGTCAGCCCGATGAGCAATCCCCTGTCCGAGCTCTCAGCCGCCGGAGTGGCGGTCTGGCTGGACGACATCAGCCGGGACCGCCTACGCACCGGCAACCTCGCCCACCTGGTCGAGAACCGCGGCGTTGTCGGCGTGACGAGCAACCCGACCATCTTCCAGAAGGCGATCAGTTCGAGCGACCTGTACGACGAGCAGCTGCACGACCTGGCGATCCGCGGCGTGGACGTCGGCGAGGCCGTCCGGGCCATCACGGCCGCCGACGTGCGCGACGCCTGCGACGTGCTGCGCGGCGTCTACGACGCCAGCGGCGGCGTCGACGGCCGGGTGTCCCTGGAGGTCGATCCCCGGCTCGCCCACGAGGCCGAGCGCACGCTCGCCGAGGCGCGTGCCCTGTGGTGGCTGGTCGACCGACCCAACCTGTTCATCAAGATTCCCGCCACCCGGGCCGGCCTCTCGGCAATCACCGAGACGCTTGCCCAGGGCATCAGCGTGAACGTGACGCTGATCTTCGGACTCGACCGGTACGACGCCGTGATCGACGCGTTCATGACCGGTCTGGAGAAGGCCCTGGCCGCGGGGCGCGACATCACCGACCTGGCCTCGGTCGCGTCGTTCTTCGTCAGCCGGGTGGACACCGAGGTCGACCAGCGGCTGGAGAAGATCGGCACCTCGGAGGCGAAGGCGCTACGCGGCCGGGCCGCCGTCGCCAACGCCCGGCTGGCCTTCGAGCGGTACGAGAAGGCGTTCGCCACCCCCCGCTGGGCGGCCCTGGCCGCGGCGGGCGCGAAGCCCCAACGCCCGTTGTGGGCGTCGACGTCCACCAAGGACCCGTCCCTGCCGGACACGATCTACGTCACCGAGCTGATCGCGCCCGGAACCGTCAACACGATGCCGGAGGCGACCCTGGAGGCGTTCGCCGACCACGGGTCGGTGACGGGTGAGACGATCCGCCCCCGCTACGAGGAGGCCCACGAGGTGTTCGCCCAGCTCACAGCCGTCGGAATCGATCTCGACGACGTGATCGAGACCCTGGAGAGCCAGGGCGTACAGAAGTTCGAGGACTCGTGGACCCAGCTGTTGGACACCATCGCGGCGCACCTGGGATCAGCCGGTTCGTCCGCGTAAGGCCTGGCGCCGGCCGTGGCCGTGGCGGTCGCCACGGCCGTCGCCACGGCCGTGATGATCGTCTCAGCGTCGTTCATGGACACCCGACGGTCCCCGGTGAAACAACCTCGGAGAGACCACAAGCAGAACGAAGGGGGAACGGGTGGCGCCCACGGTGAGTACCAACCCGCTGCGGGACCCACGTGACCGCAGACTGCCGCGCCTGCCGGACGCGAGCGCCCTGGTGGTGTTCGGCGCTACCGGCGACCTGGCCCGCAAGAAGCTGATCCCCGCCGTCTACGACCTGGCCCNCCGCGGCCTGCTGCCGCCGGGTTTCGTCCTGCTCGGGTTCGCCCGCCGGGACTGGCCCGACGAGGACTTCGCCGAGTTCGCCCGGCAGGCCGCCGAGAAGGGCGCCCGCACCCCCTTCCGTGCAGAGGTCTGGGACCGGCTGGCGGGCTCCGTGCGGTTCCTGCCAGGGTCCTTCGACGACGACGCCGCGTTCGACCGGCTCGCCCGCACGCTGGAGAGCCTGGAGCACTCCCACGGTATCCGTGGCAACGCGGCGTTCTACCTGTCGATCCCGCCGTCGGCCTTCCCGGTCGTGCTCAAGCAGATGCAGCGCACCGGGCTCTCCTCGGCCGCGGGTTCGGGCGGCTGGCGCCGGGTCGTCGTCGAGAAACCGTTCGGTCACGACCTGGAGTCGGCCCGGCAGCTCAACGCGCTCGTCGACGACGTCTTCACCCCGTCCGGGGTGTTCCGCATCGACCACTACCTGGGCAAGGAGACGGTCCAGAACCTCTTCGCGCTGCGCTTCGCCAACACGCTGTTCGAACCGATCTGGAACTCCCAGTTCGTCGATTCGGTGCAGATCACCATGGCCGAGGACGTCGGGATCGGCACCCGGGCCGGCTTCTACGACGAGACGGGCGCCGCTCGGGACGTGCTCCAGAACCACCTGTTGCAGCTGCTCGCCCTGACCGCGATGGAGGAGCCGGTCAGCTTCGGCGCGGAGACCATCCGCACCGAGAAGCTGAAGGTGCTCCGCGCGGTGTCGCTGCCCATGGACCTCACTCGCTACGCGGTAAGGGGGCAGTACGAGCAGGGCTGGCTCGCCGGGGAGCGGGTCCCGGGCTACCTCGACGAACAGGACATCCCTGCGCAGTCGCGGACGGAGACCTTCTCGGCGGTGCGCCTCGGCATCGAGACGCGCCGGTGGGCCGGGGTGCCGTTCTACCTGCGGACCGGCAAGCGGCTGCCACGGCGGGTCACCGAGGTCGCCATCTTCTTCAAGAAGGCGCCGCACCTGCCATTCGACGAGACCGCCACCACCGAGCTCGGCAACAACCAGCTGGTCATCCGGGTGCAGCCCGACGAGGGGGTCACGCTCAAGTTCGGCTCCAAGGTCCCCGGCTCGGCGATGGAGGTCCGGGACGTCGCGATGGACTTCCTGTTCGGTGAGGCGTTCACCGAGGCGCTGCCGGAGGCCTACGAACGGCTGATCCTCGACGTGCTGCTCGGCGACGCGACGCTGTTCCCGAACAACGCGGAGGTCGAGGAGTCCTGGCGGATCGTCGATCCGCTGGAGCGGCACTGGGCGGGCACCACCCCGCACCGCTACCGGGCCGGCACCTGGGGTCCGGCTGCCGCCGACGAGATGCTCGCCCACGACGGTCGCCGGTGGCGGCGGCCATGACCATGGATTAGGAGCCCCTCGTGACCACATTGTGGGACACCACCGGTTCTGAGGTGGTCAAGGCCCTCGCCGCCGAACGACGGGCGGCCGGAGCCCTGGCCTTCGGCCTGGCGCTGACCCTCGTCGTCGTCGTCGACGAAAAGCACGTCAGCGCCGCCGAGGGCGCGGCGACGCTGGCGGCCTCGGCCCATCCGTGCCGGCTACTGATCGTCGTCCGCCGGCAGGTCGACGTGCCGCATCCCCGGCTCGACGCCGAGGTCTCGATCGGCGGTCGGCTCGGCCCGGGCGAAGCGGTCGTGATGCGGATGTCCGGCCGGTTGGCGCTGCACGCGGAATCGGTCGTGCTTCCCCTGCTCGCACCGGACGCCCCGGTGGTCACCTGGTGGCACGACGAGCCGCCGGCCCGGATCGCCTACGACCCGCTCGGCGTGTTCGCCGACCGGCGGGTCACCGACGTCACCGCCAGCCCGGATCCGCTGTCGGCCCTGTTCCAGCGGGCCGCGGACTTCGCCCCCGGCGACACGGACCTGTCCTGGACCAGGCTGTCGCCCTGGCGCACCCTGCTCGCCGCCGCCTTCGACGCGGTGGTCAGCGAGCGGCCGGACTCGGCCGTCATCACCGCCGGCCGGGCCGATCCGAGCGCCCAGCTGTTCGCCGGCTGGCTCCAGAACAGGCTCGCCGTCCCGGTGACGGTCGACGAGACGGGCGGCCGGCCCGGTATCACCGCGGTCGCCGTCGCCCTCGACGGGGACCGGCTGGCCGTCTCCCGCACCGACTCCCGCTCGGCGATGATCTCCCGCACCGGGTACCCGGACCGGGTACTGCCTCTGGCCGACCGGGGCGTCGGGGACCTGCTCGCCGAGGAGCTGCGCCGGCTTGACGAGGACGCCGTCTACGCCGAGGCCCTGGGTACCTGGAGCGGCCTGCCGAACCTGACCAGACGCTCGCCGCACCGAGAGCACATCTGGCGGGACCCGATGGACCAGACCGTGGGCACCACGGACGCGTTGGCCGCCGGCGCCGCGACGTCGGGCGCCGTGACGTCGGGCACCGTGACGTCCAGCACCGCGGCCCCGGGCACCGCCCCGATGACGAGTGCCCCGAACAACGAACGGACGGTGGGTGGCGCATGACGGCCGAGCCGGAGCTCGTCCTCCATCGTGACGCCGGGGTACTGGCCAGGGCGGCCGCGGCCCGGCTGATCACCCGGCTGGTGGACGCCCAGACGGCCCGCGGGGAGGCCTCACTCGTCCTGACCGGCGGTGGCATCGGCATCGCCCTGCTGCGGGCGGTGCGATCGAACCCGGCTCTCGACGCGGTGGACTGGGGCAAGGTCGACATCTGGTGGGGCGACGAGCGGTTCGTCGCGGCCGGCTCGCCCGACCGCAACGAGCGGCAGGCGCGGGAGGCGCTGCTCGATCACATCCCGGTGGATCCCAAACGGATCTTCCCGATGGGCCATCTGGCGGCCCCGACCGCGGGCGGTGACGTCGAGGGACGGGCCTCGGCCTCCGGCTATACCGATCCGGAGTCCGCCGCGGCGGAGTACACCGCGCTGCTGGCCACCCGTGCCGTCGCCGGATCGGCGGTGCCGAGCTTCGACGTGGTGCTCCTCGGGCTCGGCCCGGAGGGCCATGTCGCCTCGCTGTTCCCGGACTCCCCCGCGGTCGTCGCGACCGAACCGGTGGTGGCCGTGCATGACTGCCCCAAACCACCGCCGGAACGCGTCACGCTGACCCTGCCGGCCATTCAGTCCGCCCACGAGGTCTGGGTGATCGTCGCCGGGGAGGAGAAGGCCGATGCGGTCGCGGCGTCGTTCTCCGGAGCGGGACCGATCACGATCCCGGCGACGGGAGCCGTCGGCCGCGACCGCAGCCTGTGGCTCGCCGACCGGGCCGCCGCCTCCCGGCTGCCCGGCTGGCAGTGACACGGTCCGTGGACGACCTGTCCCGTAGACCTGTCCCGTGGGCCGGGCCCACGGGACGGCACCGGCGGATCAGGTCAGGATCTTGGTCTTGCCCCGCTCGAACTCGGCCTCGCTGATGATCCCCCGGTCGCGCAGGTGCGCGAGCTTGCCGAGTTCGTCGGCGTCGCTCGTTGTCCCGGCGGCCTCCTGGAGGTAGGCGCGCCAGGCCTGTTCGTCGCGCTGCGCCGCGGCGCGGCTGCGCTCGTGCATGCTGCCACCCCGCACGATCAGGTAGGCGATCACGCCGAGCCAGGGCAGCACCACGATCGCGACCGTCCAGGCGGCCTTCGCCCATCCGGACAGATCCTGGCTGCGGAACACATCCATGATCACCGCAAACAGCAGCCACAGCCACAGGATGAAAGCAAAAAACCACAGCATATAGAGGAAGACACTGAGTAGCGGAAAATCGGGATCCACGGAGTACCTCCTGTCCACCTGTCCACGCCGTGGTCGGGCGGTGGCCTGGACGGGCCACGGCCGTCCCGGCGTCCTGGGCCCCGGTTCCGGCCCGGACCCGGTTTCTGACCCGGTCCGTTCATACCCGCGCCGGGCCGTTCCCCCCGTCTCGCCGCCTCACCCGCCGGGGGTGGACCGCCCAGCGCGCTCACCCGCTCACCCGGCAGTCCGGTCAGCCGGCAGTCCCGGTCAGCCCGGAGGCGCGGGGGACGATGGGGACATGGGGGGCGCCGAGCGGCGCATGGTCGCCTGCCCCGCCGAACTGATCTCGGTCGCCGGATACGAGCAGTCGAGCGTGCCGTCGCCGTGGAGCACGAGGTCCAGCCAGGTGGCGGCGAAGCACAACGCCCCGACCCGGGTGAGACGTTCCTCGAGCCGGACCGAGGCGCCGGACACCCCCCGCAGCACGAGCTCGCCGGCGCATCCACTCTCCGGGTAGGCACTCGTGCCGATCACCTCGCCGATCCGGCCGCCCCGCAGCACCAGCTCGGCGTTGAAGTGCACGAACGCCTGCGTCACCGATCCGCTCCAACTGCCGATCATGCCCGGGGGCAGCGCCTCGCCAGCCTCGGCGCCCGGTTGCGACCCGACCCCCGCCGGATCCCGCGTGGCGACCGTCGGCGGCGAGGCACGACGCCGGTCGCCGTCGCCGCCGTCGTCCGCGCCGAACAGCTGGTACGCCCCGGCGGCCACGGCGGCGAGCAGCACCAGGAGGATCATCGCCCCGGCCATCAGCCGGGGTGCCCGCCACGACCGGACCCACCCGACCGCGCCGGGGGGCCGCGCCGTCCCTGGCCAGGCCGGCGGGAACGGCACGGGTCGCGACCCGGTCCGGCGCCGGATCACCGCGTCCGGCGCCGGGGACCGCGGCAACGACGCGGCCGGGGATGCCGAGGACGGCGGCAACGACGCGGCCAGGGATGCCGGAGATGCCGGAGATACCAGGGATGCCGGGGCGGAATCGGCTGGGTGGGACGCGGCCCAGGTCAGCAACGCCTGCGCTCCCTCCGCGCGCAGCCGGCTCGCCGGGTTCTTGGCCAGCAGCCCGGCGATCGCTGCCGACAGCCTGCCGCCCCGGAGGAAGGGTGGCGGATCGGCGTGCAGCACGGCGCCGATAGTGGTGGGCAGCGTGTCGCGCTGGAACGGTGAGACCCCCTCGACGGCAAAGTAGAGGGTGGCGCCGAGGGCGAACAGGTCGCCGGCCAGGGTCGCGGGGCCGCCGAGGAGGCGTTCGGGCGCCATGTAAGCGGGCGTCCCGCCGCTGCCGATGCCGCCGGTGAGGGTCGGGTCGGCGGCGTGGGTGGCGATGCCGAAGTCGGTCAGCAGCACCCGGCCGTCGTCGGCCAGCAGGATGTTCGATGGTTTGACGTCCCGGTGCAGCACGCCCATCCGCTGACCCGCGACCAGGGCGTCGAGGACCGCGAGCCCGACCTGGATGGCACGCTCGGGCGGCAGGGGACCGTCCCGGTTGACCGTCGTGGCGAGTGTGCCGGCCCGGACCAGCTCCATCACGATCCACGGCAGGCCGTCGTGTTCCACGGCGTCATGGACGGTGACCACGTGTGGGTTCCCCCGCAGCCGGGCGGCGTTGCGGGCCTCGCGCATCGCCGTCTCCACTCCGGCGGCACGCTCGTCGTCGTCGAGGTCGGCGGAGACCCGGATCTCCTTGATCGCCNCCTCGNCCCGGAGCACGTCGTCGTGGGCCCGCCACACGGTGCCCATCCCACCGGAGCCAATCCGTTCGACGAGCCGGTACCGCCCGGCGACGAGCGGGCCGATGCCGACACCATCCACAGTCACAGGGGCATCCTCGGCGACGGCGCAACGGCTGCGGGAGCGGGGGCGGGGCGCGCGTGCGCCGACGGTCGCCGCCGGCGGCGACCGTCGGCCGGGGCCGGAGCCGGGGCCGGGGCCGGGGCCGGGGCCGGGGCCGGGGCCGGGGCCGGGCTAGGATGCGCCCCGAAGCTTGGCGAGCGCCTCGGCGAGGATCGCCTCGCCGTCCTTTTCGTTCCGTCGTTCCCGCACGTAGGCGAGATGGGTCTTGTACGGCTCGGTGCGCGGCGGGGCCGGGGTGTTGTCCCGATCCCGTCCCGCCGGAAAACCACAGCTCGGACAATCCCACGTGTCGGGGATCGCCGCGTCCGCAGCGAACGACGGTCTCGTCTCGTGCGCGTTAGCGCACCAGAAGGAGATACGTTGCCGGGGCGCGGTCTCGCCCCGTTCCGCCTCTCCCATCGGTCCTGCCCCGACCCGGCTCCCCCGGATGGCGTTGCCACCTGCCACGGCCCGCGTGCTCCTTCGTCTCGTCCCATGGGTGGTAGCACGGAAACCGTGCCTGCCGATTTCGCTGCCTCGAGTGCCGCGAAACCTCGTACCCGGTTTCGTAAACCTGACGTTCCCGGCGCTTTTCCCCAGATGTTCCTCCGGGTACGTCCTGGAGGGAGTGTAGGCCGCGAGAGCCACCCATGGATGCACCGGCCACCCCCGCCTGGTTACCCCTGGCGTTACCCCCGGTGGGAGGAGCGTGTTCAGGTCGGCTGTCATCCGGACCCCAGCGAGACCGCGGTCGGATCGGCGGTGCCGATCGACGGCACGATCGTGAACGCGGTGACGTTCGTGCTGTGGAACTGCGGGGNGTGCACGACGGCCAGCGGGATCACCGCGACCTGCTCGACCAGCGTGTGCTCCAGGTCGGCCCAATTGCTCGCGGCGGTCGCCTCGCTGGTGGCCCGCAGCGCCGTGGCGAGCAGATGCAGGGCGCCCGGATCCCGGTAGCCGCCGTCGGCCGGCCTGGGGCCGGCCCACGTCTCGTCCAGCAACGGCTGGAAGACGGTGCGGCCCGCGTCGCCGTACCAGTCCGGGGCGATAGTAGTGAGCGCCAGGTCCCAGAACTGCCCGGTGGGGTGGACGGCTGCCGCACGGTAGCGCTCGCCGGTCCGGATCCGGATGTCGAGGCGGATACCGGAACGGGCGAAGGCGGTCCGCAGTGCTTCGGCGGCCGCCACGTCGGTGGCGCTGTCCGTGGTGAGCAGGGACAGCGCCGTGACGGGTCCGCCGGGGGTATGGCTCAGCGCCTCCCGGCAACGGGCCGCGTCGCCGAGTCCCGCCGGGCTCGGGAAGGGATCCGCGTCGGTGTAGCCGGTCATCGTCTCCTGCAGCAACCCGGTGGCGGCAGCGGCGAACTCGGGGCCGCCGAGCGCCGCCGCGAGGCTCACCCGGTCGATGCAGTAGGGCAGCGCCCGGCGGACCGACAGCTCACGCAGCGCGGCCGCGGAGGGCCCATTGAACCCGACGGTGAGCGCCAGGGTGACCCCGACCCCGTCGACCACGAGACGGGGGTCGTTCGCCCTGGCGAGCTCCACGGCCCGGCTGTCGGGTATCTTCCCGTCGAGCGACATGTCCGCGTCGCCGCTCTCCAGCTCCTGCTGCATGGCCTCCGGACTCAGGCCGTCGAAGATCGTTATATGGTCGGGCAGGGCGCGGCGGATCCCGTCCGAGGACGCGCTCCACGATGGGCTGCGCGACAGCCGGTACCCCTCGCCGGGGGCGACCGTGAACCGGTACGGCCCGGCCGAGACCAGGTTGTGCAGGTACTCCAGCGAGTCCGGCGGGTAGGCCAGGGCCTCCAGCGGCACCGGGGAGGCCGCCGGCAGCGCCAGCACGTCCACGAAGTCGTTCACCGGGGCCAGTAGGTGGAACGCGAGCGTGTCGTCGCCGACGATCTCGATGCCCTCCACGGTGCTGCTCTCGACGAAGGCCGCGGCGTCGGCGACCGGGGTCGCCGCCAGCTGGGCACAGAACTCCCGGAATCCGACGATGGTCGCCGTGAAGTAGCCGCGCAGCGGTGACGGGTTCGGGGGCGTGCACAGTCGCTTGATGCCGCGGGCGACGTCGTTGGCAGTGATCCGGCGCTGGTTGGGGGTGTCCCAGCGCGCCGCGGGACGCAGCCGCACCGTGTAGACCAGCCCGTTCTCGGTGACGACCGGCGCGCCGACGGCGAGGTCCGGCCGCGGGATGGTCGACTTCGTCGTGTCCTCGTCGGAGGGATAGCTGTACAGCTGGCGGGTCACGAGCCGGCTGACCGCCCGCTCGCCGGGCTGGTCGGCCCAGCCCGGATCGCCACTGGGCATCCACTGGGTGACGATCCGCAGCGTGCCGCCCGGCTTGCCGGACGGAGGGGGCGTGGTGGTCGTCGCCGGGGTGGGACTGGCAGCGAGCTCACGCGATCCGTCCCCCGAGCCACCGCTGCAGGCGGTCACCGTGGCAGCCAGGACCGTGGCGAGCAGGATCGTGGCGAGCACGGACACGAGGCGAGGCAGCCGGCCTCCACGGCCGCGACCACTCCCGCGGCCGGGACCAGGGCGCGGGCCGAACTGGGCGTTCAATTCTTCAGCAGCAGACCGAGACCGACGATGCAGGTGAACCAGATGATCCCAACAGCGATGGTCAACCGGTCGAGGTTCTTCTCCACGACCGAGGACCCACCCAGCGACGAGGACNCGCCGCCGCCGAACAGGGTGGACAGCCCGCCTCCCTTGGCTCGGTGCAACAGCACAAGCATGATCATCAGAATACTCGCGACAATCAGGGCGATCGACAGACCGATCGTCATCTAGACCAGCTCCCGCTCCTCGGGGAAGTGGCAGGCCGCTCGGTGCCCAGGCCGAACCTCCGACAAGGGCGGTTCCACCGTCCTACACACCTCCTCGGCCTTCCAGCAACGTGGGTGGAACCGGCACGCCTTGAGGGGATCGGGCGGGCCGGACACGTCGCCACGCAACAGTATCCGCTCTCACCGACAGTGCTTCGCCTGGTCCGGTGGTCCGGCACCGGGACGGCCGGCGGCAGGGCGAGTGCGCGGTAGGCGAGTGTACGGACGCGTCCGCCGTCAGGCCGGCGGCCCGCTGCGCACGATGCCGACGAACTCCTCGGCGACCAGGCTCGCCCCGCCGACCAGCCCGCCGTCCACGTCCGGCATGGTGAACAGCTCGCCGGCGTTCGCTGCCTTCACCGAGCCGCCGTAGAGGACACGGATCCCCGCGGCGATCTCATCGCCGTACTGACTGGCCAGCTGGCCGCGGACCGCCGCGCACATGTCCTGGGCGTCCTGCGCGGAGGCGGTGCGGCCAGTGCCGATCGCCCACACCGGCTCGTAGGCGATGACGATCGTCGCGGCCTGCTCGGCGGTGATGCCAGCCAGCGACCGCTCGAGCTGACGCAGCACGTGCTCGACCTGGGTGCCGGCGGCCCGGATCTCCTCGGGCTCCCCCACGCACAGGATAGGGGTGAGCCCCACGGAGAAGGCCGCCTTCGCCTTGGCCGCCACCAGCGCGTCGTCCTCGTGGTGGTCGGCCCGGCGCTCGGAGTGCCCGACGACGACGTAGTCGCAGCCGAGCTTGGCCAGCATCGCCCCGCTGATGTCACCGGTGTGCGCNCCCGACGCGTAGGGGGAGAGGTCCTGCCCGCCGTAGGCGATGGCGAGCTTGTCCCCGTCCACCAGGGTCTGCACGCTGCGCAGATCGGTGAACGGCGGGAGAACGACGACCTCGACGGTCTCCAGCTCGGCGGGCTTGAGATCGAAGGCGATCTTCTGCACCAGCGCGATCGCCTCGAGGTGATTGAGGTTCATCTTCCAGTTGCCGGCTACCAGCGTCCGTCGGCCGGTGCCCTTGACGCCGGCGGCGCCCTTTGAACCGGCAGCGCCCTTCACCGACCTGTCCTTGCCCACGCCGTCCTCGTCCTTCCCGGATCCCCTGTTCTTCCCGGATCCCCTGTCGGAACCTCGCTCAGATCTTCCCCGGCCCAGCAGGGCCATCAGCCGGCCCCGGCCCCGGAGGTCCCGCGGACGCCGGACGTCCCGCGGAGGCCGGACGTCCCGCGGAAATCAGACATCGAGGGCCGCGAGCCCGGGCAGCGTCTTGCCCTCCAGGTATTCCAGGCTCGCGCCGCCGCCGGTCGAGATGTGACTGAAGGCATCCTCCGGGATGCCGAGCGTGCGGACCGCCGCGGCGGAGTCGCCGCCACCCACGACGGAGAACCCCTTGCCGGCGGCGACCGCCTCGGCCACCCCCCGGGTGCCCGCAGCGAACGGCGCGAGCTCGAACACGCCCATCGGCCCGTTCCAGAAGACCGTGGCCGCTCCGGCCAGCCGCGCGGCGAACAGCTCCGTCGACGCCGGGCCGATGTCGAGCCCGAGCCAGCCGGCGGGGATGGCGTCAGCCGCGACGACGGCGGTGTCCGCGTCGGCGGCGAACCTGTCCGCGACGACGACGTCGGTCGGCAGCACGATCCGCTCCCCGCCCTCGGCGAGCAGCTCCTTGCACGTTTCGATCATCTCGGTCTCCAGCAGCGACCCGCCGACCCCGTGACCGAGCGCCGCCAGGAAGGTGAAGCACATCCCCCCGCCGACGAGCAACGCGTCGACCTTGGGCAGCAGCGCGCGGATCACGCCGAGCTTGTCGGACACCTTGGACCCGCCGAGCACGACACTGTAGGGACGCGCCGGGTCGCTGCTGAGCCGGCGGAGCACTTCCAGCTCGGTACGCACGAGCCGACCCGCGGCGTGCGGCAGCCGCTTCGGGACGTCGGCGACGCTGGCATGGGCCCGGTGGACCGCGCCGAAGGCGTCCCCGACGTAGAACTCGGCGAGCGCCGACAGCTCGTCGGCGAAAGCCGCGCGGATCGCCGCGTCCTTGCTGGTCTCCCCGGCGGCGAAGCGCAGGTTCTCCAGCAGGGCCACCTCGCCGTCCCCGAGTCCGGCGACCACCTCGCGGGCATGCGCACCGGCGATGTCACCGCTGCCGTCGCCGGCGAACGCCACCGGCCGGCCCAGCAGCTCGGCGAGCCGACCCGCCACCGGCTCCAAGGAGTACTTCGGGTCCGGTTCGCCCTTCGGCCGGCCCAGGTGCGAGCTCACGACCACCCGGGCGCCCCGGTCCAGCAGCGCGGAGATGGTCGGGACGCTGGCGCGGACCCGGCCGTCGTCGGTGATGCGCGGGGTGTCACCGGAACGATCCAGCGGCACGTTCAGGTCACTGCGGACCAGCACTCGGTGCCCGGCGACCTGCAGGTCGTCGATCGTCCTCACGCTTCGTTACTCCATTGGGGAGAGAAATTGTCGAGGAAGAGCCGGAGAGGATCCTCTCCGGCCCGGTCGGGAGGAACGGCCGGGGAGGACCGGCGCCGCCCGACGGGTTTCGCCTGCCGGCGGCGCGCGGGCCCAGCGGCGCGCGGCGACCAGCGGCGCGCGGGCCTAGAGACGCGCGGCGACCAGCGCGGTCAGGTCGACCAGCCGGTTGGAGTAGCCCCACTCGTTGTCGTACCAGCCGACGACCTTCACCTGATTGCCGGCGGACATCGTCAGCAGCGAGTCAAACGTGCAGGACGCCGGGGTGTTGACGATGTCAGAGGAGACGATCGGGTCCTCGGTGTAGACAAGGTAGCCCTTCAGCGGGCCCTCCGCCGCCGCTTTGAACGCCGCGTTGACCTCTTCCTTGCTGGCCTTCTTGTCCAGGGTGGCCACCAGGTCGGTGACCGAGCCGTCGAGGACCGGCACCCGCATCGCCAGTCCGTCGAGCTTGCCCTTGAGGTGGGGCAGGACCAGCGCGGTGGCCTTCGCCGCACCCGTGGTGGTCGGGATGATGTTCTGCGCCGCAGCCCGCGCCCGCCGCAGGTCCGAGTGCGGGAAGTCCAGGATGACCTGGTCGTTGGTGTAGGCGTGGATGGTGGTCATCAGCCCCTGGCTGATACCGAAGGCCTCGTCGAGCACCTTCGCCATCGGCGCGACGCAGTTCGTCGTGCAGGATGCGTTGGACAGGATGTGGTGCCTGGCCGGGTCGTAGGCGTCGTCGTTCACGCCTATCACCACAGTGATGTCCTCGTCCTTGGCCGGCGCCGAGATGATGACCTTCTTGGCACCCGCCTGCAGGTGCTTGCCCGCATCCGCCGCCTTGGCGAAGCGGCCGGTGGACTCGATGACGACGTCCACGCCCAGATCGGCCCAGGGCAGCGCCGCCGGGTCGCGCTCGGCCAGCACCTTGATCACGGTATCACCGACGCGGATACCCTCGTCAACGACACCGACCGCAGCGGAAAGCGTACCCAGCGTGGTGTCGTACTTGAGCAGATGCGCGAGAGTCTTGTTGTCGGTCAGGTCGTTGACCGCGACGATCTCGAGATCGTTCCGGTTGCTCGCCGCGAGCGCCCGCCAGAAGTTACGACCGATTCGCCCGAAGCCGTTGACACCCACCCGCGTAGCCACGTCCAGGACTCCCTACCGTCTTGTCTCGTCGTTTCGATAGTCACGCCGTCGTTCCATCGCGACGTCGTCGTTCGGTTGTGACGTTCTCGTTCGTGTGGCGCTGTCGTTCGTGTGGCGCTGTCGAGGCAGGAGCCTAACGAGTTTGCACATCATCGGCGGGAATCCGAACCGTGCGATGTTGGTCTCCTCACACGGTGCGGGCACGCCCCACCCGGAAACTACATCCCATCACATGGCTGCGCTGCCGCACCGCCGGTGCGCCTCCGCGCAGGGCCGGGGGCCGGCAGATCCCGTGGACCCGCGCTGACGCCGGCCGAACCGCCCAGGCGGGCGCCCCACAGGGCGGGTCCCACCCCGAAGAGCCCCGAAGAGCCATCCGATCCCGATGGTGCTACTGGGCCAGTAGTCCACTTGCGGGTATGACTTGCAGGTATGAAATGTCTGGGCCTGACCTGGGCCGCTGTTGCTCAGGCGTTCTCAAGGAGATCCGGGGAGACGCTCGCCTCGGTGTTGGGGATACCGAGCGCGTTGGCCCTCTTGTCGGCGAGCGCCAGCAGCCGGCGGATCCGGCCGGCGACCGCATCCTTGGTCAGCGGCGGGTCCGCGAGCGCGCCCNGCTCCTCCNGGGAGGCCTGCGCGTGCTCGATGCGCAACCGGCCGGCCGCCAGCAGGTGCTCCGGGGCGTCGTCGCCGAGGATGCGCATCGCGGCCTGCACCCGGGCGCCGGCGGCCACCGCGGCCCGGGCGGAGCGGCGCAGGTTGGCGTCGTCGAAGTTCGCCAGCCGGTTGGCGGTCGCCCGGACCTCCCGGCGCATCCGCCGTTCCTCCCAGGCGAGCAGGCTGTCGTGCGCACCGATCCTGGTCAGCAGCGCGCCGATCGCGTCGCCGTCGCGGATGACGACGCGATCGACGCCGCGCACGTCCCGGCTTTTGGCCTGGACCCCCAGCCGACGCGCCGCGCCGACCAGGGCGAGCGCGGCCTCTGGACCAGGCGAGGTCACCTCCAGCGAGCAGGACCGACCCGGCTCGGTCAGCGAACCGTGGGCGAGGAACGCGCCCCGCCAGGCCGCCGCGGCGTCACAGGCGGAGCCCGTGACCACCTGCGGCGGCAGCCCGCGCACCGGACGGCCACGCTGGTCGAGCAGGCCGGTGGACCGCGCGAGCTGCTCGCCGTCTCGCTCGACGCGCACGATGTAGCGCACCGAGCGGCGCAGCCCACCGGCGGCCAGCACGGCCACCGTCGAGGGGAAGCCGAAGACCTCGGCGACCTCACGACGCAACCGGCGGGCGGTCGCGCCAGTATCGAGTTCCGCCTCGACCACGATACGACCACCGACGATGTGCAGCCCCCCACCGAAGCGCAGCAGGGCCGCCATCTCGGCCCGCCGGCAACAGGGCTTCGCGACCCGCAGCCGGCTCAGTTCGTCCTTGACGGTGGCCGTCATCGCCGCCACACCGATCACTCCTTGGCTTCACCGGATGGGGTCCGGCGGACCGGTCCGCCGGACGATGAGTACTGCGTGACCGGCCGCCGGGACGCGGGCGTCGGGCAGGTCGCCTCCGGGAGTCCCGCGAACACCGCACGGAAGGCCGCGGCGAGCCGGACCGGATCGTGCACGGGCGCGCCGGGGATCCGCACCGGCGCCAGATGGAGCCGGGCACCGACGTCCGCCGCCGCCCGGGCGAGCAGATCGGGGTCGGGCACGGCGGTCGGATCGGCGATCACCACGTCCAGCCGCAGGCCGGGAACGTGCCGGCCGAGGGNGNGGAGATGGGCCTGGGGGGNGTATCCCTCGGTCTCCCCCGGCTGGGCGGTCAGGTTCAACACCATCACCCGGTTCGCCCGGGACGTCGCGATCGCCCGGTTCATCTCAGGAACCAGCAGATGCGGCAGCATGCTCGTGTAGTGCGATCCCGGTCCAAGGATGATCCAGTCGGCCGCGCCCGCCGCGGTCACCGCCTCCGGACAGGCCGGCGGTGCCGCCGGCGACAGCCGGACACCCGCGACCCGTCCACCGGTCGTGGCCACCGCGGCCTGCCCGCGCACCTCGACCTCGGCGGTGGGCGCCGCCGGATCCAGCCCCACGACGTCGGCGACGATATCGATGCCCCTGGTCGACAGCGGCAGCACCCGCCCCCGCACGCCGAGGAGGGTGGCGGCCAAGTCGAGCGCGGCCACCGGTGATCCGGTGCGCTCGGCGAGCGCGGTCAGCACGAGGTTGCCGACCGCGTGCCCGGCGAGCGGCCCGTCGCCGCCGAACCGGTGCTGGAACACGTCCGCCCAGGTGGTCGACCATCCGTCCGGTCCGGCCAGCGCGGCCAGGGCCATTCGCAGATCGCCCATGGGGAGCGCGCCGAGCTCCGCGCGCAGCCGCCCGGAGGATCCACCGTCGTCACCGACGGTCACCACGGCGGTAAGCGCCGAGGTGATCTGCCGGAGCGCGGCGAGCGAGGCGGCGAGCCCGTGGCCGCCGCCGAAGGCGACGACCGCCGGTGCCCGGTCCGGACCGTCGGAGCGCGCGGCTACGCCCTTGAGGTTCACGGATGGTTCACTCCCGTCCCAGGTCACGGTGCACCACCCGGACTCCCACGCCGCCCGCGGCGAGCCGGATGCCGAGCTGCTCGGCGATCGCGACGCTACGGTGCTTGCCGCCGGTGCACCCGACGGCCAGCGTGAGATACCGCTTGCCCTCACGGGCGTAACCCTCGCCGACCAGGCGGAGCAGCGCCGAGTACTGGTCGAGGAAGTCCTGCGCTCCCGGCTGGGCCAGCACATAGTCGCGCACCTGCGGATCGCGGCCGGTGAACGGGCGCAGCGCCTCCACCCAGTGCGGGTTGGGCAGGAACCGGCAGTCGGCGACGAGATCCGCATCCAGCGGAAGTCCGTACTTGTACCCGAACGACACCACCGTGGCGTTGAGCCGGTTGGCGTTCGGCTGCCCGAACGCGGCGTCGATCTTCGACCGCAACTCGTGGACGTTCAGGTCGGTGGTGTCGAGGACCAGGTCGGCCTCGCCGCGCAGCTCGGCGAGCAGAATCCGTTCCCGGCCGATGCCGTCGACCACCCGCTCGTCGCGCTGCAGCGGATGCGGCCGGCGGACGTGCTCGAACCGGCGGATCAGCGCGTCGTCGCTGGCCTCGAGGAACAGCATCCGGGGATGCATGCCCCGCGCGTCGAGCGCCGCGATCGCGGCGCGCAGGTCAGAGAAAAACGGCCGGCCCCGCACGTCCACCACGACGGCGATGCGGCTGATTGCCCCACCGGAACGACGGCCCAGCTCAGCCATGGTGGACAGCAGCTCCGGAGGAAGGTTGTCGACGACGAACCAGCCCAGGTCCTCCAGACACTTCGCCGCGGTGCTGCGCCCGGCGCCGGACAGCCCGGTGATGATCGCCAGATCCAGGGTCGGGGTGGTCATGAGACGGTCTCCGTGTCGAGAATCTCTCCGGTGCGCGGGTCGACGACGGGGGCGGGCGCGTCGGCGCGGCCCGGCGCCGACCGGGCCAGCGCGGTGACGATCGCCGCCGCCGTCCGCGGGCCGATGCCGGACACCTGCGCGATCTGCTCGGCACTCGCCGCCCGTATCTTCGCCACCGAACCGAAGTGGCGCAGCAGGGCCTTGCGCCGGGTGTCACCCAGGCCGGGGACCTCGTCGAGGGCGGAGGCCACCATGGCCGTGGACCGCTTCTGCCGGTGGTAGGCGATGGCGAAGCGGTGCGCCTCGTCGCGCACCCGTTGCAGCAGGTAGAGCGCCTCGGACGTCCGCGGGAGGATGACCGGGTCCGCGGTGTCCGGCAGCCAGACCTCCTCCAGCCGCTTCGCCAGCCCGCACAGCGCCACCCCGCCGGGGCCGGCGTCGATGCCGAGCTCGTCGAGCGCCCGGGCCGCCGCAGCCACCTGGGGCGCCCCGCCGTCCACCACGACGAGGTTCGGCGGGTAGGCGAACCGGCGCGGCCGCCCGGTCCCCGGATCGATCGGCTGCGCGGCACCCGGCGCGCCGGCGATGTCGCCAAGCTCGGCGATGTCGGCGATGTCGGCGATGCGGGACCGCTCGGCGAGGTAGCGCGAGAACCTCCGGTGGATGGTTTCGTACATGCTCGCCACGTCGTCCCCGGCACCCTCCCGGCCGGCACCCTCCCGGCCGGCGATGCCGCGGATCGCGAACCTGCGGTACTCGGACTTGCGCGGCAGGCCGTCCTCGAACACGACCATGCTCGCCACGACGTTCGTGCCCTGGGTGTTCGAGACGTCGAAGCACTCGATGCGCAGCGGCGCGTCGGGCAGCTCCAGGGCCTCCTGAAGCTCGGCGAGGGCACGGCTGCGGGCGGTGAGGTCACTGGCCCGCTTCGTCCGGTGCAGCGCGAACGCCTGCTTGGCGTTGCGCTCCACCGTTTCGAGCAGGGTGCGCTTGTCCCCACGGCGGGGCACGCGGACCTCGACGCGGCTACCCCGGGCCGCGCCGAGCAGTTCGGTGACCGCCTCGACATCGGGCGGCAGGGCGGGCACCAGGATCTCGCGGGGGATGCCTTCCCCCTGGGATCCCGCGGTGGTCGTGGGCACCGTCGAACCGGCGGTCCCGGTCGAGGCCGCTCCCGTGCCGTCGAGGTACTCCTGGGTGAGGAACTGCTCGACGAGGTCCGCGGTCGTGACCTCGTCGAGCTTGTCGACGACCCAGCCCCGCTGGCCGCGTACCCGCCCGCCACGCACGTAGAACACCGCGACGGCGGCCTCCAGCTCGTCCTCGGCGAAGGCGATGACGTCGGCGTCGGTGCCGTCGGGCAGGACCACGGCCTGCTTCTCAACCGCACGGCGCAGGGCGCCGATGTCGTCGCGCAGCCGCGCGGCGCGTTCGTACTCCTGGGCCTGCGCCGCCTGCTGCATCTCCCGTTCGAGCCGACGCAGGTAACGGCCCGTCTGCCCGGACATGAAGTCGCAGAAGTCCTCGACTATCTCCCGATGGGTGGCCGCGTCGACCCGTCCCACGCAGGGTGCCGAGCACCGGTCGATGTACCCGAGCAGGCACGGCCGTCCGACCTGCGCGGCCCGTTTGAAGACCCCGCCCGAGCATGTGCGGGCGGGGAAGACCCGCAGGAGCAGATCGAGGGTCTCCCGGATGGCCCAGGCATGCGCGTACGGGCCGAAGTACCGGACGCCCTTGCGCTTGGGTCCCCGCATGACCTGCAGGCGCGGGAACTCCTCGTGGAGGGTCACGGCGAGACTCGGGTAGCTCTTGTCGTCGCGGTAGCGGACGTTGAAGCGCGGGTCGAACTGCTTGATCCACGTGTACTCGAGCTGGAGGGCCTCGACCTCGGTCGAGACGACGGTCCAGTCGACCGAGCTCGCCGAGGAGACCATGTGCTGCGTACGCGGATGGAGGGTGTGCAACTCGGCGAAGTAGTTGGCCAGCCGGGCCCGCAGGTTCTTGGCCTTGCCGACATAGAGCACGCGACCGTGCTCGTCACGGNAACGATAGACACCGGGTGTCTCGGGGATCGAGCCCGGCGCGGGCCGGTAGGACGCCGGATCAGCCATGAACCGAGCCTACGGCGACCTTCATCCCGAGCAAGCAGCACCTGCACGTAACCATTTCATCACGCATAGCGCGCGGGCTTGGCGGCGGGTTCCCTCCGGTGGTGGCGGTAGGGTGACGAGCGGCGACGGCCACCCGGCAGCATCGTGACCGATTACACACCTTCCGCTGTTTCGGGGGCCCCCGTTGGCGTCCGGGGCGGAGGGCTGCGACCCTCGAGACATCGGGCAAGCGAACCGAGGGAGCCAGCGCGTGCTTGGTAAGGACGTCACGGCGGAGTTCGTCGTGGACGACGCGTCCAGCCGTGGGCGGATCACCGTGTTCCAGATCTGCTGGGGCGCCCGCGACCCGTTGGCCGTGTCCATGACGCTGGTGTCCAGGCCGGAGCATCCCGCGCTGCCGCAGGGCAGCTGGGTCGCACCACGCGACACCCTGCGCGCCGGCCTGGAGACGGCGGTGGGCGACGGGGACGTCCGGATCGGTCCCGACGCGGATCGGCGCGGCGTGCGGCTCGACCTGGTGCACGGCGACCGCCAGTCCGTGGTAGTGGTCGCGGCGTCGTCGCTGCGCAGCTTCCTGGACCGCACCGAGCGGCTTGTCCCGACCGGTCAGGAGCACACCGAACAGGAGCTGGACGCCGTCCTCGCGGACCTGCTGCGGACCTGAGAGGGCGGGAGCGGTCCCACCTCGGCGACCCGGTCACTGAGGATCTCCCGGAGGAAGACCGCGGTGTGGCTCTCCTCGACCGCAGCCACGGCCTCGGGCGACCCCTGCGCGACGACACGGCCGCCTCCCGTGCCCCCCTCCGGACCCAGGTCAATGATCCAGTCCGCCGTCTTGATGACATCGAGGTTGTGCTCGATCACGATGACCGTGTTCCCGGCGTCGACCAGCCGGCCGAGCACGCCGAGCAGCTTGCGGATGTCCTCGAAGTGCAGACCGGTCGTCGGCTCGTCGAGCACGTAGACCGTCCGGCCGGTGGAGCGCCGCTGCAGCTCCGAGGCGAGCTTGACCCGCTGCGCCTCGCCGCCGGAGAGGGTCGGCGCCGACTGGCCGAGCCGGACGTACCCCAGGCCGACGTCGTTCAGCGTCCGCAGGTGGCGGGCGATGGCCGGCACCGCGGCGAAGAACTCCGCCGCCTCCTCAATCGGCATGTCGAGCACCTCGGCGATGTTCCTGCCCTTGTAGTGCACCTCCAGCGTCTCCCGGTTGTACCGGTCGCCGTGGCAGACCTCGCACGGCACGTACACGTCTGGCAGGAAGTTCATCTCAATCTTGAGGGTGCCGTCACCGGAACACGCCTCGCACCGCCCGCCCTTGACGTTGAACGAGAACCGGCCCGGCAGATAGCCACGGACCTTCGCCTCGGTCGTCTCGGCGAACAGCCGGCGGATGTGGTCGAACACGCCGGTGTAGGTGGCGGGGTTGGACCGCGGCGTGCGTCCGATCGGGGACTGGTCGACCCGGACCGCCTTGTCGAGATTGTCGAGCCCGCTGACAGTGCGGTGCCGGCCCGGCACCTGCCGGGCGCCGTTGAGCTTGTTCGCCAGGACGGCGGCGAGGATGTCGTTGACGAGGGTGGACTTCCCCGAGCCCGACACCCCGGTGACGGCCACGAAACAGCCCAGCGGGAACGACACGGTGACGTCGCGCAGGTTGTGCTGCCGGGCCCCGTGCACGGTCAGTGCCCGGCCCTTGGCCGGCACCCGGCGGATGTCGGGCACCGGGATCCGCCGCCGCCCGGACAGGTAGGCGCCGGTCATCGACTCCTCGCTGGCGAGCAGCTTCTCGACCGGCCCGGAGACGACGACCCGACCGCCGTGCTCGCCGGCGCCGGGGCCGATGTCGACCACCCAGTCGGAGGCGCGAATCGTGTCCTCGTCGTGCTCGACGACGATGAGCGTGTTACCCAGGTCGCGCAGCCGCAGCAGGGTCTGGATGAGCCGGCGGTTGTCCCGCTGGTGCAGGCCGATCGACGGCTCGTCGAGCACGTACAGCACCCCGACGAGCCCGGAACCGATCTGGGTGGCCAGCCGGATGCGCTGTGCCTCGCCGCCCGCCAGGGTGCCGGCGGCCCGGTCGAGGGAGAGGTAGTCCAGCCCCACGTCCAGCAGGAATGTCAGCCGCGCGTCGACCTCCTTGAGCACCCGACCGGCAATGGTCCGCTCCCGTTCGGTGAGGTCGAGCCCGCGCAGGAACACGGCGCACTCGCCGATCGCCAGACCCGAAACCTCGGCGATCGACCGGCCACCCAGCGTCACCGCGAGTGACTCCGGCTTTAGCCGCGCGCCGCGGCAGGCCGGGCAGGGGATGTCGCGCATGTAGCCCTCGTACCGCTCCCGGCTGCTGTCCGACTCGGCCTCGCGGTGCCGGCGGCCCAGGAAACCGATCACGCCCTCGAAGGAGGTGTGGTAGGAACGCTTGCGGCCGTAGCGGTTGGTGTAGCCGACGTGGATCTCGGTGTCGCCGCTGCCGTACAGCACGGCCTTGCGGGCCCGCTCGGGCAGCCCCTCCCACGGGGTGTCCATCCTGAAGCTGAGGTCCTCGGCGAGGGCCGTGAGCAACCGTTCGAAGTACTCCTTGTTGTGGCCGCCCGACCAGGGGGCCACCGCGCCCTGCGCCAGCGACAGGGTGGGGTCGGGCACGACGAGCTCCGGGTCGACCTCCTTGCGGGTCCCGATCCCGGTGCACTCGGGGCAGGCGCCGTACGGCGAGTTGAACGAGAACGACCGCGGCTCCAGCTCCTCAAAGGAGAGGTCGTCGTAGAGGCAGGCCAGATGCTCGGAGTACATCCGCTCGCGCTCGGGATCGTCGGCGTCGCGGTCGACGAAGTCAACCAGGACGAGCCCGCCGCCCAGCTTCAGGGCCGTCTCCACCGAGTCGGTGAGCCGCCGCTTCGCTGACGACTTGATCGCGAGCCGATCGACGACGACCTCGATCGTATGCTTGCGCTGCTTCTCCAGCTTCGGCGGATCGGTGAGCGGCACCACCGTGCCGTCGACGCGGGCCCGTGCGAACCCGGAGCTCTGCAGCTCGGCGAACAGGTCGACGTACTCGCCCTTGCGGCCACGCACCACCGGGGCCAGCACCTGGAAGCGGGTGCCTTCGGGCAACTCCAGCAGCCGGTCGACGATCTGCTGCGGGGTCTGCCGGGAGATCAGCCGCCCGCACTTCGGGCAGTGCGGACGGCCGGCGCGGGCGAAGAGCAGCCGCAGGTAGTCGTAGACCTCGGTGATCGTGCCGACGGTGGACCGCGGGTTGCGCGAGGTCGACTTCTGATCGATGGAGACGGCCGGAGACAGCCCCTCGATGAAGTCGACGTCGGGCTTGTCCATCTGCCCGAGGAACTGCCGCGCATAGGCCGACAGCGACTCCACGTAGCGCCGCTGCCCCTCGGCGAAGATTGTGTCGAAGGCGAGGCTGGACTTGCCGGACCCGGACATACCGGTGAAGACGATCAGCCCGTCGCGGGGCAGGTCGAGGTCGACGTCACGGAGATTGTGTTCACGCGCGCCACGCACGACAAGACGATCGGCCATCGACAAACCCTCATGATCTTCAGTAAGACCGGACCTGGGCGAGTGTGGCCATGCTACGGATGAGGACCGACACTTTTCCGGGGGCGGCCACCTAACCATCAGCCGGACGAATCCGTCGCATCCGGCAGAGACCTCAGAGGCGTCAGAGGCGTCAGATCTCCCGGTGCCACCCGACGGACCGTAACGACCGGCAGCTATCCCCTGTTCCCGTCCCATCCGCGCCATCCACTCCGGAGAGGATCGTCATGAGCGACGCCAACGGCGGCGACACCAGCCGCACCGGCTACACCGAGTACACCGGGAAAGTCACGGTCGGCGGTCCGGCCGACGTGCGGACCCTGCCAGGCCTGACGATCACCAAGGTCGCCGTCGGCCCGATGAACAACAACGCCTACCTGTTGCACTGCCCGGTCACCGGGGAGCAGCTGCTCGTCGACGCGGCGAACGAGGCCGACACGCTGCTGCGGCTTGTCGGGGACGCGGGGCTGGCAACGGTGGTCACCAGCCATCGGCACGATGATCATGTGCAGGCCCTCGCAGATGTGGTCACCACCACCGGGGCCAGCACGGTCGCCCATCCGGACGACGCCCCGGCCATTCCGGTGCCCACCGCGCGGCAGGTGCGCGAGGGGGACGAGATCGCCGTCGGGACGGCGGCCCTTCGGGTGATCCACCTGGTCGGGCACACACCCGGATCCATCGCCCTGCTCTACGACGCCGATCCCGCCGCTCCCCACCTCTTCACCGGAGACTGCCTGTTCCCTGGCGGCCCTGGAAACACGTTCGGTGACGAACAGGCCTTCACGACGCTGATGGACGATCTCGAACGCAAGATCTTCGGCCCACTGCCGGACACCACCTGGATCTACCCCGGCCACGGACACGACACCACCCTCGGCGCCGAACGCCCGCACCTGGCGGAATGGCGCGCCCGCGGCTGGTGACGGTGGGGGTGAGGCCGGCTGCGGCGAGCTCGCGCACTCACGCCACCGGATACGCTCACTCCCCCGAGACCCCCTCCGGCACGAGGTGATGCTGGCGCTACGTCCGCTGGCCAGAGGAGCCGGGGGAGCCGTCGGCGAGATCATCGATCAGATCGTCCTGCCGCTGCCGCGGCGTCCGCGGGACCGGGCGGAGATGGCCGAGACGCAGCCGCGTCTCGGCCGGGACGGCGTGCCACCGTGAGCTGACCGCGGGCTCCCAGCCTGGCCGGGCCAGCCCGCTCACCAGCCCGGAGAGGATCCGGACCGCGCGCAACGCGTCGTGCGACCGGCCCACGGCCAATTTGCGCGCGGCGAGGACGGTCAACTGGGCCGCGTGCACCGCGGTCCACGACCGGCCCACGTCGTGACGGTGCCGCCGGGCATAGGTGGCTGCCGACCGGCCGAGTTCGGCGTACAGCAGCCCGGACCGCCCGACGGTCTCCCCGCCCACATGAACGACCGGCCAGGCGTCGTCCGCCCAGACGATGCGCCCACCCGCGGCGTGCAACCGGGCGAACAGATCCGTCTCCTCGTAGTACATCCAGTACGACGGGTCGAATCCGCCCAGCCGTAGGAAAATCTCCGAGCGGANGGCGAAGAAGGCGCCGACCGGATAGCGCAGTTCCGGCCNNNTCTCNNCCGCGGCGATCTCGCCCCGTACCGCCGTGTAGGCGTTCGTCCGCGGGCGCGGCAGGACGGCACTCGCCCGTCCCCGCTCGCCCGCCGTGCCGCGGATCGGGAAGCCGACCACGTCGGCGGACGACGGGGCCCAGGCGAGCAGCTTCGGGATCATCGTCGCGGTGTCGGCAGGGACCGTCACGTCACTGTTGACCACCAGGATCCACTCCGGCCGCAGCCCGTCCTCCAGGGCACGGCGGACAGCGAGGTTCACCGCGGTGCCGTATCCGACGTTCCCGTGCCCCTGGACCACGCGCACACCGTCCGGCAACGCATCATGTCGGGATTTCCCATCATTTTCTACCAGAAACACCCGACATTCCGCCATGGCATCCAGTGTGGTCAGCAACCGGTACAGAGACGTCGATCCCCCGTGAGAAACGACGACCGCCAACAGCCTGTGCATCATCCGCCTTCGGCTAGTACGCCCGCAACGAGCTGCGAAATTTCGGGAAGAATCGGCAAGAAAGGACCACGACTCACACCGAACGAGTACACACGATCGGTCCCGGAACGTCGAGTATTCCCGCCCGCGCGTCTCCTCGCCCACGTCAGAGAGATACGTTCCGGCGGCTGGATGTGCACCGAATGTACCGCAGTACCCGCCGGAGCCAGCATAACCGCTGAGCCAGGACTGTCAGGCATCCTCGTTCCCGGCGCGTCGCGACACCATTCCTCGATATGTTTCCGGGCAAGTGGCGAACCGGGCCCGGTTCGCCACCCGCCCACCGGTCATCGGGGCACCTCCTGGGAGCCTTCGGCCACGCCCCCCGGCTCGGCTACCCCCTCCGGCTTGGTTACCCCCTCCGGCTCGGCCACGGACCGCGGGGCCGGCGGGGNGGTGCGCAGCGACCAGACGATGGCCACGATCAATGTCACCACAATGACACCGAGCGACAGCGCGATCGGCGGGTGCCACACGTCGGTGAGCAACATCTTCACGCCGATGAAGGCCAGGATGAACGCGAGCCCCGTCGCCAGGTGGTGGAAACGTTCCATCAGACCGGAGAGCAGGAAGAACAACGACCGCAGCCCCAGGATGGCCAGGGCGTTGCTCGTGTAGACCAGGAACACCTTGTCGGTCACACCGAGCGCGGCGGGCACCGAGTCGAACGCGAACAGGACGTCGGCGGTCTCGATCACGACGAGGACGGCCAGTAGCGGCGTGGCGACCAGCTTCCCGGCACGCCGAAACACGAAACGCTGCCCCTGATAGTCGTCGGTGACCGGAATGACCTTGCGAAGCAGCGCGACCGCCCTGCTTCGGCCCGGATCCATCTCGACGCCGTCGCCCCGGAGCATCGTGACCGCCGTGTAGAGCAGAAAAGCCCCGAAGACGTAGATGACAAAGCTGAACCGTTCGAGCAGCGCGATGCCGGCCGCAATGAACAGGAAACGGAGCACAAGCGCTCCCAGCACACCGTAGAACAGGACGCGGTGCTGGTAGGCGCGAGGCACCTTGAAATAAGAGAAGATCAGCGCGAAGACGAAGAGGTTGTCGACGGACAGGCTCTTTTCCAGCAGCCACGCGGCGGCGTACTCGCCGGCGGGCCCCGGGCCCTGCCAGGCCCAGATGACACCGGCGAATCCGATGCCCAGCGAGACCCACAGAACGCTCCACCACGCGGCCTCGCGAAAGCCGATGACGTGAGCCCGACGATGTGCCAGCAGGTCGATGGTCAGGAGTGTGAGCAGGACGCCGACGAAGGCGGCCCAAGCCCAGGGGGGCACGTACACAGATGATCTCCAGCGGAGTCGGGTGCCCGCCACGGCGGGCGGTCAGCGCCAGAAGCCGCCGGGATGGGCGGGGCGGACCGTGGTGGCGCGCCCGCGCAGCGGGGCGGTCTCCACCGCCTGCTTCAGCTCCACCGGGCCCACCGTTCCGATCAGGCGAAGGCGACCGTCATCCGGGGCGGCGCCAATGACGGCGACGCAGCCCGCGGCCGGCCGCTCCAGAAGCCGGCCGGTGACGTCCGTCAGCTGCTCGTCCGGACGGGCGGTGGCAACCATCTCCAGCGGAATCATGACCCGGTTGATCCGGGCGAGACCTCGATCGTCCATCGGCACGGCGGCGAGGTCACGCAACAGCGCCACCCCGGCGAGGGATCCGTCGAAGTCCTCGACTCCGAACACCGCCCTCCGCGACGGCAGTACAACCTCGTCCAGCGCGCTTGCGACGGTCGTCCAGGCGGACAACGGCGGCGGCGGCGGGCTCATCACGTCCCGGACGGTCAGACCCTCCAGCGCGACGTAGGTCCGCTGCTGCGCCTGGGCGAACCGGGAGGTGCCCAGCGCCAACCAACCCAGCAGGACAGCCCACAGCGCGACGAACCCGACCAGGAACGACCCGACCAACCCGACGGCGATCAGTGACCAGCCAGTGATCACGCCGGCGCGGGCCGCGGCCTGCTCGGCGCGCGCACGACTGCCAGTGCGGCGCTCCACCCGGGCTGCGATCAGCCGGCCGCCGGAGCTGCGCGGGGAGGGAAGGACGTCAACGAGGGTCACCAGCAGCGCGAAGGTACCCACCCACAGGGCCACCTCGCCGGCCAGTTCCCAGGTGCCGGCGGGTGCCAGGGCACCGAGCACGACAAGCAGGGCCCCGGCGGCAGCGGTGACGAGCAGGCCGGCCCGCGCGATCCGCGCCTCGACCTGGGTGCCGACCTGGGTGCCCGTCCCCGGCGTGGGATCGAGGGCCGCCACGGGCGGCGGCGCGAGATCGATACCGTGGAGTGCCGGCTGGTGGGCGGCCGGGTGAGGGGTTGTCGGGTGAGGGGCGACCGCCACGCCCGCGGAGCGGTCGGGCGCACCGGCCAGGACCAGCCGGCTTCCGAAGGCGCCGAGGGTGATGCCGAGAACGGTCACCCCCGACCGACGGGCCGACCGGGCCCGCATCAGATCGGCGGCCAGCAGGACGCCCACGAGCAAGCCCGCCCCGATCAGACCGCCGGACAGGTAGGCGAATCCGGGCCGGCCGGGCACGGTGGCCGGCAGCGTGATCGCGGAGAGGAGGACAGTGACGATCGCCACCGAGACAGCCAGTCCCGGACGCACCGTGATCGGCGGGAGATGTCCCCGTCGGGNGGCGTCGTGGGNGGNCATGTCCGCTCAGAGCTCCTTTCGCCTTCACCGGGCCGCGGTCACGACCGGGTGTCATACATGCTCAACGCATAGCCTGCCCGTCAACGTCCCGGCAGACACCGCAGGGAGTCCGCGACTTTGCCGACGATTTCGTTGCCGAGGTTCGGCAACATCGAAGTTCGGCAACATCGAGATTCGGAAACTGTCGGAGGCCTGTGGTGTGCTAGAAGCCGTGAGCACAACGTTCGAACGGCCCACCATCGACATCGAGCGGACGCGGGCGCCGTTTCAGGTCGTGTCCGACTTCTCCCCGTCGGGCGACCAGCCTGCCGCCATCGACGAGCTGGCCCGGCGGGTCGGGGNCGGCGAGTCCGACGTCGTCCTCCTCGGCGCCACCGGCACCGGAAAGTCCGCGACCACCGCGTGGCTGGTCGAGCGCCTGCAGCGGCCGACGTTGGTGATGGCCCCGAACAAGACGCTCGCCGCGCAGCTCGCCAACGAGTTCCGGGAGCTGCTGCCGCACAACGCCGTCGAGTACTTCGTCTCGTACTACGACTACTACCAGCCCGAGGCGTACATCGCGCAGACGGACACCTACATCGAGAAGGACTCCTCGATCAACGAGGAGGTGGAGCGGCTACGGCACTCGGCGACGATGAACCTGCTCACCCGTCGGGACGTCGTCGTGGTCGCGAGCGTCAGCTGTATCTACGGCCTCGGCACACCGCAGGAGTACATCGACCGGATGGTGCGGCTGAGGGTCGGCGACGAGATCGAGCGGGACCTGCTGCTGCGCCGCTTCGTTGACGTGCAGTACACCCGCAACGACCTCGCCTTCACCCGCGGGACGTTTCGGGTCCGGGGGGACACGGTGGAGATCTTCCCGGTCTACGAGGAGCTCGCCGTCCGAGTCGAGATGTTCGGCGACGAGATCGAGCGGCTCACCTACCTGCATCCACTGACCGGGGAGGTCGTCAGCGAGGCGGAGGAGATCTACGTCTTCCCGGCCACGCACTACGTCGCCGGGCCGGAGCGGATGGAGCGGGCGATCGCCGGCATCGAGGCGGAGCTCGCCGAGCGGCTGGCCACCATGGAGCGGCAGGGCAGGCTGCTGGAGGCACAGCGGCTGCGGATGCGCACCACCTACGACATCGAGATGATGCGCCAGGTCGGGTTCTGCTCGGGCATCGAGAACTACTCCCGGCACATCGACGGCCGCGAGGCCGGGAGCCCGCCGCACACCCTGCTCGACTACTTCCCCGACGACTTCCTGTTGGTGATCGACGAGTCGCACAACACCGTCCCGCAGATCGGCGGGATGTACGAGGGCGACATGTCCCGCAAGCGCAACCTCGTCGAGCACGGGTTCCGGCTGCCCAGTGCCATGGACAACCGCCCGCTGCGGTGGGAGGAGTTCCTCGAGCGCATCGGCCAGACGGTCTACCTGTCGGCGACCCCGGGCCCCTACGAGCTGGGCCGGTCCGTCGGCGTCGTCGAGCAGATCATCCGGCCTACCGGCCTGCTCGACCCCGAGGTCGTGCTCAAGCCGACGAAGGGGCAGATCGACGATCTCGTCCACGAGATCCGGCTGCGCGCCGAGCGGGACGAACGGGTCCTGGTCACCACGCTGACCAAGAAGATGGCCGAGGATCTCACCGACTACCTGCTCGAACTCGGCATCCGGGTGCGGTACCTGCACAGCGAGGTGGACACCCTGCGCCGGGTGGAGCTGCTCACCGAGCTGCGCCGCGGCGAGTTCGACGTGCTCGTCGGGATCAACCTGCTCCGCGAGGGTCTCGACCTGCCAGAGGTGTCGCTGGTGAGCATCCTCGACGCCGACAAGGAGGGCTTCCTGCGCTCGGACAAGTCACTGATCCAGACGATCGGCCGGGCCGCCCGTAACGTGTCCGGGCAGGTCCACATGTACGCGGATGCGATCACCCCGTCGATGCGCCGCGCCATCGACGAGACGAACCGGCGGCGCGAGAAGCAGATCGCCTACAACACCGAGCGCGGGCTGGATCCCCAGCCCCTGCGCAAGAAGGTCGTCGACATCCTCGACGACATGGTTCGCCAGTCGGCCGACGGCGAGCTGATTGGCGGCGGCGGCCGATCGCAGTCCCGCGGCAAGGCCCCGGTTCCGGGGATGAAGTCGCGCGCCGGCAGGGAGGGCGCCGTCGGCCGGTACGCCGCCGAACTCGCCGGCCTGCCCTCCCACGAACTCGCGCAGCTTATCCGCCAGCTCGACGACCAGATGCACGAGGCGGCGAAGGAGCTGCAGTTCGAGCTGGCCGCCCGGCTGCGCGACGAGATCGCCGAGCTGAAGAAGGAGCTGCGTGGCATGGGCGCCGCCGGCGTGCAGTGATGCCGTGAGCGCCGGCCTGCCACGATCAGCCGGCTGGGGCGGCGGTGTCCGTGCCGCTGGCGGCAGTATCCGTGCCGCTGGCGACGGTCTCGGCCTTGGCGGTGGCCTTGGCGGTGGCCTTGGCGTCGCGGCGGGCCAGCAGATCCTGCCAGACCTCCTCGATGCGGGCGTCGAGGTCGTCCAGGCTCCCGCCGTTGTCCACCACGATGTCGGCAGCGGCCCGGCGCTGGGAGTCCGTGGCCTGGTTCGCCATCCGCGCCAGCGCCTGGTCGCGGGGCAGGCCGCGGCCCTCGAGGCGGTGCAGCCGCAGCTCCCGCGGCGCCTCGACGACCAGCACCACGTCGTAGGTGCCCTCGGCGTGCACCTCGACGAGCAGCGGGATGTCGTGCACGGCGATTCCGCTCGGTGACACCTCCCCCATGCGCCGCGCCGTCTCCTCGCGGATCAGCGGATGGACGATCGCTTCGAGCCGGCCGCGGGCGGCGGGATCGGCGAACACGATCCGGCCGAGCGCCTCGCGGTCCAGGCCGCCGTCCGCGTTCGCCAGTTCGGTGCCGAACTCCGCCAGGACCGCGGCGAGCCCCGGGGTGCCGGGCGCCACCACGTCCCGGGCGACCTGGTCGGCGTCGATCAGCAAGGCGCCCCGGGCCGCGAGGCACGCTGACACCGCGCTCTTGCCCGAACCAATGCCACCCGTCAGACCTACTGTGAACACATCGCCGAGTCTGCCAGCTCCCGGAGCCAGCCACCCAGCCGGTCCGCCCGGCTGCGCCCTCGCGTACTTGGCAGCTCGCGTACTTGGCAGCTCGCGTACTTGGCAGCTCGCGTACTTGGCAGCTCGCGTACTTGGCAGACTGTGCGGATGGAGGTTGCCCCGGTCGCGCACCGGCTCTGGCCGGCCCTGCTCACCGGCACGCTGCTCGGTCTCGGTGCCCTCGGCCTCGCGCTGGCACCGGCGCTCGCCGGTTCGGCACCGTTGCTGCTCGTTGCGCTGCGACCCACGTGGGCGATCCTGCTGCTGGTCGGCGGCACGGTGCCGTTCGTTCCCGCCCTGCTGATCGCCGCGTTTTTCCGCGGGCTGATCGACGTCGGCTACTTCGGTCTGGCCCGCAACAACATCCGCTCGGTGCTCCTACGGCGCATCAGCACCGGCCGCGTCGTGGCGGCGCTGTCCCGCCGCGGCACCCAGCGCCCGCTGCTGTGGTTCTGCCTGCTGAACACCAACGCGGCGGTGGACGCGGCGCTCGGCGCCGGCGACGTCCCGCTGCGCCGGTTCCTGCGCTTCCTGGTTCCCGGCTCCCTGCTGTCCTCGGCCCTCTACCTGACGGCGGCGCGTGCCGTGACGCCATGGATGCACGGCGTCGTCACCTGGCTCGACGAGAACATGACCTTCCTGATCCTCGGCAGCCTCACGTTGGCGATCATCCAGCTGGGGGCGCGGACGCTCCTGCGCCGTCGGGGTCGGCTCCGCACTGCATCCGGTTCCCCGCCCGGCCCATCGTCCGGCTGGTCGCCCGGCCGGCATCGCGGATAGGGTGGTAACGGAACGTTTCCGGCTAGCCAGAAGAAGGCGGTGGACCGGCACTCTCTGGACATCCTGTGTCGCAGGTAGCAAGGTCGGTGACTCCGGGGTCATCCGCGGCCGTCGACGCCCGCGGGAATCCACCGGCGATCATCTCACGCTACGGAGTCGACGATGCCCTGCCCCCGCCACGCCCTGCCCTGCGCGGTCCCACCCCACATCCTCGAACGCATTGTCCGCAACGGCACCGAGGAGCAGCGTTCCCGGGCCCTGTCCACCCTGCTCCAGGACACCTCTCATCGCACCATCCGGGTGCACAACGCCCTGATGCGCTCGACGCGGCGCGGTGCCGTCCCACCGCGCCCGGCGCCCGAGACCGGCCCGCGGCGTACCGTCAGCGACGCGGGCGGCACCGAGATCCTGCCGGGTGCGATGGTTCGCGAGGAGGGTGGCGCCGCGATCGACGACGCGGCGGTCAACGAGGCCTACGACGGCCTGGGCTCGACGTTCGCGTTCTACTCCGACGTCCTAGGCCGGAGCTCCATCGATGACGAGGGGATGGCTCTGCTCGCCACCGTGCNCTACGGCGACCACTACGAGAACGCCTTCTGGAACGGCCGCCAGATGGTGTTCGGCGACGGCGACGGCGAGCTGTTCAAGCGTTTCACGGCGTCGCTCGACATCATCGGTCATGAACTGACCCATGGCGTCACCGAGGACGAGGCGGCGCTGATGTATGTGAACCAGTCCGGCGCGCTCAATGAGTCGATCAGCGACGTCTTCGGTTCCCTGGTGAAGCAGTACGTCCGCGGCCAGACCGCCGAGCAGGCCGACTGGCTGATCGGCGACGAGCTGCTCACAGACGCCGTCCAAGGCGTCGCGCTGCGGTCGATGAAGGCCCCCGGGACCGCCTACGACGATCCGGTACTCGGCGACGACATCCAGCCGGACCACATGGACCGCTACGTCCGGATGACCGCCGACAACGGCGGCGTCCACATCAACTCGGGCATCCCGAACAAGGCGTTCTACCTCGCCGCGACGGCTCTCGGCGGATACGCCTGGGAGAAGGCCGGCCGCATCTGGTACGAGACCCTGCGCGCACCGCAGATCCGGCCGAACACGACGTTCCGTGCATTCGCCTCGGTGACCGTGCACCAGGCCGGCCTGCTGTTCGGTGCGGACGCGCGGAAGGCCGTCTCCGAGGCGTGGCAGGCCGTCGGCATCGTCGTCCGCGTATCCGGGCAGGTCAGCGCAGCCGGGCAGGTCAGCGCAGCCGGGCAGGTCAGCGCAGCCGGGTAATTCGGACCATCACGCCCGGCGACATCGAACGTCACCGCCCGGGACCACCTTGCCCGCCTTCGCGGCCCGGGTCCGCAGCAGCTCGCGGACGCGCTCCGCCGGCAGCGGAGGCGAGATCGCCTCTCCCTGCAGCAGATCGCAGCCGAAGTCGACCATCATCGTCAGGGTCCGTTCGTCCTCGATGCCCTCACCGACGACCCGCAGCCCCAGGCGATGTCCCAGATCGAGCACGGAACGCACGATCGCGGCGTCGGGCAGGCTCCCCCGGACGTCCGTGACGAACCCCCGGTCGATCTTGACCTCGTCAAACGGCAACGTCTTGAGGATCTCCATCGAGCTATACCCGGTGCCGAAGTCGTCGAGGGAGAGCGCCACGCCGTGGGAGCGCAACTGACCCAGCATCGTCGCCGCACGCGCGGGCTGGGTGACCAGGGCGCTCTCGGTGATCTCCAGGGTGAGGACGTCGGGGGCCAGCCGGTGCGCGGCGATCGAGTCCGAGACCACCCGGGGAAGATCGTCGATCACCAGCATCCGGGGGGAGAGATTGACCGACACCGGCAGGTGCAGGCCCCCCGCGTCCCAGGCGGCACACTGCCGCAGTGCCTCGTCGAGAACCCACCGGGTCAGGTCCGCGATCAGGGGGGACCGCTCGGCGATCGGCAGGAACTCGCCGGGGGGGAGCAGCCCACGGCTCGGATGTCGCCACCGCAGCAACGCCTCGGCACCGACGATCCCACCGGTCCGAGCTGACTGGACCGGCTGGTAGTACAGGACGAGCTCGTCGCGGCCGATCGCGGCGCGCAACTGGGCGTTCAACGCGATCTCCTCGGGCCGCACCCCGGCGATGCCGGCATCCCACAGGCCCACGCTCTCCCCGACCCGCTTGGCCCGCAGCAGGGCCGCATCGGCGCAGCTCATCAGGGTGGCCATGGTCGCGCCGTCGCGGGGGGCCACCGCGATGCCCACCGAGGCGTCCACCTCGACGTCGACCCCGCAGACCTGAAAGGGCCCCTGGATCTGGCGGAGGACCCGCCGGCCCAGGGTGCGCCGCCGCCCGGCGGCTATGGCCGCGGGCAGGGGGCCGCGGACGGCCGGCGCGCCCGACGGGCCGAGCGAGACAGGTGAAGCAGATGAGGTGGATGAGGGGGGCGAGGCAGATGAGACGGATGAAGCGGGCGGCGCCGGGATGATCTCGGGCCCGCGGAACACCAGCGCGAACTCGTCCCCGCCGGCCCGACCGACGAACACCGGCCTCGGGGTCAGGGTCGGCAACGTCTCAGCGATCATCCTCAGCAGCTGGTCGCCGCCGAGGTGACCGAGCGCATCGTTGACCTCGTGAAACCGGTTGAGGTCCACCAGGACGAGGACAGCCTCGTTCCCCGCGGCATTGATCTTCGCAACGGCGGACTGCCCGATTTCCATCGTCCCGCCCCGGTTGGCCAGGCGGGTGAGGGGATCGGAACGGTTCTGCAGCAGGCCCTCACGGAACAGGGCCTTCGCCACCGCGCCCACGAGCATGACGGCGGCGATGGTGGAGAACATGGGCGCGGCGGCCTCGGCCAGTCCGCCGTGGGCGGTGACGCCGGCGACGACGGCAGCGCAGACGGCCGCGGTGCCGGCGACGGCCCAGCCGACGGGGACCAGGGCGGCATAGGCGCACAGCACCGGGAACCAGGTCAGGTATGTGTCCGCGTTCCGGCCGGGCGCCGCGCTCGCCAGCGCGAAGGCGAGCGCGGCGGCGAGCGAGGCGACGGCGACGGGCGGAATCCAGCGCCCTCTCGGGTTGGCCACCAGCCCGACGACGGCGTTACCGACCGCGACCACCAGACCCAGCCAGTTTCCCCAGCGCAGATAACCCGGGGAGCCCGGAATGCACCCGGCGAGCAGGAAGAGCACCGCCGCGATCGCAGGGGTGACCACGAGAAAACGCCGACGGCCGGCGAACGTACGCCCGCTGATCAAAAACCGCTTCCTCCCGCACTGACCCGCGATGAGCCCGACCGAACGGACCGAGCGGATCAGGCGGACCGAACAGGGACGAACCGCACCGAACGGGACGTCGCTCCGGGTGTCGCAACGACCCCGCATCCGAGAGATCACGGTGCACGACGGCGACAGGGCCGGGTCAGGCTTCCTTCCAACATAGCCGTCGATCCGGCGTGACCGACATCATAGCCAGCAGCTTCCCGACACCGATGCAATTTCACGGTTCGGTACAATTCCTCGACTGATACCGGAGACGACGGAAAATCCGGGAAGCCAGCGGAGTAATTCGGCACAAAAATGACATCCGGGTACAGGAACGCTCGGTAACAGGAACACTCAGTAACAGGAACACTCAGTGCGCCGCGTCGTCCCAGGTGCAGCCGGCGCCGACGCTCACGTCGAGCGGCACCGACATGGTGTACGCGGAGGTCATCTCGGCCCGGACCAGCCGCTCGACCGCATCGTGCTCGCCGGGCGCGATCTCGAGGNCGAGTTCGTCGTGCACCTGGAGCAGCAGCCGGGAGGCGTACCCCCCGGCACACAGCGCCCGGTCGACCCCCAACATCGCAATCTTGATGATGTCCGCGGCGGAACCCTGGATCGGCGCGTTCAACGCCATCCGCTCGGCCATCTGCCGCCGCTGGGAGTTGTCGCTGGTCAGATCGGGCAGGTAGCGACGGCGGCCGAGGATCGTCTCGGTGTAGCCGTCCTTGCGGGCCCGTTCCACGACCCCACGCAGGAAGTCGCGGACCCCGCCGAACCGGGCGAAGTAGGCGTCCATGTGCTCCCGGGCCTCGTCCGGCGCGATGCCGAGCTGCCCGGCGAGGCCGAACGCGGACAACCCGTAGGCCAGGCCGTACGACATCGCCTTGATCCGCCGGCGCAGCTCCGGGTCGACCTCGGAGACCGGCAGGCCGAACGCCTCGGCGGCCACGAAGGTGTGCAGGTCCTCGCCGGAGCCGAACGCCTCGATGAGGCCCTCGTCACCCGAAAGATGAGCCATGATCCGCATCTCGATCTGCGAGTAGTCCGCCGTCAGCAGCGTCTCGTAGCCCGCGCCGACGACGAAGGCCCGGCGGATCTGGCGCCCCTCGGCCGTCCGGATCGGGATGTTCTGCAGGTTCGGGTCCGCGGAGGAAAGCCGGCCGGTCGCGGCGATCGTCTGGTTGAACGTGGTGTGGATGCGCCCAATATCGTCGATCATGGGGATCAGCGAGTCGACGACCGTCTTGAGGCGGGCCACGTCGCGGTGCCGCAGCAGCACCGGCAGGAGCGGATGGTCGGACTGGACCGCCAGCCAGGCGAGGGCGTCGGCGTCCGTGGTGTAACCGGTCTTGATCTTCTTGGTCTTGGGCAGGCCCNGCTCGTCGAAGAGGATCTGCTGCAGCTGCTTGGGGGAGCCCAGGTTGAACGGCCGGCCGACGATCTCGTGGGCCTGCGCGGCGACCGCGCTGACCTCGCCGCCGTAGTGCTTCTGCAGCTCGGTCAGGTGCTCGGAGTCCACGGCGATGCCGGCCCGCTCCATGCCGGCCAGGACCGTGACCAGCGGGAGTTCGATGTCCCGCAGCAGGGTGGCGGCGGAGCGGCGTTCGAGGTCCGCGTCGAGGGCGTCGGCGAGCTCGAGGCAGGCCCGGGCCCGCACGGCGTCCGCGTGCGCCTGGTCGGCCTCGCCGGAGCCGTCGAGGGTCAGCTGCTGGCCGCCCGGGACGGGGTCGGCGGACAGGTCGCGATGCAGGTACCGGGCGACGAGATCGGCCAGGTCGAAGGACCGCTGGCCGGGCAGAGCCAGATAGGCCGCGAGCGCGGTGTCGCTGGTGACGCCGGCGAGCGGCAGGTCAAGCTCGGTCAGGGCCAGCATCGGCCCCTTCACGTCGTGGGCGGCCTTCGGCTGGTTCGGATCGGCGAGCCAGGCGCCCAGCGCCGCCACGTCCGCGGGGGTGAGCAGCGTCGGGTCGATCCAGGCCGCGGCACCGCCGGCCGCGGCCAGCGCGAGACCGGCGAGCACACCGGTGCCGCGCCCCCAGGTGCCCCGGGCGTGCAGGCCGGTACGGCCGACCCTGTGGGCGTGCTCGGCGAGCCACCGGGCCACCTCGCCCGGCCCGAGCACGGTCAGCTCGATCTCGAACCCCTCGTCGGCGGGAGGCGGCGCGATCGCGAGGGCCGCGTAGAGCCGCTCCCGCAGCACCCGGAATTGCAGCGTGTCGAACAGCTGGTGGACGGCCTCCCGGTCCCAGGGCCGCATCCGCAGGCCGGCGGGGACGACGTCGAGCGGCACGTCACGGGACAGCTCCGTCAGGGAACGGTTGCGGATGACCTCGGACAGGTGGGCGCGCAGCGACGCCCCGGTCTTCCCGCCGATCTCGTCGGCATGGTCGACCAGTTCGGCCAGCGAGCCGAACTGCTGGATCCACTTGGTGGCGGTCTTCTCCCCCACCCCCGGCACCGACGGCAGGTTGTCGGAGGGATCCCCGCGCAGGGCCGCGAAGTCCGGGTACTGCACTGGGGACAGGCCGTACTTCGCCTGCACCTCGTCGGGGGTGAAGCGGACCATGTCACTGATGCCCTTGCGGGTCATCAGCACCGTCACCCGCTCGTCGACCAGCTGCAGCGCGTCACGGTCACCCGTGACGACCAGCACGTCCATCCCCTCGGCCGCGCCCAGGGTCGCGAGCGTGGCGATCACGTCGTCGGCCTCGTATCCCGGCGCGCTGACCCCCGGCACCGCGAGGGCGTCGCACACCTGGTGGATGAGGCTGACCTGGCCGACGAAGTCGGCCGGGGTCTCGCCCCGACCGGCCTTGTACTCGGCGTACTGGGTGTGCCGGAAGGTCGGGGTCGGCAGGTCCCACGCCACGGCGACATGGGTCGGCCGCTCGTCGCGCAGGACGTTGATGAGCATGGAGGTGAATCCGTACACCGCGTTCGTCGGCTGGCCCGTGGTGGTGGAGAAGTTCTCCACCGGCAGCGCGTAGAAGGCACGGTAGGCCAGCGAGTGCCCATCAAGCAGCAACAACCGGGGCGTTGCCGGGGTCGACTTCGCGGGGCTCGATGGCGCGGGACTCGGCGAGGACACGGCCGGGCCGGCCGCAGTGGCCGCAGTGGCCCCAGTGGCCCCAGTGGCCCCAGTGGCGGACGCTGCCGAGCGGCTCCCGGACGGAGACGAGGTGGGGGACGAAGTGGTGACGGACACGCGGCGAGTTTAGGCCGTGGGTCGGACAGTTTCGCCGCGAGCGGGCGGACCGATGCGTCGACCACGTCGCTCCGCCGGCCGGGCAGGTCCGCCGGTTACGGTCTGACGAGGGAGCTGACCGGGCCGAGCACGGCCCGTTTCCCGGCCCGGACCTCGTACACGTAGACCGTCGAGCCCTCGACCTCACCATTCTTCCGGAATCTGATGCGCTTGGTGACGCCAGGAATGTCGACCGAGCCGAACCGGGCGAGCACGGCCTCCCGCGTCGCGCCGCTACCGAGCCGGCGCAGCACCTCGATGACGGCGTTCGTGGCGTCATAAGCCTCGCCGGAATAGGTTCCAGGCCGCGCGTCGGCGTTGATCGTCTTGTAGTCGGCGACGAACCCCGCCGCCGCGGGATCGCTGTTCGGGTCACCGCAGGGGCAGGTCAGCAGCGTTCCCTCGGCGTTGCCGGCACCGGCCTGGTGGATGAGTTGGTCGTCGTTCGCGCCGTCGCCGCTGACGACCTTCCCGGTGTACCCCTTGCTGCGCAGCGCCCTGGTCAGCAACGCGAGTTCCGCATAGTAGCCAGAATAGTACACGGCGTCCGGATTCTCGGCGAGGATCTTCGTGGCCTGGGACGTGTAGTCCTTCGTCGGATTGATGCCGTCGTGGATCACGCGGATGCCACGGCCGGTCAGGGCCTTCTCGAGCGCTCCGGACAAGCCGGTGCCGTATTCGCTCCGGTCGTCGAGAGAGTAGACCTTGTCCGCCTTCACGACCTTGGCAAGGTATTCCGCGGCGGCGGATCCCTGCACGGTGTCCGGTGCGATGACCCGGTAGAAGCTGGTGAACCCGAGATCGGTGAGCGCCGGATTGGTGGCCGACGGGCTGACCGACAGCAGCCCGGCCCCGCTGTAGAGCGGCTCACTCGACTTCGTCGGTCCGGAGAAGACGGGGCCGACGACGCCGATGACCTCCGGATTGTCGATCAGTTTCTGCGCGGCGGTGGGCCCCTGCTCGGCCATACCCTGATCGTCCGAGGCGACCAGGCGCAGCCTGAACGGCAGATCCTTGCGCCGGTTCGCTAGCTCGACAGCGGTCAGCACCCCGTCGTAGGCGTTGATGCCGAGCTGCTGGTTGTCGCCGGAGAGCGGCCCCTGAAAACCGATGGCGTATTCCTTTTNCCCGTCGTCNCCGGACGAACCACCGCCGCAGCCGGCAAGGACGGCCGCGGCTGTCAGCACACCCACGGATCCGAGGGCCCCCCACCGCGTCACGCTCGGTCGGGGCACGCCCCCTCGCCGTCCAGGACCCGTCATGACACGCCCTCCCACAGCACATCGCTGCCGCTACCGACACCCTCGGCGTCAGGACCCGGTCCGCCACCGCATCATCGGCAACCGATCGACAGCGGATAGTGACGAAAACGTAACCTTCGGAGGAGTGGAAGGGAAGCGCAACGTGAGCGTGTCGTAACTTGAAGGGGGTTTCGCCGGTGAGTCCGAAAGCAAACGACCCGATCGGAGAAGCGAACGACCCGGCAGAACCCGCAACGGCCCGGTCGGAGGATGTCGGTTGCCGCAGCCGCCGCAGCCATTACGGCAGCCGCCGACACGTCACCGCCGGTCGGTCAGTTCTCCGTCTTCAACGGGACGAATCTGCCGCCGAGTACCGTGTAGAGCACGACCGTGGGCGATCGGGTGTCCCCCCAGCGGTCNAAGGCGACGGAGCCGGTGATCCCCGCGAACGAGCCGCTTCCGATCGCCGTCACGAGGTCGTGTCTGGTGGCCGCGTCCACGGTCGTCCGGCCCGGCAGCACCGTGGCCGCTGCGCGGATGATCGCCCTGGCGGCGTCGTACGCATAGGCCGCGACCGCGGGGATGGCCTCGGCCCGCCGCAGCTCCAGCTCCGCGGCGGGGTCGTTCACCCCGGACGTACCGCGGGTACCGGCGGCCGGGGGCCCGTGGGGCCCCTCCTCCAGGCCCGGCCCCGGTGCCGATACCGGTGCCGAGGTGCCGTGGACCACCCTCGGGGTGGTGGTGGCGCCCCGGCCGGGCGAGGCGGTCTCCGCTGGATCCTCCTGGCTCCGCAGGTCCGCAGGGTCCTCCTGGCCCCGCGGGCCCAGAGTCCCACTCGACCGCCCACTCGCGCCAGGCGATTCCACGCCGCCCGAGGCCCCGGGACGGGTACTGCCCTCGTCATCCGCCGGTCCCCCGAAACGGTCGGAGTAGTCCGCGACGAAGGCACCCGAGGACGGCAGCCGGGTCGGCGGGACCAGCGGACCGATGATCAGATCGCCGTCGGCTGCCGACCTCGCCTCGTCGGTGTAGCGGGGCTGGAGCAACGCGTCCGAACCCACTACCTGGATCGACGTCCCCGCGTCGGCGAGCCGGGCCCGCAGTTTCCCGGCGAAGGCCGCACCCGTCGAGACGTAGACCAGATCGGGGGCGTCCTCCTCGATCGCCCGCGCGGTGTCGGCGATCTCGGATCCGTCCGCTTCGTCCCCCCGGACCTGGTACACCGATGTCACCGACGCGCCGAGAGCGGCGGCGCGCGCCGCGAAGCGGGCGCCCAGGGTCGTGCCGTATCTCGGTTCGCCGTCAACGACGACGATACGCCTGCGGCCGAGCGTCCTGACCGCGTACTCGGCTGCGACCCGGGCCTGGCGCTCGTCCGTTCCGGCCAGGCGGAAGTAGGACGGGAAGGGCCGGGTGCGCGGCCGGGAACCGGAGTCGGTCAGCGTCGGGTCCGCGTTCGACGGGGAGACGACGGGGATGCCAGCGGCGCTCAGCGTGGGCAGGGACACCTTCGCTACGAGTGAGCTCAGCGGCCCGACCACGCCGATGACATGATTGTTCGCCACGAAGGCGTCCACGGCCTGCGCTCCCCCGTCCGGACGGGACAGGTCGTCGTGGGCGGACAGCTCGATGCGCCAGCCCGGGACGGCCCCGGACTTGTTGGCCTCGTCGACCGCGAGCGCGACGGCGTTGCGCGCGCTCACCCCGTCCGTGGAGAGATCCCCGGACAGCGGCGCCATCACACCGAGGGTGGCGACCCGGGTGACGCCGGTGGCGGCTCTGGCGCCAGCGCCGCCACCGGCGTCATCGCCTGCGCCGAGGCTGGCGGCCAGCGTGAGCCCCAGGACCGAGGGCACCGCGAGGACCAGGACGGCGAGAGCCGCAAGCGCCACGCGTCCGCGACCGGTGCGCGATCTGGCCCGGGTCCACCGCCCGATCGAACCGGTCATCGACGCGAGAGACGTCCGCGACGAATCGCTCACCCGGCCTCCGGGATCACGGACACGAAGGTCACGGACGCGAAGGTCACGGACACGGAGGTCACGAGCCCGGCAACGCCTCACCCGACAGCACGGCCTCGGCGACCGCCCGCATCGTCCGGCGCTGGTTCATCGAGGTGCGCTGGATCCAGCGGAAGGCATCCGGCTCGGTCATGCCGTGCTCGGTCTGCAGCACGCCCTTGGCCCGCTCGATGATCTTCCTGGCCTCCAGGCGCCCCTGCAGGTCCTCCACCTCGGCCTCAAGGCTCACGATCTCGGTGAAGCGGCTCATCGCCATCTCGATCGTGGGCAGCAGGTCCTTCTTCTGGAACGGCTTGACCACGTAGGCCATGGCGCCGGCCTCACGGGCACGTTCCACCAGCTCCCGCTGGCTGAAGGCGGTGAGGATGACGACGGGAGCGATACGGTCCTTGGCGATCTTCGCACCGGCCTCGATGCCGTCCATCCTCGGCATCTTCACATCGAGGATGCACAGGTCGGGGCGGAGCTTGCCGGCGAGGTTGACGGCCATCTCGCCGTCGCCCGCCTCCCCGACCACCTCATAGCCCTCCTCCTGGAGCATCTCCCTGAGGTCGAGCCGGATCAGCGCTTCGTCCTCGGCGATCAGAACCCGGCGCGGGTTCGAGGAGGGGTGGCTCATCGAGTCGGACTCCTGGTCTCGGAGGTGCGTCCCTAGTGTGGCAGGACGGACGATCGGGGGGCCGTCCCNCCCCGGACACGGAGGGCGGGAGGTCGAAACGCACCCTACCCGGATAGAGTCTTCAAGGAGCGGTTCCGGCCAGGTTCGACGGCGATCTCCTCGCCCTCGTCCCGCCCGGTTCCTCCGCCCGTTCCACTTGCGCCAACTCGCCCCTGTTCCGTCTGATCCAACACGCNCCNCCCGCCGGCCCCGGTACTCCAACGGCAGAGAGACGGTGCTCAAACCACCGACAGTGTGGGTTCGAATCCCACCCGGGGTACCAGATAGATCGTTTTCGAACCTTGGTCACGGTCAAGCCTTGGCCACGACCAAGATCCCCAACAGGGTCCAGATCGTGGCCGAGGCTTGTGTCCGCGGCCAGACCGGGCTTGTCACTGTCCCAGCCCGGCTCATGCCCGGCGCGGCCACCNCCCCCGGCCNCCGCCCGCCGAAACGCCTCTCCTGTCAGCGTGGCGTAGGGCTCGCGGAGGCGTACGCCGGTTACGACCGCCTCGTCCTCTTCGACCTCTGCCAAGAGCTTCGTGAAGAAAGCCTGGTTACTCATGCGCTGCACCTGCGGTCCGGACAGCTGGTACAGCTCGCCGCACCCGCCGACGAGTGTCAAGCTCCGTCCGCAGCCCCGCGCGGATTTTCTCCTGTTCATCCTCGTTAAGACGCACGCCAGCATAGANACGCTCAACGGGCGCTTCCTGCCGACACCGTCGACGAAGGCGCGTCAGTGGTGGTGGCCGTGCCGACCGAGGGTCTCCACGGGGGTCGCGCCGGGGCGGGTCCACTGCGGCACGGGGCGGCTGGTCGGGCCCCAGGTGGCGTTCCCGTCCGCGTCCGAGCGCCAGAACCAGCACGAGCTGCGCCCCTCGGGCCAGGCCTCGGGGTTGTCCTCCCATGCCTCGCCGCGGCCGTAGGGCGTCATGTCGAGCAGGCCGAGGGACCCGTTGACCGGCTCGTTGCCACGGCCCGTCGTGGAGTAGGTGAGGAACACGCGGTCGCCGTCGCGCAGGAAGCAGGTGATGTAACCCATGCTGCCGCCGACCGGCCCGTCCACGTCGCGCACCGAGTACCAGGGCTGGGTGTAGCCCATGAACTCAACGTAGGAGGCCACCTCGTCCCAACGGCCCGTGGTCAGGATGGCGAACGAGACGCCGCGGGCGTTGAGGTAGACGGCGTCCTTCAGGTGCCAGGCCGTAGTGGTGCAGCCCTCGCACTGCCCCTGGTGCGGCGCGCCGTCATACCACATGTGCTTGTAGACCACTAGCTCGTCGCGGCCCTGGAACAAGTCCAGGAACGGGACCGGGCCGTCGGGCCCGACGACCTCGACCGTCCCGTCGAGCTCCACCATCGGCAGCCGGCGGCGGGCCGCGGCGAGGGCGTCGCCCTCGCGGGTGTGGGCCTTCTCGCGGACCAGAAGCTCGTCANGGGCGGTCTGCCAGGCAGTCAGGTCAACGACGGGCGGGCGGCCAGGCAGCGCTGTGGCCGGGCCGTCCGGTGTGGTCGTCATGGTCTCCTCCGTGGTGTCTCGTGCCGGGCGGCGTCCTACGACGTCCTACGACGGTCGCCAGAACAGACTCGCGACCCGGCCGGAACGCATCGCGGCAGGGGGCGGCGCGGAACGTGCTTTGGCAACTGGCAAACTGAGGATCGAGCAACGGCGCCGTGAGGAGGCAGGGTGACCGCGAATACCGGCGGGGGNCCACTTTNCCATCTGCCCGTCGCAGGCGCGGACGTCGAGATCTGGGGGATCAACGACTTCCTCGCTGCCGACGAGCGGCGCCCGACCAGTTTCATCACCAATTTCGGTAACTGGCAGGTGCCCGACCCGGTCGCTGCTGCCCTCGCGTCGAGGGTCGCGCACCTGGAATGGTTCCACGACACGGGGGAACTAGTCGCGATCGGTGACGTTCCCCATCGAGGGGCGGCGACCGTCGAGATCCCGCGCGTCGAAGGAGCGGTCGGGGAGCTGGCTGACATGGTCGCCGGTCCGTTCGGCAGCGGCGGCATATCGTTCCGGACCGCCGACGGCGCGGTTCGCGAGTTCCCCGAGATGGTTGTCTCCGAAGGCACCCGCGTCGCGGTGCTGGCGGTCATCAAACAGGGCCCGCGGGTGCACGGGGTGCTGTGGGACTGGCACCGCTGGCACCGTCGCCCCGAAGGATGGGCCTGGCTGGAAGAGCGCCTGCTCAGCACCCGCCGCACGACAGGCGGCAACGACTGATCAGGGACCGGGACAGTTAACCGGTCGCTGCGGCGTGCCTTCTGCTCCTCTCACTCCTCGGGCACGGGCGGACGGCCGTGACGGCGTGGTGGGTGCGCGCGGAACAGGACGATCTGCGTAGCCGTAGGCGGAATCGCTCCAGCCGGGCACACGTTTGATCAGGCGCTCACTGTATGGGCATCGACGCGGACCGTGAAGGATGTCCGCGATCCTGCTCAGTCCCACCGCCGCGCTATGACCGGTTGGGCGAGGCCACCGGGCATCAGTGCTCTGCTTGGCCGGGACCTTCGCACCGGTGGATGCTGCCCCCGCTGGGGACCACTGAGGAGCACAAGGCGTGGAGGCCCGGGCCGGATCTTGGCCGGTCACGGCGAAGAGGAGACGAAGGGAACTATGCGGATGCTGCCTCCCGCGACGCGGCGGCAACGTCGGCTCCCGAGGCAGCGGCAACGTCGGATCCCGAGGCGGCGGCGTTTGCGGGTCATCGCCGTAAGTGAATCCGAGGAGGCATTTCGCCATGCGGGTTGTTGTTGTGTACGAGTCGATGTTCGGGAACACGAGGCAGATTGGCCAGGCGATTGCGGATGGCATCGGCCCGCTCCATGAGGTAGTCGTCATCCCGGTGCGTGACGCAAATCCTGAGGTGATCAGCGGTGCCGACGTCGTCGTCGTGGGCGGTCCCACGCATGTGCACGGCATGAGCCGTCCGGCCAGCCGTACGTCGGCCGGCGAGATCGCTCGGAAGCCACCGAGCGGTGTGGCGCTCGAGCCCGGCGCAGAAGGCCCCGGACTGCGGGAATGGTTCGCCCGCTGCGGCGTGATCGAGGGGTATGCGGCAGCGTTCGATACGCGCGCACACGGGCCCTCGATCTTGACTGGCCGGGCGTCAAAGCGCATTCACCGGCTGCTGCGCCGGCACGGAGCGCGACAGGTTTGCCCGCCGGAGAGCTTCTTCGTGACGAAGGACAACGCACTCGCACCAGGGGAGATCGACCGCGCGCGCCGGTGGGGCGAACACCTGTCGCACGTGGCCACAGAGCCGGCGAGGACCGAGTTTCCGGTCTGACCGGAGCCATGGATCAACGGCGAGCGGTAGTGGTCGAGCGGTTCGCGGTCACCGGCGTACAGCCCTCGGCCCGCCCGGGCGTTGCGCGTAAGCATTCAGGCATCTTGTAGATCTTGTTATGGGTAGGCACGTCTGGATGTCTGGATGTTGCGCGGCCTGACGGGTTCAGACCTGCCCTGGCCCGGATGGTGTGCTACGGCTTGCGGGCAACGCCGCCGTAGATGCTGACCCGCGCGTCGGTCAGCTCCTCGACGGCGCTGCCGTCGGCCCGCCAGCGGTGAACGACCTGAACCCCGGGGTCGACCAGCTCCAACCCGTCGAAGAAACGTTCGACTTCGGATCGGCTGCGGGGCTGCACCGACATCCCCTTCTGCCGGTAGGCTTCCGCCGCCCGTTCCGCGTCCGGATCATAATCTCCGGTGCCGTGGGTGAGGACAAGATAGCTCCCCGACGGCAACGCGTCGAGGAGCCGACGCACGATCCCGTAGGGATCATCCGCGTCGGGGATGAAATGGAAGATCGCGACGACGGACAGGGCGATCGGCCGAGTGAGGTCAAGAGTGCTGTGCAGCTGCGGGGCAGCGCGGATCCCGTCAGGGTCGCGCAGGTCGGCGTCGAGGTAGGCGGTGCGCCCCTGCGGGGTGCTGGTCAGCAACGCGCGGGCGTGGGTGAGCACGATCGGGTCGTAGGTTGTCGGGTAGTGTGCACGGTGCAGGGGGTCGTGACCAGCGCCGACAGTGGAGGTTGGACAGTGGGCGAGCTTGGGGCCGGATTCGTCAGGGTGTCCACGGGTAGCCAGGACGAGAGCTCACAGATCAAGATCATCACTGAGGAGTCCGCGCAGCGTGGGATCACGATCGTGAAGTGGGTCAAGCTTCACGGTTACAGCGCGAGCCACGGCGCGCAGGAACCGGCGTTGCGCGAGGTGATTGCCGACATCGCGCGTCGGGACTACACGATTCTTATGGTGACCGAATCCTCACGGCTTGACCGTCGCGATGATCTGGACGCGCAAGCGGAGATCCTGCTCGGTATCCGGTCTGCGGGTGGTGACATCATCTCGATTGCTGAACCTCAGTTCGGTAGGACGGATTTCGCCGGCCGCATCGTGACTCTTGTCGCCCAGCACGCGAATGCCGAGAAGTCCAAGACGGTTAAGCAGACGACCTATCGCGGTATCTCGATGATTATGGGGAATGGTGCGCATCACGGCCCGCTGCCGACGTTCTGGGCAGCTAACGGGGAGCGTTACGCGAAGCAGGCGTATTGCGTCGACCCGAAGTCGGTCAGGGACATTTACGAGCGTGTCGCCAACCGTGAATCCCTGCAATCGATCGGCCGCGTCTACGACCTGTATCCGGCGTCGGTCAAGAACCTTGTGCGATTTACCGCGAATCACACCGGGGTTGAAGAGTGCCGGTACACGTATGGGGGCGTTACCGAGACGTGGGCGCATGAGGTTACGCCCGTGGTCGACTCGGCGCTGTGGTGGCGTGCGAACAACGTGCTTGCCGCTAATCTGACGGACGGCAGGGGAAACAAGGGGGGCCGACCCGTGGCGCGGCCCGTCAACTGGATGAGTGGGGTTCTGGACTGCCCGTCATGCGGCGGGAGGGTTCATGTTAACGCTGGTCTCACTCCGGCCGGCAACCCGCGCACTCCGAAGCTCCGTTGTGGTGGTCACGCCAAGCAGCGTAAGGCGTGCGGACTTTTCACGGGCTGCGATGCTCTGCCGATCATCGAGGTCATCGAGTCCATGTTCTCCCATGACACGACACCGATCCTTGCTTTTCAGCGTGTCGCGGGAAACGCTCACGAGCTCGACGAGATGCGGGCGGAACTCGCCAGGATCCAAAGCCGTCTGTCCGTCACGGAAGACGATGACAAGCTTGATGAGTTGGTCGCAACGCGTAAGGCGCTGCGGGTGGCCATCGAACAATTCGAGGTTATCCCCGATGTGTACGACTACGCGGAGACCGGGCGGACGGTGGCCGACACGTGGGCGGCCGGTGACACCGATGAGAAGCGGGGCATGGTCCGCGCCGTGAAGGACTCGTGGGGCATCGAACTGTCCGATCATGACGGAACGTGGGGCATCAAGATCGGCACGGAGTTCGCGGACGCGAGCGGCGCGAATGGCATTGTGGACCTTGGTAACGGGTTTTGCTTCCGCGGGTAACGCGGCGCGCGGAACGGGGGTCCAGCCGTTCCGCGCGCCGCCGGGTGGCTTACCGGCGGGTGGGAATGACGAGCACGATCCTTCCTGCTTCCAGGTGTTTGAGCACGTCAGGAAGCCTGAAATCCTGCGCCGAGACAGTGACGACGGTCTCACCGGGCGGGAGAGGGTCACGGTCGCTGTGGGGGTGCGGGGTCGGGCCGGGCGGGGGTGGCGACGGGGCGGGGTCGTCGCGGGCGGCCGGTGCGGGTGGTGCGGGGGCGGGGGTGGTGCGAGGTGGCCACGGGGATGGGGCGGGGTCGTCGGGTGCGGCCGGAACGGACGTGTCGGGTCCTCCTGTCCCTGCACGGGTTCCCGGTAGCGGTAGCGGCGGGCCGGGGGCGTCGACGGCCGGTTTCGGCGGGTTGCGGGGGGCGCGGGGCGGGAGCCGCTACCGCTACCCGGCCGGAACAGCGCAGGCCAGCGGGGGTGCGCGGGCCCGGGGCGGGGTAGCCGTGCCGCTACCTGGTAGCGGCGCTGCCGCTACCGTTCCGCCCCAGGGCGGGGGCTGTGCTGGCCGCCGTGCGCGCGCTCGTGGACAGCGCACCGGCGGACGACGGTGGACGCGTCCGACCCGCACCCGGGGGACAGGGGCGCGGGGCACGCGGACGCACCGGCTGTGCCCGGTCAGACCGACCGGGCTGTTCCTCACGCTGTCCCGCAAGGGGGGTGACGACGGGGCGGACTCGTCGCCAGCGTCCAGGAGAACAGGCAATAGACGCCTCCTCGCGGGGGGTCGTACGCCGGAATACCACTGCCACGTGCGGTACTCCGGCGTCTTTTCTCGTATCGTCGGGGTGGGTATCACCACCATTCCCGATGCGGCAGCGCGGGGCAGCTATCAGGCTGGGTCATTCCGGGGATTTCCCGGGCAGCAGACCCGGACTCAACCCGGATCGGGACTTGACGCGCCGCAGACCCGGACCCGACCGGCAGCAGACCCGGACTCAACCCGGATCGCGTCCACGGCCGTCACGGAACCCCGGCACGGGCGGACAGCACCCCCCGGGGGGCGTCACACCGCGACGTCAGCGGCGCCCGGCCCGCCTCAGACGCCCTGTGGCGCGGCCCGTGCCGTTTGCCCAGCACTCCCGAACAGCGACCGTGCTACGGGCCTGTCTGGCCGCCGTGGGCCGCACCGCTGGCCCGCGCTGCGGTCCCGGACCGCGCCGCACAGGCGCGCCGACGAACCACACGAGAAACCGAGGACCAGCGGGCGGGCAGACGACGCACAGGGCACGGCACTCCTCGCGACGCGCGGAACCACAGAACACATCACATCTGTCATACCCGCAGAATCATCGCGCCATGCCTGACCGGACCACGCGAACGGCCGCCCCCCACACCCCGGACTATGACAGAATGCTGAATCAGGAGTTCAGTCCTGGAGTGCTTGGGTGGGTGCGAAACAGCCCCTGACCTGCGCCAGCACCGGACGTCACACCTACCCGTCTTTACGGGTGGCCCGTTGGGGGGTCCGGTGGGTAGGCGGGTGGGGGGCCCGATGGGCGGACTCACATTTCCGGCAAACACCGCAAAAGAACACGCCAGCGATCAGCAAAGGTGACGGAGATCACAGAATCGGGGGGTGTGAAAACCTCACTCGGACATCTCCACCACGGTGGTTCGGCACGTTTCTCGGCAACCGCGACCGGACACGCCCAGAACCTCAACCCACGTCGTCGGGGGGACACCACCGGGCCACGCCCGGCCACGGCCCCAGCCTAACCAGCACACCTCGCGCCGCCCTGCCAGCGAACCGCCCGCCGACCCCGCCCCGACACGCCAGACACAGCCGCACGCCCATTCCCAGAAACCGGGCTACCGCTGGGCAGTTCGGGCGCTCTACGGCCATCCTGGACGCCGCCGCCGGCCGCATGTCCGCGCCAACCACCCCAGGGCCTCCCAACTGGCCAGCCAGCCACGGCCCCACCCCGCCCGAGCACCATGCCCAGCGCCCCGCTGGCACCGCCCAGCACTCCGCTGGCACCCCCGCCCCGGTCGCGCCGTCGCCGCTACGGGTAGCGGCGACGCCCACCCGACCCGCCGTACCCGACACCCCTGCCACGCTGCACAAACAGCCGTCCGACGCGGGTAGCAGCCCACCGCCACCCGCCCCCGAAACTCGCCCCTCGCACGCACAGCCGACCCCACACCGCCACAACCGCGACCATTCCCACCACAGCCACCACGCACGGCCAGGCCCCGGACCCGCCGGTCATCACGTGACGACCGACCTCGCATCGCCAGCGATCCCCGATGACGCTAGCCATCACGGAACGTGACCTTTCTTGTGCAATGCATGCCCAGCGGGCACCAGCATGGCCCTACGCGCGCAGGCGCGCGCCCACGCGCGTAGGGCCATGCGTGCACACCCTCGTGCACACCGCTGTGCACAGCCCTTGCACACCGCTGTGCACACCCCTGCACAGCGCAGCGGTCACCGCCCGTGGCGAGACGGGCGAGACGTGCTCGTCCGGTCGGCCACTCGCGGCAGCCGCGCCGGACGCCCCGCACCAACGACCTGCGGGGGTACAAGTCGGGCTGTCCTCGGGTCGTGCCAGCGGGCGTGCGGCCTGCGCCAGCGAGCCCCGGCCGGGTAGCGGCTCAAATGGGAGACCGCAACGCGGACCGGTCGGGCTACCGGACGGGCAGGGGGTATGCCCTCACAGCAGGACTCCCGACGATGCCCGTGTGTCCGGCCGTGGCCTGGGCACCCGGGGCCGCGCCGCCGCTGGTTGTCGACGTCGGTCGCACAGGCAGGCGGACGGCTGGCCGATGCACATCATCGCGTTGATCACCAGCCGGTCGGCGGACCGGATGCGGGCGTGATCGTGACCGTCGAGCAAGCTGTGCACGTCGGTTCCGTACGCGGTCGCGAGCAGCGCGAGGGTCTGCGGGGTGAGCCGTCGCCGTGCGGTCGGTTCCGGCCATTGCTCCAGTTCCGACAGGCGGGGCGCGGTCATGGGAGCTCTGCCGTCCGGGTCGAGATCGAGACGGGCCGCGTCGCCGTTGATATGGTCGGCGGCCCGTTCCAGTGTCCACCCGTAGGCGTGCCGGAATGCCGCGCGGGGACGATACCGATAGCGGCGGATGAACTCGTCCGCGATATCCGCGTGGGTCATACCTTCGTCCAGCATGCGGAGCCGTAACCCGTTTCGTTCCGCACGTGCGCTCGGCCGTCGCATGTCCCCCCCTTTCCGTCCTGGCGTGTTATGCGATGCGCGCTGTGCTCTCGGGTGAACGTCGGCCGGTCGGGGGTCGATGCCACGGGTCCAGCGCGCGTATCGCGTCCGCGACCCGCTGCAAGGTCTCCGGGTCCGTGCGATAGACGACCGGCGCTGTAGGCTCCGGCCCTATCTGCGGTTGCCGGGTCGGCATCGGCGCGGTGGCGCGTGTCGTCTGCGACGCGGCCCGCATTACGCCGGGAATCTCGGCCCATACCACTTTTCCGCCCGTTTTGACCCGATACCACGACCATCGTCGCGACAGCGCGTCGACCATCAACAGGCCACGCCCGCCCTCGCTGAAAGGGTCGGGGCTTGTGATCCGCGGTGTGATATCGCTACCGTCCCACACTTCCACAAGTACATTCCTGCCCGTGGCAGTAAGTCGAATGGCCACCACGTCTTCCGGGCGGCTCGCCTTCACAGCATTCGACGCCAACTCGCACACGACGCATTCCGCACCACTGACGGCCGCTGGATCGAGGAACCACGCTGCGAGCGTGCGAACCGTGCTCGCACGCACGGCCGGAATAGCGGCGGCTGTCGGGGGGAAGTACGCCACGGCCACCCGGACCACCGGCGACGGGTCAGCCGTTGTCATGCTGAAACCCTGAGTTGCGACCGGTGCCCGGCTGAGGGCGCGGTGCCTGCCACACCACGAAGCGGCGTTCGTCCATGGCCCCTCTTCCCTTGGTCGCGGGCGGGAGTCCCTCGCTGTGCCTCCCNTCCCGCGCGACGCCCGCTGTCACGGTCGACAGCGCGGTAGTGGCAGGATGCACCCACTGAGCCAACATACGCAAGTACGTACGTGCCCTGCGTTCGATCTGGGTAGGCAGCGCCGAGCGATGGGCTGGCAGACTGCTACCAGAAAGAGGGGAGAAGCATGGCGAGCACGCCAGGCCCTACGGTGCGCCGGCGACGGCTGGGCGCGGAGCTGCGCCGCCTACGGGACGCGAAGGAGCTGACCGTCGACCAGGCCGGGGAGCACATCCACCGCAGCGGGCCGACGATCAGCCGGATGGAGACCGGTCAGTTCCGGTTCATCACGCGCAACGTCGCGGATCTGCTTGACCTCTATGGCGTCACCGACGCCGACCAGCGACAGGCGTTGCTGGCGCTGGCGAAGGAGAGTCGCAAGCCCGCTTGGTGGCACTCCTACGGCGATCTTGTCCCGCGCTGGTTTCAGGTCTACATCGGCCTGGAAGCCGAAGCTTCCACGATCACGACCTTCGAGAGCCTGCTTGTGCCCGGCCTGCTCCAGACCGAGGACTATGCACGGGCCGTCATCCGCGCGGCATCGCCGGAACTACCTGCGCACGAAGTCGACCGAGCCGTGGAACTACGGATGAACCGGCAGAAGATCCTCACCAGTGATCAGCCCGTCCAGCTCTGGGCGATCCTTGACGAGGCAGTGATTCGCCGCCACGTCGGAAGCCCCGCGATCATGGCCAGGNAGCTTGACCGGCTCATCGAGGCATCCGACCAACCCGGCGTGACGATCCAGATCGTGCCCTTCACCGCAGGCGCCCATGCCGGCATGATCTCAAGCTTCACCATCCTGGGCTTCCCGGACACCGGAGGAGCACCCGAAATGGTCTACATCGAGGCGCCCACGGGAAGCCTCTACCTGGAGAAGCAGGCGGAGGTTCGGCGCTACGAGACATGGATGAACCAACTCCGAAGCTCCGCCCTCGCCCCGACCAACGGCTCCCTATCAACTATCAAAGCCGCACGTGAGGACATGGAGCGATGACCGAATCCGGTAACGACGCACTGAATTGGCGCAAGAGTAGCTATTCCGGAGGCACCGGCGGCAACTGCGTCGAGGTAGCCACCCTACCCGACGGCGGCCGGGCCGTCCGCGACTCGAAGCAACAAGGCGGGCCGGTCCTGCGCTTCACTCCCGCCGAGTGGGCGGCGTTTGTCGCGGGCATCAACGATGGTGAGTTCGACTCCTGACGCTGAGCCCCGTTGCCACCGGGACCGTGCGGGCGTCGCAAGTGCGGGTATTTCCCGCCCAGCGACGCCCGCTTGCGCTGACCCCTCCTGAGCACTCCCNCCCGGGTCGAGGTGTGGGCGCCTACTGCTTCCTTTGGCGGCCCCGTTGGCCGGTCTACCTGCGCATACAGATGTCAACGCCTTTCGTCTGCCTCGGCTCGCCGTCCGGTCCCGGGCTGCTTGCTTCAGTTACACAGCTGCATCTCTTTCGTCAAAGCGGTTGCGATGCCCTTTAGGGGGCTCCTACCATGTGACGTCCGGGCGGAAGCCCAAGTGGCGCCTGATTGAGAGCGAGGAAGCTAGATGAACCCTGACGATGACCTGGTTGTAGCCGTTGAAAACCTGGCGCACGTGCAGGACCGTTACGACGCCGAGCACTCCGACGGCGGAAGCACCGGTCGTAGCGACGGAGGATCGGGAGACGGGCTGAACTTTCCCGAGGAAAACAGCTAGGGATAGCTAGGAACGCGGCACCATGGCCACCCTCGATACCTTTGAGCAGCGAGGAGCGAGTCGCTAGCGATGGAGNATCGTCTGGTCCAGGGAATTGAGGGTGCGTTCAATTGGCAGGACGTCTCACCTCTTGGACGGAAGTTCGCGCGGGGTCATCTGGCAGACACGTCATTGTGTCAACGGCTGATGACCCCTTCGCGACTATTGGACATCGTCATGCGACGAAGTCTGGAACCACCTCAGCTTCGCCTTTTCAAGNACGGAGGAGAACTCCATCCCAGCGACTACCTTCGTTCTCAGGCTAACAGGCGACGGCAGAATATTCGCGTGGCGGATCCTCGGGCGATGGAAAGCCTGTTTGATACGGGCGTGACTCTTGTGCTCGATGCTCTGGACACATTTGATCCCACGCTGGAGGTTGCCACTCGCGCACTTCAATGGTGGTCGCATGAACTGGTGCAGGTCAACGCGTATCTGACGACCCGATCGACTTCGGGTTTTCCGAGCCATTGGGATGACCACGACGTCATCGTTGTCCAACTTGTGGGCGAAAAGACCTGGGACGTCCGTAGCTACTCGCGGCCGGTTCCTATGTACCGCGATGCCGAACCGAATTCTGCCGCAAGCGAGAAATCGGTATGGCAGGGCGTCCTAAAGGCAGGGGATGTGATGCATATCCCGCGTGGCTACTGGCACCAGGCGACTCGCACCGACCACAGCGATCCGTTGAGCCTTCACCTCACCTTCGGGTTCGTCAAACGTACGGGAGTAGACTGGCTAGCCTGGGTTGCCGACCGCGCACGCGACCTGGAGATCTTCCGGCGAGATCTGAGTCGTTTCGGTTCCAGTGATGAGCGAGAAGAGGAACAGGCGCGTCTCGAAGCCGCTGCGGTTGATCTGTTCCGTTCTTATCCGCCGGCAGCTTTCCTTGCCGCGCGTGAGCGGTCGCAGCCTTCCGCGCGGCACGCTCCGCTGCTCCCTTCATCGCAGGAGCCGGACGTCGTCGTCTGCGTTTCCGAGTTCGCGCCTCACGTCGAACGGGAAGGTTCTAACCTTGTGGTCTACGCGGGTGGCAGGAAGATTACCGTTCGGGAGAAGGCGGCGCCGGCACTCGCCCTCCTGCTGGCAGGATGTCCCGTGGATCTGGATAAGGCGAGTGCTGAGACAGGGATCAATATCCGACCTCTCGCGCGGATTCTCGTTCGGGAGGGAATATGCATCGCGCTGACCGAAGAATTGTCCTCGGGCTATACAGGACTCGTCACCAGCGGGACATCCTAGAAGCAGCCCTGGAGCAGGGTGTGCGGGACATCGACACGGCCTTCAACTACGCCGATTTCTCGTCGCACGCGCGGCTGTCCGCCATGATCCCCGATCTCCTCCCCGAGTTCCACCTCTCGACGAAGGTTGGATTTTTCCCTTCCTCGACCGGGCATTCTGAGCATTCCTTGGAGCCTGCACGGATTAGGCGCGCGATGGAAAAAAGCGTGGACGCTTTGGGGCGGGTTCCCGACGTCGTCTTTCTACACAACCCGGAAAGGAGCGTGAGAGAGGCTGGAGCCGGCCGCGGCCAGGATCTCTTCCTGGAAGCTGCCCGGACACTCAACGACGCTGTGCAATCTGGCCTGTGCGCGGAATGGGGCATCTCGACATGGGATGCTCGACCGCTGGTCGACGCGCTTGGAGGCTACCTGCCGGACCACGCGCCCCGCCCCGCCCATCTGATGCACCGAAGTGGCGTGCTTGCGAGTCCGGCTGTCTGGGAGGCTGCTGATTCCTTCGCTGGGCTGCTTCGCGTAGACGTGAGGAACCGGTGGGGGATGAGCCCTTTTGGTGGCGACACCCGGCAGTCTTTCTGGGAAAGTCTAAACCTCGCATCGCTTCTGAGTGCCCGCCCGCCATTTGTCCTTGCCGTACCGCAGGTGGCTTTCCGTCTCGCCTACGAATTGCCGCCGGCCGCCCGAGTCGCGGTTAGCCTCAACCGCCTAAGTCACCTGAGGCAACTCGTGGAGGCAGCCCGACTTGACGTTGATCAGGAGAATATCGAACGGTATAGGGTTCTCCTGCGTAATCGTCGACCACTCGATGCCTAGTAATGGAACCGGGCGGTGGATCATCNCATGGGGCCCGAGAGTTCTATCGTCAACCGGTCAGCCTCGCGAGCCAATGGCTTCTCCATGTCCGGGTGGTCACCAAAGTCGCGCACCATTTTCAGCAACTCCACGCACATGAAAAGCTGTGCGATCTTCCCGGACCGGGATGAAAGATCCTCGGAGAATTCGTGGCTCACTTTCTCAGCCACGGGCGGCGCGAGGAGCGAGAACACCCACAAAGTTGCCGCGTCCAGACCGCGCGGCCCAAGTCCCCATCCCTCCCAATCGAGGAGCACCAACGTGGGCGCCGTCAGATTTGCCCAATGCACATCGGCGTGCGCGGTCGTCCACTCATCCACGGAAGAGTCGATCGCGTCTCCTGCGAATTCACGTATACGGCGGTTGATGAGATNCTGACGTACACCGACACGGGTCGTCCTGTGTCTTGCCAAGGCAGCCAACGATTCACGTAGGTCTGACCACCATGCATCAGAGAGTCCAGGTGAATCGTTCCGAATCTCGGGCGTGGAGCTGACAATCGAGAACGAGACGAGCGTCGTCTCATCTGCACGCCAGACGACTCCCCGATCATCATCCGACCACCGAATGGAGCGGAGAAGCTTCGGTTTCGACACCCCCGACAGGACGGAGGAGCATTCCTCTCCGGTCCACGTCCGCTCGTTTATCGAACCGGCCGCTCGGGAAAGAATCTTCACCCACGTACCCCGGCTTGTTTCAAAGCCGACGGATTTCCCACCCCATCCGAACGCCGGAATATCGTCGTTGAACTCTACATCCAGTGCCTTCCTGCATTTTTCGAGTACGTCCGGTATGGACTGTTCCCTCAGATCCAGCATCGCCGCCCTCTCCAACTAGCCTGACATTCCACCGGTACACCGGCCAGCGAGCCAGCCTGGGTAGGCGGCTGGTCCGCGCGGTGGGCTGGTCAGGGCAGACGGCCTACACCGCCCGCAATCCATACCAGTTCGTGGCCCTTGGGGAGGTCGCCGGTGGGTCGCCACGCCGGGACCAGGGTCAGGCCGGGCTCAAGCATGTCCAGCCCGTCGAAGAAGGCCATGATCTGACTGTTGCTGCGGACCGTCAGCGACGATGACGAGCGACCGTAGGTCGACACGACGTCGGACACTCCCCGTGCCTGGGTGTCGGTCGTGGCGTGCGAAAGAACCAGGTAACTGCCGGGTGCAAGAGCGTCGACCAGCGTGCGCACGATGCCATACGGATCGTCGTCATCCGCGATGAAGTGCAGGATCGAGACCAGGCACAGCGCGACCGGCTGAGTGAGGTCCAGGCAGTCCCGAACCTCGGATGAGGCCAGAATGCCGACAGGATCCCGAACATCGGCGTCAAGGTAGGCGATACGGCCCTGCGGCGTGCCAGCCAGCAGAGCGCGGGCGTGAACGAGCACGATCGGATCGTTGTCGGTATAGACGACCCGCGCGTCAGGGGCGGTTCCTTGGGCCACCTCGTGCAGATTGGGGCTCGTCGGGATACCTGTCCCGATGTCGAGGAACTGACGGATCCCGCCTTCTGAGGTGAGGTGACCGACGGCACGATGCATGAAGCCACGGTTTTCCCGGGCCATCAGCGGCGCTTCCGGCGCTGCCGCGATCACCTTCTCTGCGGCCTCCCGATCCACGGGGAAGTTGTCCTTGCCTCCGAGGTAGTAGTCGTAGAGGCGGGCTGAGTGCGGAATATCGGTCTTCAGATCAACCGGGGNACTGCCAGACTCGGTGATCTTATTGCTGGCTGCGGCCGATGAGAAGGACCAACCCGGGACGCGATCGCTGTCAGTCACTGACTGTTGACCCCCTTCTGCCCGTGGCACCCCACCACGGGTACGCGCGTGAGCCCTGTGCATGTCGTGTCACAGGGTGCAGAACGACATATCCGGCCCGAACTACGCCGTATCGTAACGGCCCCTGCACCGCTGAGACCCGATGGCCTTCCTCGACACGGACGAGATCCGGGGCCTCGGCACCGTGTCCAGTACGGCGCCCCACACGGCGGGCAGCGCCACCAGCCGCCCCACCCTGGCCATGGCCCTGGCTAGCGAAGGCCGTGCGGCGTGCTGGATAGCGGCGCGGCGTCGCGCGCCGACGTGCACCCGTGACTCAGGCGTGTGCACAACCCGACTTGCAACGGTCATTGTCGACGTAAACCACCCGGGTGTCGGGGGCGAGGCCCTGGGCGATCTCGTGCAGGTTCGGGCTGGTGGGGATGCCGGTACCGATATCCAGGAACTGGCGGATCCCGACCTCCCCGGCCAGAAACCGGGTCGCCCGCGTCATGAACGCCCGGTTCTCCCGGGCCGTGACGCGGGCGTTGGGGAACGCGGCGATGACCTGCTCGGCGGCCTCCCGGTCGGCCGGGAAGTTGTCCTTCCCACCCAGGTAGTAGTCATACATCCGGGCCGTATGAGGAAGATCCATCCGCAGGTTCACCGGCTCCCGGTCCCCCGTCGTCGCTACCCACGCCGGGTCCCGTGTTTCCGTCACCGCTCCTCCATCCCCTTGCCACTCGGACATCCGCTCGCCACTCGGATGCCACTCGGATGCCACTGACGAGCACCCTAACGGCACGGGCAGGCACCATCCACAGCAACCCTGGAGAAGGCCCGACCCTGGAGAAGGCGGCCGCTGGAAACGGGCCCGGCCCGGCAGATCCCGTCGCCTTTCCCACCCACNCCCGGCTACGGAAATGGGAACGTCCCCACCGCCGCAACGCCGGCTCCACGCACCCGAACCGCCCAGTCCAGGCGCGATATCAAAACTTTAGGTTCATGTCCATTCACGGGTGAACCCGTGGTTTTCCCGTCCGGCGATCGCCGGGTGGGTAGCCAGGGGCGGCCAGCCAGCGGCGGCCGGCCGCCATCCCGGTCCTGCACGCAGGCGAGCCGCACCAACACCGTCAGCAACGGGAGCACCGTCGGCGGACGTGGACGTTCGTGCCCTTGAGGTGGTGCCCGCCGGTCTTTCGACGGTGGCGGGAGCTCGGATTCGACCACCGCCCATGCTTCTCGCCACGCTCCGCATAAAAAAAGAAGATCTAAACCAGGATCTCCGGGAAGAGTGGCTTCGCTCAGGACACTGACCACCCGATTTCCAGCTATTGACTACCCGGAGGGGTGGTGCACCACCCCCCACCGACTGCAAGGCTGTGACTCACTTCATACAACAAGGCAGCGGAAAGCCGATGGGAACCCTTGTCAACGTCGACAACGCTGACACGCTCACCGACCTGTATGCGACGGACGGTGAACCTGTCACGCAGGTCAAGACGGTGACAGCACTGCACGATCAGGCGCGGTGTTTCGTCGACCGCCAACCGTCATGATCGTCGCTGGCTGTGCACGCAATACGGCGATCCGGGTTGACACCCCGCCAAGGAGAAATAATGACCCCCGTATACCCGATCACCCACGATAGGTGGTACACGCTGGCGAGGACGCCCGCCGTCGAGTTCTTCCAGACGAGGACTCGGGAACTTGCCCCGCAGCGGCCAGCCGAATCCGGCAAGACCTGGGGAAAACTGGTCGTAAATCCGGAGACCCCCCGAATCGCGTCGATTTTCCTCGACGCCGCTGCCCAACTGGCCACTGCGGCCGCCTGCTTCCGGACCGCCCGGCAGGTTCGCGGGACGGAGCGCCGCCGGCGGTTCGCCCGCCTCGCCGCTGGCGGCGTGCTGGTCGCCAACCTCGCGACGGCGGCGACGTTCCTCGCCGGCGGCTTCCTGACTGGCCGCATGTCCCCGAGCTATGCCATCTTCCTCGTTCTCTACGGGGTGGCCCTGGCCGGGCTGCTGTCCCTACCCACCGCACCGGTGGAAGGCCAGGGCGAGAACACCAGGACCGCGCGACACAGCGGATACCGCTGGCATACGATCACCCTGCTGGACTGTGTGCTGATCGTCGGCTCGATCATCCTGCTGGCGTGGGGGACGACTCTCGCCGCGCTCGTCCCGGCCGGCCCGCCCGACCCCATCCAGCTCTTGGCCGCCCTGCTCCACCCGGTCGCCAGCCTGATCCTCGCCACGGCGGTGCTGCTGATCACCTGCTTCCGCCGGCCGCGTTCCCCGGCGGCGTCGGTACTGCTCAGCACGGGCCTGCTGATCGACGGACTCACCAGCAACATCTCCGTCTACAGCACCGCGCCGGACAGCCACCACCTTCCCCCCTGGGCCATGATCGGATTCACCCTCGCCTTTATGATGATCTTCCTTGCCGCTCTGCTACCGGCGCGCACGCACCCGGACAACCCCACACCCGACAGCCTCACGACCGACAGCCTCACGACCGACAGCCTCACCCCGGGCGGCCCCCGGGCGGTGTGGGCGCACGCCGTGCTGCCTTACGCCGTGCTCGGTGCGGCCGGCCTGCTGATCCTGGGCAAACTGTCGACCGGTGCGCAGCTCGACCGGTTCGAGGCGTACGGCATGGTCGGACTGCTGCTGGTGGCGCTGGTCCGGCAGATGGTCACCCTGGCGGAGAGTAACCGACTGTTGGCCGAGGTACGCCAGCGCGCACGGCAGCTTCACCATCAGGCGTTCCACGACCCGTTGACCGGCCTGGCGAACCGGGCGCTGTTCACTCGGCGGCTGCAACGAGCCCTCACCCACGACCCCGACAACCCCGACAACCCCGACGCCTGCCACGCCGGCGACTCCGGGACGGTGTCCGTCCTGTTTTTGGATCTCGACGGGTTCAAGCTGGTGAACGACACGCTCGGCCATGCCGCCGGGGACGAACTCCTCAAAATCAGCGCGGAGCGACTGCGGGCGGACACCCGCGCGGTGGACACCGTCGCCCGGCTCGGCGGGGACGAGTTCGCCATCATTCTCGGCAGCGGCGGCGTCGACGCCCGGAAGGNGGGNGAGCGGCTCGCGATGGCAGTCCAGGAGCCGTGCCTGCTGGCCGGGCAGATCTACACCCCGCGGGCCAGCTTCGGCCTAGTCACGCTCGACGGCTCCACCACCCGGCCGGCCAGTCCCGACAGCCTGCTGCACCAGGCCGACCTGGCCATGTACGCGGCCAAGCGGGAACNCGCGGGCAGGCTGGTCGTCTACCGGCCGGAGCTGTCCGCCCTCCCCGAGCACCGCCACCCGGACCCACCCAGCCAGGACGACCCGGTGGGCGCCTACGGCCGAGTAGTAGGCCTGATGTGATCCATCTGCCTGCCCCGTTCCGCGCGCGTATCACCGGCCTGGGGAGGAGCGCCCCGTTCAGGTCGGTCGCCGTCTGATCGAGGTATCCAGTGACCGACCGCACCGTTCNCCCCGGTGCTCGACTGGCCGGACCGCCAGTCGAGCCGGAACCCAATTTGGATCTTGAGTGGATCCTCGGCGACCTGCTCCGGTTCTTCACGGGTGGACCGGTGCGCCCACGCTGGTAGTGATCCGCCCCAGCGGCGAAGCGCCGAAGTTCGCCAGGGTTTCCTCGTTGTGTCTCCCCAGAGGTGATCTGGGGAGACACAGCTTCTCTGGAGGTGGGTACCGCCAGCATCGGGGCCGATCGGAGGGACGTTACGGTTTGCGGCCTACGGCGCCGTAGTTGTTGACCTGGGCGTCGGTGACGTCTTTCGGCGTGGTGTCGTCCGGCCGCCAGCGATGCACGACCTGCACGCCCGGCTCGACGAGTTCCAGGCCAGCCAGGAAACGTTCCACCTCGGCGCGGCTGCGTGGCTGCGTGGGATGCCGCGTTGCCGATAGGTCTCGGTCGCCGCCAGCAGGGTCGGGTCGAAGTCGACAGTGGCATGGGTGAGGGCGAGGTAGCTGCCGGACAGCAGGGCGTCGACGAGCCGTCCCCGATGCCGTACGGGTCGTCGGCATCGGGGACGAAGGGAAGGACCGCGATCCTGAATCATCGCGTCTCCTCTCAAGCCTGCTGGATCCGAAGGTCCCTGCCGCGCAACACCATGATCATAGCTCCTTGCTGGCTCGACGACGCCGGGGAGGAGACCACGGCGAGCCGTGCTGTCGCAGTTTCTCTGGGGCTGGATCGGGTCGACATCGTCAACAAGGGTCCGGCGGTGCGGTGGTCGGTGTACGGCGTCCGAGCCGTGCGGCATGTGCAACTCGGGTGCGGACCAGGGGCCGGCCAGCAGCAGTTCCAGGCCACGGTGCGCATCCCCAGGTCCGGGAAGAAGCCCGGCGACCTCATCTTCTTCGGGACTCCCGGCAACATCACCCACCTGGGCATCTACGCAGGCAACGGCTATATGTGGGCCGCGCCACAAACTCGACGAAATGTCAACCTACAGCCCATCTACAGCAGCAGCTACTACGTCGGCAGGGTCCGGTAAGCCGCTCTTTCGACCGTGCGAGAGACGAGCCGGCCCGGGCGCGGGTTTTACCGAGCGCCTGCGCGTGGAGCATCATGCAACGGTGAGGGTCCGGCGCCGAGGAAGAGAAAAGAGCACCCCGGGCAGGCTGCATCTGCTCCCGCTTCTCNTGCCCGTGCTCCTCGGCATTCTGCTCATGCACGGCGGCCTGTCCGCGCANGCCGGCCATACCGACTCCGGCACGCACGGGCTCCCCGCGGCCCGGAGCGAATCAATGACGATGCCCGACGCGACGATGCCCGACGGTGGGATGAATCCGCGCTCCGCGCCCGTCCACCTGGCCGGTCTCGACCCGCGGACCAGGGTCACGATGCCGGCCACAGACGCAGGCCACGACGGGCATGCCGGTCAGCTGTGCCTGGCGTTCCTTCGCCTGGCCGGCGTCCTGTTCATCGCCTTGCTGCTCACCCGCGCCGTCCGCTCGACCTTCACCGCCCGGAGCCGGCTACGTGTGGCGTCATCCCGGCCTGGACGATCGCCCCCCGGCGGACCGCCACCGTCCCACGCACCCTCACTCGTCTGCCTCTGCGTGCTCCGCCTGTAGACCGGTCGGCTTTCGCCTGCGCGTCCCCACGGACTTCCGCACGGCGAACCCGCACAAGGATCTACCGACACCTGGCAGACGAGGAACCAGCATGAGACGACTCATCCTGCTCATCCCGGCGCTTCTGGCCGCAGCCGTTCTTACCGCGTGCGGCAGCGGGGGAAGCAGCACCGGTGCCACCAGTGCCACCAGTGCCACCGGCAGCACCGACTACAACGCCGCCGACGTCATCTTCGCCCAGAACATGATCCCCCATCACCGGCAGGCCATCGAGATGGCCGACCTGGCCGGCACCCACGCCCAGAACCCGGAGGTGAAGACCCTCGCGCCGCAGATCCGCGCCGCGCAGACTCCGGAGATCACCACGATGGTCGGCTGGCTCACGGCCTGGAAGCAGCCCACCGCTCCCCCCGCCGGCGGCGGCGGATCGGGCCCCGGCATGGGCGGCCCCGGCATGGGCGGCCACGGCATGAACGGCCACGGCATGAACGGCCACGGCATGAACGGCCACGGATCAGAAACCATGATGCCGGGCGACACCATGGAAGGAATGATGTCCAGCGCGGACATGACCGCGCTGGGGAACGCGACCGGACCCGCCTTCGACAAGATGTTCCTCACCATGATGATCGCACATCACCAGGGAGCCGTCACCATGGCGAAGACGGAAATCCGCGACGGACGCTATACCCCGGCGCAGCAGCTCGCCGAGAATATTCAGAACACCCAGAACGCCGAGATCACGAGTATGCGGAACCTCCTCGCTAAAATCTGAAAGATCTGACCGAGCTGCCTGGCTCGCAGAGATGGTGGCCGCGACACACCCTCGCGGCCACCATCTCGCGGCCAGCCGGTCGAGTGCTTCAGTCGAGTGCTTCAGGGGAGGGAGGGTTCGTGGATCGGCGCCGACCCTGACCACCCGGCCGGGTGCCGCGAGGCCCGGGAATCCCCTCCCTCGGGGGAGGAGAGGATGTCAACCGTGGAGCTCGATGCGCCGTCCGCGGCCACCCCCGCTCACCCGAGCCTGCTCGCCGTGTTACGGGAATGGGGCCGGATCGGCTGCCTCGGCTTCGGCGGCCCGCCGACGCACATCGCGCTGCTGCGCCAGCTCTGCGTGGAGCGACGGCGGTGGCTGACCGCCACCGAATTCGAAGACGCCGTAGCGGTCTGTAACCTGCTGCCCGGACCGGCGTCCACCCAGCTGGCGATCTACTGCGCTTGGCGGCTCCGGGGCCGGCCGGGTGCGCTCGTTGGCGGGATCGCGTTCATCGTGCCAGGTCTGATCCTGATTCTCGCGCTGGCGGCGATCTTCCTCGCCGGCTCGCCGCCGCGGTGGGTGCGCGCCGCCGGCGCCGGGGCGGGTTCCGCGGTCGCGGCCGTCGCCGTCCAGACCGGCGTCGCGTTGCTGCCGGCAAGCTGGCGGCGGGCCCGCACGGTCAGCCGCCTGCGCTGGCCGTGCTACCTGGCCACCGGGGCGACGGCTGCCGCCGCTGTCGGCCCGTGGCTGGTGCTCGTCCTGCTCGGCTGCGGCGCGTTCGAGCTGGCCGCCCGCCGCCACCATCGGCCCGGCCGCCAGCCGGGCGCTGCCGCGCCACCCATGCCCTTGCTCGCCGCCGCGGCAACCGGCACCGGCGGGCTGCTCGCGCTGATCTGGGTTGCCTTCAAGGTTGGTGCCCTGTCCTACGGCGGCGGCTTCGTCATCATCCCGCTGATGCAGACCGACGCGGTCGACCACTATCACTGGATGACCGCCGACCAGTTCCTCAACGCGGTCGCGCTCGGACAGATCACCCCCGGCCCCGTCGTGCAGACCGTCGCCGCCGTCGGGTACGCGGCAGCCGGGATTGGCGGCGGGCTACTGGCCGCAGCCGTCGCCTTCGGTCCGTCGTTCGCGTTCATCCTGCTCGGCGGTCCCCACTTCGCCCGGCTGCGGGCCGAACCGCGAATCCGCGCCTTCCTCGATGGCGCCGCCCCCGCCGCGGCCGGCGCCATCCTCGGCTCCGCCATCCCGCTAGCCGGCGCGCTCGACCGGCCCTGGCAGTATGCCACCCTCGGCGGCGCCATGATCCTCCTGCTGCCCCTGCGCCGCGGCGTCGTTCTCACCCTGCTCATCGCCGCCGCGGTCGGGGTGGTCGTCACCGCCGCCGGCGGGCCTCTCCCNCNATGAGGGAGAGGCCGGNCGGCCTTCTCNGTCTCCTCGTCCTTCCCGTCCTTCCCGTTCTTCTCGTCGTCCGTTCGCGTTCCCTTCATCGGGAGTCCGGTTCGCCCTGCAAACGTCCTTCACGGTCGCACGCAGCGGCGGCGGCGCGGCTGCGGGGTCACCGACCACCGGAAGCGAGGAGCTGACAATGGATGCCGATTCCCCGTCCGGTGCGGCCGCGGTCGGCACGCCGCCGGCCTTCGGCGCGTTCGATCCGGCCCGACGCCATGATCCCTACCCCAGCTACCACGCCCTACGGGAGGCGGATCCGTTCTACCGTCTGCCGCTGGGCGCCCAGCAGGTCACGCTGCTCACCCGCTACCAGGACTGCATGCACGTTCTGCAGGACGCCGCCTGGGGCCGGGGTGAGGGGGGAACCAACGCCTGGCGTTCCGCCAACAGCTTCGACGGCGGGCTGCGGTCGCTCCTCGGCGTGAACCCGCCCGATCACACCCGGCTGCGCGGGCTGGTCAGCAAGGCGTTCACTCCCCGGGTCATCTCCGGGCTGCGGCCACAGATCACCGTCCTGGTCGAGTCGCTGCTCGACGCCGCGCTCGCGGCTGGCGAGGTGGATCTGATCGACGCGTTCGCCCGTCCCCTTCCCCTGAGAATCATCTGCGATCTGCTGGGTGTGCCCGTGCGGGACGAGGAGACGTTCCGGGCCTGGGGAACCGCCCTCACCCGCGGCCTCGATCCGGACTATCTGCTCACACCCGACGAGCTGGCCCTGCGAGGGAAGGCCACCGTCGAGTTCGACGCCTACTTCACGGATCTGATCGCGGCCAGACGGGCTCGGCCGACCGACGACCTGCTCGGTCTTCTCGTGGCGGTGCGGGAGCAGGGTGACAGCCTGACCGAGGCCGAACTGCTGGAGCTGTGCGCTCTGCTGCTGGTCGCCGGGTACGAGACCACGATCAACCTGATCGGCAACGCGGTGCTCGCCCTGCTGCGTGACACCGACCAGCTCACCGCGCTGCGGGCCGACCCCGACCTGGCGCCCGCACTCGTTGACGAGACGCTGCGCCACGACCCGCCCGTCCAGTTCGTCGGGCGTCTCGCGCTGCGTGGCACCGAGGTCGCCGGGCACTCCTTCGCCGCGGGCGAGGTCGGCGTCATCATGCTGGCCGCCGCCGGGCGGGATCCGCGGACCTTCGCGGAGCCGGACCGGTTCGACATCCGCCGGTACGCCGGGCCGACACCCGCCCCCCGTCATCTCGGCTTCGGGTTGGGGATCCACTACTGTCTCGGCGCGCCGCTCGCCCGACTGGAGGCGGAGATCGCCCTGCAGGCACTCGTGCGCCGGGCCGGTAGCCTCACGCCGGCCAGCGACCCTCCCTCCTATCGCCCGCATCTGGCCGTGCGTGGCCTGGAGACACTCCCCATCCGGCTGTCGCCCTGACCATGCGGTGTCGCCCTATGACGGTGCTGGGCGACACCCCGCACTACCGCGGCACCCGCACTACCGCGGCATCCGCACTACCGCGGCATCCGCACTACCGCGGCATCCGCACTACCGCGGCACCCGCACTATCCGTGGGCCGGAGAGCCGGCGGGTGCGGCTCAGCAGCGGACGATAACGAAACACAATCTCACGATCGATTACTCCGGCGCATGTTCCGGAACCGGCCACGACGGCTGTTACGATCGGAAAAGTTCGGGCCGACGACCCATCCGCAGCCCTCCGGAGGAGGCGGTCGAGAATGGCTGGCTTCCAGCCTGCAACGCACATTCCTGAAACCGGGTACTCTGAAAACGGGTACGGAGCCGATGGATCCACTCCCCGCCGGAAGACGATCAGCAATTCCTACCTGCATCGCCTGCAGCGCCGGCACTTCCTGCTGTTCGACGTCCTCCCGATTGCCGGCACCGCCGCCGCCATCGCGTTTCTCGCGGTACATCCGATCGGGGCCACCGAACTCGCCCTACTCTTCTCGATGTGGCTCCTGACCGGTCTGGGCATCACCGTCGGCTATCACCGGCTCTTCACGCACCGCGCGTTCAAGGCGGCGCCGGCCGCGGCGGCCGCGCTCGCGGTACTCGGCTCGATGGCCGGCCAGGGCGGCGTGGTGTCCTGGGTCGCTCTGCACCGGCGGCACCACGAGTGCAGCGATCGCGACGGAGACCCGCACTCGCCGAATCTCGCCGGCAACGGTCTGAAGGGCCGGCTCCGCGGCCTGGCCCACTCGCACTTCCTGTGGATGCGCCGCCACGAATATCCCAACGTCGTCCACTACGCGCCGGATCTGATCAAGAACCGCGCGCTGGTCCGGGTGGCCCGCCTCTACTACTACTGGGTGACGCTCGGGCTTCTGCTCCCGGCGCTCGTCGGTGGCCTCGTCTACCAAAGCTGGACCGGGGCGGTGAGCGGCTTCCTCTGGGGTGGTCTCGTACGGATGTTCGTCCTCGAACACGTCATCTGGGGGATCAACTCCTTCCTGCACATGTTCGGCACCCGCCCCTACGAGTCCCGGGAGAACAGCAGGAACGGCGGGATCTTCGCCCTGCTGAGCCTGGGCGAATCGTGGCACAACAATCACCACGCGTTCCCCGATTCGCCCTCCTTCGGGCTGCGGTGGTACCGCCTCGATCCGGGTTACTGGCTCATCAGGCTGCTCGCGGTCAGTGGCCTCGCCTGGGATGTCAAACTTCCGTCCGAAGAGCGGATGGCGGCGAAGCGCATCGCCGCCAGAAGATCCGCTCCGAGTACCGCGGTATAAGGAGCGAGCACGGTGGAGCCAAGCAGGGAAGAGATTGTCACCTGGTGCCAGGAGTATGTCGCGGGTCTCCTCGAGATACCCGCGGAGGAGGTCGATCCGGACGCGGACTTCGATCGACTGGGAATCGATTCCGCCCTCGCCGTCTCCCTGCTGATCGAGGTTGAGGAACGCTACGGCGTCGACCTACCGCCCGAGGCGTTGTTCGAGAACCCGAACCTCAACGCGGTCGCCACGTACCTGCACACGCAGCTCCCGCGGCACGTGGCATAGTCGTCATGGCCACCTCGGTCGGACACGATCGGACGGTCGGAGCGGCGGCGGCCATCCGCCACCACTACGACGTCGGAAATGATTTCTACCGGCTCTGGCTGGACCGCTCGCTGACCTACTCCTGCGCGCTGCGGGAAGGCGCGGACGACACCCTGGAAACAGCCCAGGAAAGGAAGCTGCGGTTCCACCTGGACGCGATTCGCGCCGACCGCGCCGAAAGCGTTCTGGACATCGGCTGCGGGTGGGGCTCGATCCTGGGGCGACTGGCGGAAACGCACGGGGTGCGACGCTCCGTCGGTCTCACCCTCAGTGCGGAGCAGGCGGCCTTCGTCCGGTCCCGCGGCTATCCCGGTGTCGAGGTGCGCACGGAGAACTGGGCGCACTACGAACCCGGCACCCGGTTCGACGGGATCATCTCCATCGGTGCCTTCGAGCACTTCGCCGGACCCGACGACTCGTCCGCCGAGAAGATCCGCCTGTACCGGGAGTTCTTCACCCGCTGCCACGGCTGGCTGAAGCGGGACGGCGTGTTGTCGCTGCAGACGATCGCCTACGCGAACATGTCCCGCGAGAACGCGAGCGCCTTCATTCAGCAGGAGATATTTCCGGCGGCGGATCTGCCGACGCTCACGGAGATCACCGCCGCGGCGGAGGGTGTCTTCGAGATCCAGTCGGTGCACAACGGTCGGCTCGACTACGCCTGGACATGCGAGGAGTGGGCCCGCCGACTGCGCCGACACCGCGAGGAGGCCGTGGGTGTCGTCGGACCGGAGGTGGTCGCCCGGTACGAGCGTTACCTGAAGCTGTCCGCCCTGGGGTTCCGGATGGGAAAGATCTGCCTGCTCAGGCTCGTCCTTCAGCCCTTCGGGAGCGGATACTTCGAGGGCCGCGGGGTGCGGGCGGGATGAGCACGGGCGGGATGACGTCCCCGACACCCAGCACCGCGACCGCCGACACCGCGACCGCCGACACCGCGACCGCCGAAGCCACCCGGGCACCGATCCGCTTCAACCCCTTCGGCGCCGAGTTCCGGCGCAGTCCGTACCCGCTCTATGCGCGGCTTCGAGGCGCGCAGCCCGTCCACCGGACGCTGGGCATGTGGGTGCTCACGCGGCACGCCGACGTGCGCGGTGTCCTGCACGACCGGACGTTCAGCGCCGGGCTCATCCCCCAGCTGGTCAGCCGGCAGGCGTCGCGGCTGTCGCGGGACGACGTGGCGCGGATCGGGCGGCTGGCGACCAAGTCGCTCGTCTTCACCGACAACCTCGACCACGCCCGGCTGCGTGGCCTGGTGAACCGGGTATTCACGGCGCAGGCGGTCGCCGAGCTGCGCCCCCGCGTCCACGAGGTCGCGGAGCGGCTGGTGCGGCGAGCCTGGGACGACGGCGGCATGGACGTCGTCGCCGATCTCGCGGGGCCCCTACCGCTCACGGTCATGTGCGACTGGATGGCCCTTCCGGACAGCCTGCGCGAGCGCGTCGGGCCTTGGACGCATGACATCCGCTTCCTGCTCGAGCCGGGGCTGATGAAGACCGAGGACTTCACCCGGGTATCCGACGTCGTCGAGACATTCGCGCAGGCCCTGGACGACGTGGTCACCGAACGCCGGTCCCGGCCGGGTGACGATCTGATCAGCCGGCTGCTCGCCGCGCGGACGGCCGGGGGCGACCGGCTCAGCGATGAGGAAGTCGTCTTCGTCTGCATCATGTGCTTCGTGGCCGGCAACGAGACCACGAAATCCCTCATCGGCAACGGTCTCCTCGCGTTGCTCCAGCACCCGGATCAGGACGCGCGCCTGCGCCGTCGGCCGGAGCTGCTGGGCGGCGCCGTCGACGAGGCTCTGCGCTACGACAGTCCCCTGCAGCTGACCAAGCGCGTCGCGACGCGCGAGGTCGAGATCGACGGAAGCCGGATCCGGGCAGGCGATCAGGTTCTGCTGTGCCTCGGCGCCGCGAACCGCGACCCCGCGGTGTTCAGCCGGCCGGACGAGTTCGACATCACCCGCGACGCACGAGGGCATCTCGCCTTCGGCCACGGGATGCACGGGTGCCTGGGCGGGATTCTGGCGCAGTTGCAGGCCCAGGTCGCCCTTGATCGGTTGTACCGGCGAGCCGAACGCCTGGAACTCCTGGTCACGCAACCCGACTGGCAGGATCACAGCTTCATCGTCCGCGGGCTGAAGCAGCTTCCGGTCTCGGTGCGGGGTGTCGGGTGACGGGCACCGGGGTATCGGGCACCGGGGTATCGGGCACCGGGGTATCGGGCACCGGGCTGACGGGCACCGGGCTGACGGGCACCGGGCTGACGGGCCGGACGTGGCTGCGGTACGAACCGACGGATGCCGCCGTGCGGCTCATCTGCCTCCCGCACGCCGGTGCCGGAGCCAGTTCCTTCGCCAGATGGCTTGGGCTGTTCCCGTCGACCGTCGCGGCGGTGCGGGTCCAGCTGCCCGGTCGTGAGGACGTGGTGGCCGAGCCCGCGCTGCGCCTGGTGCACGATGCCGTCGACGCGTTGCTACCACAGGTGACCCGGCTGATCGACCCGCCCGTGGCGTTGTATGGCCACAGCATGGGAGCACTGGTCGCCTTCGAGCTGGCCCGCGCGCTGAGTGCGGCGGGTATCCCNCCGGTGCATCTGTTCGTCTCCGGCCGCCGGGCGCCACACCGGCCCGCCAGCAGGGCACCGATCCATCACCTGCCGGACGACGCGCTCGTTGCCGCGCTGAAGACGATGGGTGACACGGGGGGCTCACATCGGAGTGCGGCCTTCCTGCGCTACACGCTACGGCTCACCAGAGTCGATCTGACGCTCAGCGAGGAGTACGCGTACCGCTCCGAACCCAGGCTGCGCTGCCCGATCACGGCCTTCTACGGAACCGCGGACCCGGTTGTCGACCTGGCCGAGATCGAAGCCTGGCGGGACGAGACGGACGCGGCCTTCGCGGTCCACACCTTCCCGGGCGATCACTTCTTCCATCAACGCCACCGGGTGGCCATCGCGGCGCGCATCGCCGCGGCGTTGGAATGAGCTCCGTCGAGCCGCTCCCGGGGCGGGAGGGAAAGTCGAGGGAAGGAAAAAGGGTGCCGCACGCGACATTGCTGCCGGAAGTCCTACAGAACCGCGCCGCCCGCCAGCCGGCCAGGCGGGCCTACGTGTTCGTGGATGAACACGAGGCGGAAAAGGCGGTACTGACGTACGGCGACCTGCACGCGCGGGCGNTCGCCGTGGCCGGGGAGCTGATCCGGCGCTGCCGGCCCGGCGACCGGGCGCTGCTGCTCTTCCCGCCGGGTCTGGATTTCATCGTCGCCTACTTCGGCTGCCTCTACGCGCAGGTGATCGCGGTCCCCGTCAACCCCCCGCGCAGGAACCTGATCCAGGACGCGACCCGGAGCATCATCAAGGACTGCGAGCCTTCGGCCGTGCTCACCGTCGGCGCGATGGTCGAGCACATCAGGCCCGTCGTGGAATCGATCCGTGGCCCCCTCCCCTGGCTGCCGGTCGACCAGGTGGCGGACGAGACGAACGAGACGGACCAGGCGGGCACGAGCTTCCGCCCCCGGCCCTGTCCGCCGGATTCCGTCGCCTTCCTTCAGTACACCTCCGGTTCCACGTCCGATCCGAAGGGGGTCATGGTCTCCCACCGGAACCTCGCCGCGAACCAGGAGATGATCCGGCGCGCGTTCGACCACGATCAGGACTCGACGTTCGTCGGCTGGGCACCGTTCTTCCATGACCAGGGGCTGATCGGCAACATCCTGCAGCCGCTCTACCTCGGGGCGACCAGCATCCTCATGGCGCCGATGACGTTCATCCGGTGGCCCCTGCGCTGGCTGTCGGCCATCTCCCGGTACCGGGCCCACACCAGCGGCGGGCCCAACTTCGCCTTCGATGTCTGCGTCGCACGGGCCGCCCGGGGGGATGTGCCGGACCTCGACCTCAGCTGTTGGAAGGTCGCGTTCAACGGGGCCGAGCCCATCCGTCACGAGACCCTGCGCCGGTTCTCGGCGATCTTCGCGCCCCACGGGTTCGACGAGAAGGCGTTCTACCCGTGCTACGGCCTGGCCGAGGCGACCCTGCTCGTGACCGGCAGCCGGAAGGGCCGCGGTCCCCGCGCCCTCGAGGCGGACGTCGAGGCGCTCGGTCACCGGCGCTATGTGCCGGCATCGGGCGGACGCGGCCGGAGTCTCGTCGGATCCGGGCTCGTCCTCCCGGAGGAGGAGCTCCGGATAGTGGACCCCGAAACGGGACGCCCGTGCCCCGCGGACGAGGTGGGCGAGATCTGGGTCTCCGGCGACCAGGTGGCGCAGGGATACTGGCGCCGCCCGGAGGCGACGGCCGAGGTGTTCCACGCCGAGTTCGACGGCGAGACCGGCCGGGCTTACCTGCGCACCGGCGATCTCGGCCTGCTGGTCGACGGCGAGGTCTACGTCGTGGGCAGGCTGAAGGACCTGGTGATCATTCGGGGCCGGAACTACTATCCCCACGACATCGAGCTCACCGTCCAGTCGGCCCACCCCGCGTTGCGCCCCGGCGGGTGCGCCGCGTTCTCGGTTCCCGGTGCCGACAGCGAGAAGCTGGTCGTCGTGCAGGAGATCAGGGACGAGCAGCGCCTCACCGCCGACGCGAGGGACGTCGCTGCGTCGATCCGGGCGGCGGTGACGCGGGAACACGACCTCTCGGTGAACGACCTCGTGCTGGCCCTGCCGGGCCGGCTACAGAAGACCAGCAGCGGCAAGATCATGCGAGCCGCGGCCAGGAACCGCTACCTGGCGGCCGGGTTCGAGATCTGGGAACCGGGGATGTCCTCCGTCGCCTGACGGATCCGCCGGTCCGCCTGGCGGAATGCCGCCAGGAAAGCCGGACCGCGGCCCGGCGGCTACGTGCGCCGCCGGGCCGCGGGCGCGGACCTACCGCCGCAGCGCGGCGGCGGGAACGGACTCGGGTCGGTAGGTGGCGATGATCTTGCAGAAGTCGAACGGGTTCTGCTCGACGTAGGTGCACTTCGCCAGGTCGTTCCCGTTGAAGTCGGCGCATTCGGGCAGGCGGCCCTGGTTGTAGTCCCGGGTGGCGTCCCAACCGGAGACGGCGCCGATGTTGTGGGTACGGGCGAACTCCACGAGCCGGCGCATGTGGTCCAGCGTGAAGATCCGGCCGTTGATGTGGCGGCCGAACATCGGGCAGGCGCCGATCCGCCGCCAGACCTTCTGCTCGTCCCAGTCGCGCCAGGCCCCGGCGATGTGCGTGAACATGCCGTTAAGCGCGATCACGCAGCACTCATAGGCGTCCGAGGGGGCCGTCTGGCCGAACTCCATCAGCATGCCGTTGATCAGCGATGGCTGGACGCCCGCGTCGGCGAGCAGATGCAGCAGACGCACCCCGTCGGGGTTGAAACCCACCAGGCTGCCGGGAGCGCCGTCGACGGGAAGCGTGTAGGAGATCTTCAGGCCGGGGTAGGCCGGGAGCACCTGGGAGATGGCGGCGACGTGCCGCTCCAACCCCGCCCGGTTCTGGATGAACGCTCCCTCGAAGTCGAAGTCGACATGGCTGACCCCGTAGTTCGCGAGGATCGCCCGATACGTCGCCACAATCTTGGAAACGTCGGTCTCCACATCCTCCAGAGGGACGTTGGAAGCACCCCCGAAGGAGAGGATGACCTTCCCGCCCTGCGCGGTGAACGCGGCGAAGTCCTCCTTGCCAAAATCGCCTGTCGCGGCCTCCCCGTAGCTCGGATAGCCGCCCCAGTACACCTTCTTGTCGCCGCCCGGCTGCGCCACCAGGAAGCCGACGAAGAAACTGTCGATTCCGGACAGGGAGCCGTATTCGGCGAGCTTCGGGTTCGGCCATGCGGTGTAGTCGACGAAGGGCGCTCGCGGCGCATCCCAGGTACCGGGGTCCGGGAGGGGGGCGGTAGTCGACGCGGCTACCTCCTCGGACAGCTCCGACCGGTTGCCGCTGACGTCGAACGCGCGGACCCGCAGAATGTACTCCGTCAACGAGTTCAGCCCCGACACCGTGGCCTCGGCGGCGGTGGTCGCCAGGACACGGGGTTCTCCACCCGGAGTCCGGTAGAACACCTCGTAGCCCGCCACCGCGATGTTGTCCGTGGACGGATCCCAGGTCAGGTGCAGGCTGTGCGGCGCCCAGCCGGTGATGCGCAGCTTCTCCGGCACCGTGGGCGGATCGGTGTCCTCGGGTGGGTTGGCGTTCTCCCCGTTGACCGTGAAGCCGTTCGGCAGCAGGGCGGGATCCGAGCCGGCGCCCGTACCACCGTTCTGCATCGCGAGGGTGAACTCCTGCGATCCCCTCGCCTGGATGATCTTCCGTTCGGACACCAGGCGGCCAGTGACGACGTCAGTCGGCCGATCAACTGGGTTGAACACCAGTCCGTAAACATTCCGGATGAGCCGGGGCGCGGCGAACGTACAGGATATCTCCGGATCCACCACGTCCTCGGTGGAGTAGTTGGAGATGGTCACCTTGAAGTTGGCCCAATGTTCGGTTCCGTTGGGCAGCCACTCCGCTGACGCGAACACAAGACCTTNCGAATCCGACACAGTCTGTCTCCTCCGAGGGTTTTGTCGGGTTCAGCCGGCATATCAGCGTGGCACCGCTAAGGAGACGTTACTCCGGACGCGGGACTGATATGACGCGACCCCAAGATATACGCCGCCGTCTCGGTGGACGTGCGGACGCGCCCGTNGGCTCATGGACCACCTTCGGCCGAGCGGGCCTACGGAAATTCTCGGTCGGGAAAGCCCCCAAAACCGGAAGCACGGTACCCCTGGAACACGGCGGTCCGGAACACGGCGGTCCGGAACACGGCACCCCGGAACACGGCACCCCGGAGCGGCACGGAACCACGCATCAGGGTCTTGATGCGCCGCGATCCGTCAGCTCATCAACCTATTATGATCAGCGGAGACCGGATCTCGCCCGCCATCCGGACGTGCGCCCGATGACCCCGGTCGCGACGCATCGGAGGTGCCATGTCCACGCCCCCGGGATCCACGCCGCCCACGGATGGCTTCACCAGCAACTGCACCGCGTGACGCCCGCCGGGCGGCCGACCCGTTCGTCAGTCGTCCAGCACGCGCAGCGCCTTCGACGGACACAGCGCGACCGATCGGCGCACAGCGTCCAGCCGACCGGCGGCGACCTCTTCGATCAGGGTGACGACGAGGCCGTCGTCACCCTGATCGAAGACCTCCGGCGCGGTCATCACGCACATCCCAGCGCCGACACAGACGGCGCGATCAGCGACAATCTTCATGCGACACCCTCCTGTTCCGCCCTCTTCCACCAGGGACCGGGTCTCACCAGGTGACCGGGAGTGCGTGCAGCCCGTGTACGACATGATGGGCACGGAACGCGACCTGTTCGTAGGGCACGGCCAGCGCGAGATCGGGGAAGCGTCGCAGCAGCGCGGGGAACGCGATGCGCATCTCCATCCGGGCCAGCGGCGCTCCCAGGCAGTGGTGCACGCCGTGGCCGAAAGCGACGTGGCCGGGAGCGCCACGGGTGATGTCGAGCCGGTCCGGATCCCCGACGAGAGCCGGGTCTCGGTTGGCCGCGGGTAGCGCCAGGAGCAGTTGTTCGCCCGCCGGGATGCGGTGACCGGCGATCTCCACCTCGGTCGTCGTCGTGCGGGGCACACCGGAGGGCACGATGGACAGCCACCGCAGCAGTTCCTCGACGGCGGGCTCGACCTGGGCCGGATCGTCGCGGACCATGGCGAGCTGGTCGGGATGGCGCAGCAGCGCCAGGGTGCCGAGAGCAAGCATGTTCGACGTCGTCTCGTGCCCGGCGACCAGCAGCAGCGAGGCGATGCCGACCAGCTCGGCGGTGCTCAGTTCGTCGCCGTGCTCGCGCACCAGCATGCCCAGCAGGTCCTCGCCCGGGGCCGCCTGCGCCCGCGTGACCAGCCCGGCCATGTACGCACGGGCCTCGCGCTGCAGGGCCAGCCGCTGCTCGATCGGCAACGAGGCGTCGATCTGCCGGCGGGTGCGCTGCTGGAACTCCGCGCGGNCGGAATACGGCACCCCCAGCAACTCGCAGATCACCAGCGACGGCACCGGAAGCGCGAAGGTCGCGACCAGATCGGCAGGCCGGCCGGCCCGTTCCACCTCGTCGAGCGCCGCGTCGACGATGTCCCGGATCCGCGGCTCCAACCCGCGCATCCGGCGCACGGTGAACTCCGGGGTGAGCATCCGGCGCAGCCGGGTGTGATCTGGCGGATCGAACGCGAGCATCTGCCCCGCCCGCAGTTCGGCGATTTCCTCATCACTCAGGACGGGACCGCCAGGACCTACGACCCACTGATTGACGTTGCTGAACCTGCCCGGATCCGCGAGTATCTCGCGGACGTCCTCGTACCGGCTGACCAGATACGCGGGTATCCCGAACACGGTGACAACGCGGCAGACGCCGTCGGTGTCCCGGATCCGGACGAGTTCCTCGATCGGATCGAACTGCGCTCGCCGTATATGCAGCGGAACTATCGGTGCCGCNGCCATCGCCTGTCCACCCTTCGTCGTTCACGCGGGACCTCGGACACCGACGACGCTACCATCCACGCGAAAAATTGCTGTCGTTTGAACGGACCGCATCCGGATATCCACCGCCGAAGATAGCCCCAAGGAAGAGAACATCCATCAACAAGTGGATCGGCATTGTTCGACACGTCAGTATTATTTTATATTTTTTGACAAAATTCACCATAGTTCAATATTGTCTACCATTTTTGATTTCCCATCTATCGCCATCGGGAAAAATGCCATGGTGAATCATCCGTAGAGAATCGGCCTTCCCCACGCCAGGCTCGCGCCCGGGCGCNGATGATGATCCGACCACCCGCCGAGTGGGCCTGGACCGGTCAGATCGACCGAGGACAAGATCCGTGTTGCGGAGGGTAACCGCGGCTCCTACAGTTCGGTAGTACCACCGGATGCCGCGGAATCCGCGCCCTCCGGTGAGTTCTGACCCCGCCCCGCGCCGGCCGATTCCTCGCCACCGGCCGGTGCCCACATCCTGCGTCATGACGGGTACCGAGCGACACACAGGGGAGCCAGAAGATGAGGGACCGCAGGGAGACAGACGTCGTCGAGCTGGCGCAAGAACACGCGGAGCTGCTGCCCGAGCGCATGACCCTGGCGGCGATCGAGATAAACCGCACCGAGTTCGACCCCACCTTCTACCCGGTCGGCTCGCCGGGCAGCAACAATGCCCAAATCGATAATCATCCGGAGCCGCAGACCGCCTACAGCGACGGAGCGTTCGTCAAGNCCATCGCCAACAGCTGGAACCGCATCGAGCAGTGGTGAACTCCGGAACGATTCTGCTCCTCACGCCGGTCTCCCCGGCCGGGTAACCGCACCCGACCACGTTCTCCCGAGGTCGCCAAGGGCACCGTGCACCCGCGGCCACCGGCCGGCCGACTATCCTTCGGCCGGCCGGAAGGCATGCCCTCGCCTCGGTCAGGCCGATCCGAGAAGGCCAGCCGAAGTTTCGACCGACGCTGGCACGACCGTGACACACCTTGTGCAGGTGCTGGCCACCAGGTTGAGCGGTGGCTAGCGTTCCCACCGCCCGAATATCCGAGGCAACTCAGATCGGTGGGAAACAAGGATGAACGATATCACGGGCAACTGCGCCGGCGAGCTGAATGGAGAACTGTTCTTGGAATGGGCGGAACTACTACCCGAACGGACGACTCTCGCCGCGGTCGAGATCGGTCGGAAGGAGTTTGACCCAACCTTCTTTCCGGTCGGCTCCCCCTGGTCGAAAATGGCACAGATCGACGCTCATGCGGAGCCGCAGGTCGCCGGTGGATTCCTGCCCATTCTCATCACACTGGTACCGAGCATCAACATCATCATACAGAAATAACACCGACCGCTTTACCGCTTTACCGCTTTACCGCTACGACCGACAGATACACCGCCGGATTCCTCCGGGGTGGTCACCCGGCCGGCCGCCGGTCGACGGACCGGCGGCCGGCTTCCCGCCAGTTCATGACAATGAGGATGGGACGCAGATGACCGAGTCCACCCGGTCGTCCACCCGGCCGACAACGATGCCGCCGGTGCCTTCCAAACCGGACCGGACGCCCGACCTCACCGATATCACCGGCGTCACCGATATCACCGGCGTCACCGGCGTCACCGATCCGACGGGCGTTCCCGGGCCGACCGAGGTACCCGCCAGACCGAGCCGGGCCGACGGCCTGGCGCTACTCGGCGAGTTCACCGGGTCGGGCCTGGCCCGACCCGTCTTCCTGGCCCGCCGCGCCGACGGTCAGGTCGTCGCACTCACCGAACTGCTCGCGCACATCCTCGAAGCGGCGGACGGCGCCCGCGACGTCGCCGCGATTGCCGACCGGGTCACGGTGGTCTGCGCCCGCCGGATGAGTGGCGCCGACGTCGCGTACCTCGTAGCGGATCGGCTCATGCCACTCGGCCTGATCGCCAGCGAGAACGGCGTCACCCCGGCACCACGGGCGAAGGCGCTGTTCACACTCGCAGCCCGGCACACCCTGCTACCCGCGCCGGCCGTGCACCGGGTCAGCCGGGTGTTCGCGATGCTGTTCCGGCCAGCGGCCGTGGCCCTGCTGCTGGCCCTGCTGGTGGTCACCGACGTGTGGACGTTCGGCCGGCACAGCGTCCGAGACAGCGCGGCGGAGGTGCTCGCGACCCCGGCGCTGATCCTGGTGGTGGTCGGCCTGGCCCTCGCCGGCGCACTGTTCCACGAATGCGGGCACGCCGCGGCCTGCCACTACGGCGGTGCCCGCCCGGGAGTCATCGGTTTCGGCATGTACCTGGTGTGGCCGGCCTTCTTCACCGACGTCACCGACTCCTACCGGCTGAGCCGGCTCGGCCGGCTGCGCACCGACCTCGGCGGCATCTATTTCAACGGACTGTTCGTTCTGCTGCTCGCCGGGGCTCTCGCGCTCACCCACGCCGGTGTGCTGGTGACCGCCGTCGTCCTTGTCCACCTGGATGCCATGCGCCAGCTTGCGCCCTTCGTCCGGCTCGACGGCTACTACATCGTCAGCGACCTGGCCGGGGTACCGGACCTGTTCAACCGGATGGGGCCGGCGCTACGCGCGACGCTGCCACGGCGGCGCAACCGCGTCCCGCGCGGGCGGCCTGCCCGATCAGCAGGACGGAGCCGACCGGACGGGCTGACCCCGCCGGACATCCGAAGCCGACCGGACGGGCTGACCCGGCCGGCCCGGATCGTGGTGACCGCCTGGGCGCTGCTCGCGGCGCCGCTGATCCTGGTGAACCTGGTCGTGCTCATGGTCTCGGTTCCGNTCGTGCTTACCCGGACGACCCGGGCCATGTGGGACTATCTCGGGCTGGCGGGCCGGGCGACCCGTGACGGGAAGCTGGTCACCGCATTCGCGGAGGTCGTCTCCGCGCTGCTGGTCGCGCTGCCGGCCGGCGGGATGCTGTTCGTGCTGTTCCTGCTCGCCCGGGGCGTGCTACGGGCGGTCCGGGCGCACCGGGAAGGCTGCCGACGCGGGTAACGGCCTCCCGCCGGCCAGCTCGCGACGGCACCACCACCGACAGCCCCCACCCGATCAGACGACGGTGGGCCGGTAGAGGCGGGCGTAGGCGCCGCCGTCGGCGAGCAGCTCGCTGTGCGTGCCGTCCTCGACGATCTGGCCGTGGTCCATCACGTAGATGCGGTCGGCGTCAATCACCGTGGACAGCCGGTGCGCGATCACCAGGCACGTCCGCCCCACCGCGAGCCGGTCCAGGGCGGTGCGCACGGCGGCCTCGGAGACGGTGTCCAGCGCCGAGGTCGCCTCGTCCAGCACCAGCACCCGTGGTGACTGCAGCAGGACCCGGGCGATGGCCAACCGCTGCCGCTCACCACCGGACAACCGGTAGCCCCGGGCGCCGACCCGGGTCGCCAGGCCCTCGGGCAGCCGGTCGAGCAGGGCGGAGAGGCTGGCGGCCGCCAGGGCGGCACGCAGCTCGTCGTCGGTTGCGTCCAACCGGCCGTAACGAAGGTTCGCCGCGATCGTGTCATGGAACAGATGCGGGTCCTGAGGGACGACGCCGATCATCGTGTGCAGACTATCCGGCGGGATGTCGTCGAGGGGANCCCCGCCGAGACGGATGCCGCCGCGCCGCGGCCGGTGCATGCCGCTGGCCAGATAGGTGATGGTCGTCTTGCCGGCCCCGCTGGCCCCGACGATCGCCGTCGTCGTCCCCGCGGCGACTTTCAGGGTCACCCCGCGCAGGTTCCACGTCGGGTCGTCGTCCGGCCAGTCGCCGTCCGGCCGGTCCTCGGCCGTGGCAAGATCGTAAGAGAACCATACGTCGTCGAACGTCAGATCGAGTCCCCGGCCGGCATCGACTCCCCAGCGAGCGGCGGCCGGCACCGGTTCCGTCCCGGACCGNNNNGCGCGGGGGACGGTCAGCGCGGGGGCCCGGGCCCCTTCGAACCTCAGGCGTACCTCGTCCTGCGGGACGTCAAGCAGGGAGAAGATCCGCCGGAAGGACGCGCCCGCACCCGCGAGCTCCGCACGCAGGTTGACAGCGGACGACAGTGGTCCGAAGGCCACCAGCAACGCGCCGCCCAGGGCTGCGACCGTCCCGAGCGTGATGCGACCGCTGGAGACCAGCCAGGCCCCCAGCGCCAGCACCGCCGTCATCGTCGCGATAATCCCGAGGTTGACCAGGAACCGGACCCGCGACATCAGCCGGGCCTGATCCTCGGCGGCGGCGAGCAGCTCGGCGCCCGCCGCGTCGAAGCGGGTCTGCTCGTAGTCGACCCGGTCGAACAGCCGCACGTGCAGCGCCCCGGAGACCGACGAGGTGTCGGCGACCTGGACCATGAGCAGACCGTCGAGCTCCCGCTGGCGGATGGACAGCGCGGCGAGCCGCCGCCGGCCCGAGCGGACGATCAGCAGCGTGGCCGGCGCGAAGACCATCACCGCCAGGCTCAGACGCCAGTCCAGCACGAAGACGACGATCGAGCCGACGACGATGTCCGCGATCCGGCAGACCACCGCCTGCACGGTGGCGGAAATCGCGTTCTGGGCGTTCAGGACGTCGGTGGACATCACCGTCATCACCTCCCCCTGCTGGCTGCGGGGAAAGAAGGCGAAGGGCAGGCGCTGCAGGTGAGCGTTCACCGTCTGACGGATCCGCACGGAGACAACGCCGCCGAGCCGAGCGATGAGCGCCATGCGCACCGAAAGCACGCTCGACTCGAACACCAGCACCGCGCACAGCAGCAGAACGGGGACGACGAGGTCACGCACCTGGCCGGTGGGCAACGACGTGTCGATGAGATGGCGCAGGACGAACGGCCCGACGGCGACGGCGGCCGAACCGAGAACGGACAGCCCGACGAGGACCGCGACGACCCGGCCCTGGTCGGCGAAGAACCGGACGCTGCGCCGCGCCTCGGGCGCGCCGGTCAACCGCGCGAGCGCACGCGCATGCAAGCGGATCACCCACGACGGGACGGGCAGCGACTCACGGATCACGCCGCCGAGGCTATGCCGACGCGCGCCGAGGCGGCGAGGGGCCTCCCGCGGGGCACAACCCTGACGCCCCACCGCCCTGACGCGAGTCGGGGCGGTGGGGCGTCAGGGTCAGACCGACCGCGGTGGCGGAAGCCGATGGGCCGGGAAGAAACCGGGGCCGGGATCCGGGGACCACCCGGGATCGTCAACGGTTCCCGGACACGGGTCGTTGGACGCGCCCCTCCTCCAGCCGCCTGCCTTCCACCGCGCCGGCGCCGAAGCCGGGAATCGCCAGGCCCTCCAGCGAGGCGGGCGGTCGGGAAACGCCCCGCAGCCGGAACCCCATGGCAATCTTGGTCAGCCCGATCGCCAGGGCCGTGAGGCCCACCCACAGGGCCAGCAGCGGCAACGAGACCCGCTGGGAACCCACCACCCAGAACGCCGCCCCGATCTCCAACGCACCGACGATCAGCGGCATCCACCACTGGGCCGGGGTGGGGCGGCCCTCCGCCGCGGTGGCGTACTGCCCGGCCGCGGCCTGCTGCTCAGTCCGTCGGGCGACGAACGAGTTGACGACGTCGTAGAGACCCTTGATCAAAAAGAACCAGGCCGCGATCCGGCCCACTGCCTTGACCGTGGGATCCGGCCAGACCAGCGCCACCACCCCGCCGGCCACGAACNGCACCGCGAGCAGCGCATGGGACCAGCGCCAGTCCCGGGCCGTCGCCGCCGCCGCCAGCAACTCACTCACCGCACCGAGGAGCAGGACGATCCCGAGAAGCACGGCGATCGACCATACCGTGGTCAGATCGAACTGCGGAATGGCCAGCGCGAACAGGGCAAAAGCTGCTCCAACGGCGAGAAAACCAAACCAGGGCACATTTGTGGATCTTTCATGTGTACGACGATCTGAGGCAGTTATGTCGCTCACGATCCTATTCTCCCCTCGTCGGTCACCGATACAAGGACCTTGCCGTCAGCTGGCGCTCGACATCACAGGTCAACAAGCTGATGCCCGCCACCCGGCGAACCACGCTTATCCGCTGGACATCATTCCGAACCGACGACGACGCCATATCGCCCGCGGCGTTACTCAACTCCTCCCAGCAGGTGGGTGCCNCCCTGGGGNGGGGGGCCACCATCNCCNCCGCTGCCGCCGCCACTGCCACCGCCACACAGCAAGATCATCCATGGGCGGCTGCGGCACCGAACGTCACAGGTCGATGACGTAGGCGCAGTGAGAGGTATGACTTAGGGTAGGCTTTCCTTACTTGTACATTGGCTGGGTGACCAAGGCAGGCCCGTCCCTCGCAAGCTCGACTGTGTTCCTCGCCCGCCACCTTGAACGGCACGGTGACCGCACGGCCGTTGTCACGGCTGAGGGCCGGCTGTCCTACCGCGAACTGGCGGCACGCGTCGACGCCGCCGCCGGTCGGCTCGGCGCCGGGCGGCGGCTGGTGCTCCTCGCGGCGGTCAACACGATCGACGTCCTCGTCCTGTACCTGGCGGCGCTGTCCGCCGGGCACGCGGTCCTGCTGGTGCCGGGTGACAACGCCGCGTCGACCGACGCCCTGATCACGTCCTATGACCCCGACGTGGTGATCCGCCCGGCCGGCACGCGGACCNGCGTCGAGCAGCGGCGGGAGGGCTCGAAGCACGACCTTCATCCGGACCTCGCGCTGCTGCTGAGCACGTCGGGCTCGACGGGCTCACCGAAACTGGTCCGGCTGTCGTACACGAACCTGCAGGCCAATGCCGAGTCGATCGTCGAGTGCCTCGGCCTTCGCCCCGGCGACCGCGCCGCGACGACCCTGCCCCTGTACTACTGCTACGGGCTGTCGGTCGTGCACAGTCACCTCCTGTGCGGGGCCGGTCTGATCCTGACGTCCCTGTCCGTCGTGGACGCCTGCTTCTGGAACCTCTTCCGGGACGGGCAGGGAACCTCGCTGGCTGGCGTCCCCTACACGTTCGACCTGCTCGACAGGATCGGTTTCGACGCGATGTCGCTGCCGCATCTGCGCTACATCACGCAGGCCGGCGGTCGACTGGCGCCGGACCGGGTGGCCCGCTACGCCGAGCTCGGACGACGCAACGGCTGGGACTTCGTCGTGATGTACGGCCAGACCGAGGCCACGGCGCGGATGTCCTGCCTGCCGCCGCACCTCGCGCCGACCCACCCCCACACCATCGGAGTCCCGGTCCCGGGCGGGTCGTTCCGGCTCGAGCCGCTGGCCGACCGCACCGGGAGCACCGACAGCACCGGGGATCTGGGGCAGCTCGTCTATTCCGGGCCCAACGTCATGATGGGTTACGCGCGGACGGCCTCGGACCTCGCGCTCGGTCCGACGCTCGACGAGCTGCGCACCGGGGACGTCGCGCGCCGCACCGATGACGGCCTGTACGAGATCGTGGGACGGCAGACCAGATTCGCCAAGGTCTTCGGGATCCGGATCGACCTGCAACACGTGGAAGACACCCTCGCCGGCCAGGGGCTCAGCGCCTGCTGCGTGACCGGCGACGACGCCGTTGACGTGATGATCGAGGGTGACCGGGACACGCCTTCGGTCCGCCGGCTGGTCGCGCGGGCCTGCCGGCTGCCGGAGAACGCCGTCCGCGTCCACCGCCTGGCCGCCCTGCCCCGCCTGGCCACCGGCAAACCGGATCTGGTCGCGCTGCAGGAGATCGCCCGCGACGCGCGACCGGCGCGCACGACCGCGCCCACCGGACGGGACGGACCGTCGGACGGAACAGCCGACGTACGCCGGCTGTTCGCCGAGCTGCTCCACCGCGACGATGTCACCGACGACAGCACCTTCGTGAGCCTGGGCGGCGACTCGCTGTCCTACGTGGAACTGTCACTGCGGCTGGAGGACGCCCTCGGACACCTGCCCGCCGGCTGGCACACCATGGCCGTGCGGGACCTGAAGCCGGCCACGCGACCGAAGCGCCGGGCTGGCGGCTCTGGCAGCTCGATCGAGACCAGCGTGCTGCTCCGGGCGGTTGCGATCGTGCTGATCGTCGGGACGCACGCCAACACCTTCGACGCCGTCGGCGGCATCCTCGGGGGCGCCCATCTCCTCATCGCCGTCGCCGGCTACAACTTCGCCCGTTTCCACCTGACCGCGGCGCCGCGGCGCGACCGGGTCCGCGGGCTGCTCCGCAGCATCGCGTACCTCGCGATGCCGAGCATCGTCTTCATCACCGTACTCGTGCTCGTCATGGACGAACACGAACCCGCCAACATCGTGCTGCTCAACAGCGTGTTCGGGCCGGACCGCGCGGGCCCACCCTGGGAGTTCTGGTTCGTCGAAGCCCTGGTCCAGATCCTGCTGGTCCTCGCGGCCCTGCTCGGCGTGCCGGCGTTCGACCGCTGGCAGCGGCGCCGCCCGTGGGCCGTCGCCGCCGGTGTCCTCGCCGCCGGTCTGCTCACCCGCTTCGACGTCGTGGCCCTACCGCCGGGACCACGCCACACCCAGACGTCGGTGGCGGTGCTCTGGCTGTTCGCGCTGGGATGGGCCACCGCCGCCGCGACCACGGTACGGCAGCGGCTGGCCCTCACCGCGGCGGCGGCGCTCACCATCCCCGGGTTCTTCGCTGACGCACGCCGGGAGCACGTGGTGCTCGGCGGCGTGCTCCTGCTGGCCTGGACCACGAGCGTCCGCTGCCCACGCCCGCTGCGCCGGCTGGCGGGCCCGCTGGCCGGCAGCTCGCTCTACATCTACCTGACCCACTGGCAGGTGTTCCCCCTTCTGCAGGACGACCATCCGGTCCTGGCGCTGCTGGCCTCGCTCACCGTCGGCGTCGCCGCGTGGAAGGTCTCGTTCCATGCCATGGGCCTTCTCAGCCGGCTCACGGCGGGCGTGCCGATCCCACTCGGCGCCAGGCGTCCGCTCCGCGGTTCGCCCGCCAGCGCTCCCGACTTGTGCCACTCGTCACATTCTACGGCGCTAAGGTAAGCATGAGTTAACTTCTACACCGATTAGGGGTTCGAGGTCGGTCGGACGTGTCTGTCCAGGTGGAGGGTTCAGGTGGAGTGTTCAGCTGGAGGAGCCCGATGGGTTCGTTAGGAAGAACCTTGGTCGTGCTGGTGACGGCCACCTGCCTGGCCGGCCTGTCAGCGTGCGGCTCGGGGGACGACGGGAAGACGATCACGCTCTACAACGCGCAGCACCAGGACCTGATGCGGGTGATGGTGGACGCGTTCACCAAGCAGACCGGCATCAAGGTCGAGTTGCGTCGCGGCGGCGACCCCGAGCTGGCGAACCAGATCGTCCAGGAAGGCGACAGCTCGCCGGCGGACGTCTTCGTCACCGAGAACTCGCCGGCCATGACGCTGGTCGACCGCGCCGGCCGCTTCAGCAAACTGGACCGGGCCACCTTGGGCCAGGTGCCTGACCAGTACGTCCCGAGCACCGGCAACTGGGTCGGTTTCGCGGCCCGGTCGACGGTGTTCATCTACAACCGTGGGCAGGTCGCCAAGAACGAGCTGCCCACGTCGATCATGGACCTGGCGGGACCGGCGTGGAAGGGGAAGGTCGGTGTCGCGGCGGCCGGAGCGGACTTCCAGGCCATCGTCAGCGCCGTACTCGCGGTGAAGGGCGAGGGGGCCACCGCCGAGTGGCTCGCCGGGCTGAAACGCAATGCGAAGATCTACGACAACAACATCGCCGCGCTGCGCGCCGTGAACGCGGGNGAGGNCCCCGCCGCTGTGATCTACCATTACTACTGGTACCAGGACCAGGCGGAGTCGGGCAAGGACAGCAGGAACGTCGACCTGCACTTCTTCGGCCACCGGGACCCGGGCGCGTTCGTCAGCGTCTCCGGCGCCGGCGTCCTCGCGGCCAGCGACCAGCAGGCCGAGGCGCAGCGGCTGGTCGCCTTCCTCACCAGCGACGCCGGGCAGAAGGCGCTGGTCGACAGCGGTGCCCTGGAGTACGCCGTGTCCGACGCGGTCCCCACGAACCCTGCGCTGAAGCCGCTGTCGACCCTCGATCCGCCCGACATCGACATCTCGACCCTGAACGGACCAAAGGTCGTCGAACTGATGCAGCGGGCGGGCCTGCTCTGAACGGCCAGCCCACGACGGCGGGATGGTGGGTACGCACCGGCCCGGCGTACCCGCGCCCGCTGCTGCTGGCCTGCGTGCTCGTCGCGCTGCTCGCGGCCGTCCCACTGTTCTTCGTCGTCGGATACACGGTCAGTGTGGGCTGGTCGGAGGCCTGGCGGCTGCTGATCCGGCCCAGGGTCGGCGAGCTGCTGGTCAACACCACCAAGCTCGTGACCGGCGGGATGGCGGCCAGCGCCGTCCTGGGCACGGCCGCCGCCTGGCTGGTGGAACGGACGGCCCTGCCGGGACGACGGGTCTGGCACGTGCTGCTCGCCGCTCCGCTGGCACTGCCCGCGTTTGTCGTCAGCTACGGTTGGGTTTCGCTGACCGCGGACGTCGAGGGATACCCGGGCGCCCTGCTGATCGTGACACTCGCCTACTACCCGCTGGTCTACCTCCCCGTCGGCGCGACCCTGCGGGGGCTGGACCCGGCGCTGGAGGAATCCGCCAGGTCACTCGGGCTCGGCCCGTGGCGGACGTTCACCAGGGTCGTGCTCCCGCAGTTGCGCCCGGCCGTCCTCGGCGGGTCGCTGCTGGTCGGCCTGCACCTGCTCGCCGAGTTCGGCGCCCTGCAGATGCTGCGGTTCCCCACCTTCACCACGGCCATCTACGACCAGTACCGCTCGTCGTTCAACGGCCCGGCGGCGAACATGCTCGCCGGCGTCCTGGTGCTGTACTGCGCGGTCCTGGTCGGCACCGAGCTGAGCCNGCGCGGTCGGCACCGCTACGCCCGGCTCGGGCCCGGAGCCAGCCGCACCGCGCAACCCGCCCGGCTCGGCCGGCTCACCGCCCCCGCCGTCGGCGGGCTCGGCGCGGTCGTGGGCCTGGCGCTCGGCGTGCCGCTGGTGAGCCTCGTCCGCTGGCTGCTGGTGGGTGCCTCCGCCGCCTTCCCCGCCGTCGAACTGGCCACCGCCGCCGCGACCGCGGCCGGACTCGGCCTCGCCGGCGCGCTGTGCACCGTCCTGTTGGCGCTTCCGGTGGCGTGGCTCGCGGTACGCCACCCGGGCCGGATCGGGACGCTGCTTGAACGCAGCACCTACACGGCCAACGCGCTGCCGGGCATCGTGGTGGCGCTCGCTCTCGTCACGGTATCGCTGCACATCCTGCCGGCCGTGTACCAGACCACCACCCTCCTGATCGCCGCCTACGCGATCATGTTCCTGCCGCGGGCCACGGTGGCGGTACGGGGCGCGATCGCGCAGGCGCCACCCGTCCTGGACGACGTCGCACACGCCCTGGGCCTGCGCCCGACGCGGGCCTGGCTGCGGGTCACCCTGCCGCTGATCGCCCCCGGCGTCGGCGCCGGCGCCATCCTGGTGTTCCTCGCTGTGGTCACCGAACTCACCGCGACCCTGCTGCTGTCACCCACCGGCACCGACACCCTGGCGACCGAGTTCTGGAGCAACGTCCGCGACGTCGATTACGGCGCGGCCGCCCCCTACGCGGGGTTGATGGTGCTGCTGTCGACCCCGGCGACCTTCCTGCTCACCCGTTCTGCTAGGAGAAGCACGTGACAGCGCTGAGTGTCAGCCAGGTCACCAAACGGTTCGGCGCCACGACAGCCCTCGCCGGGATCGATCTGCGAGTGCCCGACGGCAGTGTGACGGCCGTGCTCGGGCCGTCGGGCTGCGGCAAGACCACCCTGCTACGGCTGGTGGCGGGATTCGGCGACCCGGACGGCGGGACGATCGACTTCGGCGCCGAACGGGTGTTCGGCCCCGGTCGCAGCGTTCCCGCCCAGCGGCGGCGGGTCGGGTACGTCCCGCAGGAAGGTGCCCTGTTCCCGCACGTGGACGTCGCGGCCAACATCGGGTTCGGCCTGCCCCGCGCCGAACGCCGATCCGCCGGGCGGGCCGCCGAGCTGCTCGACCTCGTCGGGCTGGACGCGAGCCTGGCCCGCCGGTTCCCTCATCAGCTCTCCGGCGGCCAGCAGCAGCGCGTGGCGCTGGCGCGGGCCCTGGCCCCGCGGCCGTCCCTGGTGCTGCTCGACGAGCCGTTCTCCTCCCTGGACGCGGGGCTCCGCCTGAACACCGCCCGCGCCGTCGTCGAAGCGCTGCGTGCCAACCGGACCACTGCGCTGCTCGTCACGCACGACCAGAACGAGGCGCTGTCACTGGCCGACCAGGTCGCCGTCATGGCCGCCGGTCGCATCGCCCAGACCGGCACGCCCCAGGGCGTCTACGCCTCACCCGGCAACCCGACCGTCGCGGCCTTCGTCGGCGCCGCCGTGTTCATGCCCGCCGTCGTCACCGGGCTCACCGCCTCCTGCGACCTTGGCGAACTCGCCGTCCGGCCCGGGTCTCCCCAGGGCGAGGCGCGCCTGCTCGTCCGGCCGGAACAGATCAGGCTCCTCGCCGCGGCGGACGGCGACAAGAACCAGAACGAGAACCAGAACGAGAACCAGAACCAGCACGAGAGCCAGGACCGAAACGAGAACGAAGAGCGGAACGAAGAGCGGAACAAGGAGCGGAACAAGGAGCGGAACGTGGTGGTCGGCCGGGTCACCGAGGTGCGGTACTTCGGCCACGACGCCACCGTCCAGCTCCGGCTCGACCGGTCCGGCCGCACCGTGACGGCGCGGGTGCCGGGGCGCCAGCTTCCCGAACCCGGCACCCGCGTGCGGCTGTCGATCACCGGGCCCGTCACGGCCTTCCCACCCCATTGACTCCGTCGCGGCTCTCACCGACGCCGGTCCCGGCGCCGGCACGGTCGCGGCGGTCACGAGCGCCCTGCTACCGCCACGCAGGTCGATCGTCACCGCCTGACCGTCCCCGAACGACGACAGGTCGGCCGGTCGATTCGTACAGTCAGACTTATGACGTCGCCCACGCCTATGACGTCGCCGGCGGGAACCGCCCGGATCGACACCTGGATCTGGTGCGTGCGCCTGGTCAAGACGCGATCGCAGGCGACCGCCGCCTGCCGCGCCGGCCATGTCCGCCTCAACGGCGAGCGGGTCAAGCCGGCCCATCCGGTGCGGGCCGGCGACGAGATCCGGGTGCGCCAGCCCGGGCACGAGCGGGTCGTCGTCGTCACCCGGATCCCGCACAGGCGGGTCGGCGCGCCCGTTGCCGCGGAGTCCTTCGTCGACCGCAGCCCGCCGGTCGCGCGCGAGGTGCCGCCGGTGGTGGCCGTGCGCGATCGGGGCGCCGGGCGGCCGACGAAGCGCGACCGGCGGGCGCTGGAACGCCTGCGCGACCAGCCCCGCCGGCCGGATGCGCGGTAGCGGCGCCGCTACTGGGTGCCCAGTAGCGGCGCCCCGGTCAGGCGACGCCTCGGTCGAGGGAGTTCGCAATCGCCCACACACCATGACCATCCCCAGGAACCTTGCCCTGGGATTACTAACCCTGGTACTACCCGCCATGGGATTACTTCGCATCAACGGTGTGAAGAAAACGAAGGAAGCGACCGGGTACGTTGCCGGTGACCGGGACCGGGCTCTGCCGCTGCGTGCCGCGTAGCGTTATCCGCGCTCGTGGAACGCGATCGTGAGGTTGATCTGCCTGGACGACACGNCCGNGGGTCGCGTCCCGCCGCACCGACCGGCTCGAACTAGAGTCAGGCCCATGGGGCGAGCGTCATCCGGGTTGGCTCGGTGGAATTCGCGATGAGCTACCGTGAGAAACCGAGCGTGGACATCCCGGACCATTCGGCGGGGCAGCCCGCCCGTAATGGGCGTTCGGTCCGGTTCAGCATTGTGATGCCGACATACAACCGCCGAGACGTGGTATTGCAGAGTATTGCGGAACTCAGGTATCTCGATATGCCGTGGCCCTGCGAATTGATCGTCGTCGTCGACGGTTCCACGGATGGCACTGAGAAGGCTCTCCAGGCTGTCTCTCTGCCGTTCTCCAAGCGAATCCTGTGGCAGGAGAACGCGGGCGCGGCCGCAGCGAGAAACCGTGGCGCCGCGGGCGCGCTCGGCGAGTTCATCCTCTTTCTCGACGACGACATGGCGGCGGACCGGCGGCTCCTCGTCGAGCATGAGCGGCTTCTCGCCGCCGGCGCCGACGCCGTGGTCGGCCACATCCCGATGCACCCCGCCTCGCCTCCTACGGTGCTCACCTACGGAGTCGACCGGTGGGCCCGGGCACGCCGCCGGAGGCTGCTGCGGTCGGACGGGCGGCTGACCGTCGCGGACCTGCTCTCCGGGCAGGTGTCGATGCGGGCGTCGACCTTCGCCAGGCTCGGCGGTTTCGACACGGGTTTTACCGCCGGCGGCAGCTTCGGCGGTGAGGACACCGACTTCCTCTACCGGCTGCTGCAGAGCGGTGCGCGGGTTCGATTCGCCGCCGACGCCGTCTCCTACCAGCGTTACGTCGTTTCGCCCGAGGCGCACCTGAGGCAGTGGACGCAGGCCGGGCAGGCCGATGCCGCGCTTTCCCGAAAACATCCGGGTCTCGGTGACCTGCTCTTTGCCCAGCATGGCGGGAAGACGATCAGAGGAAGCCTCACCAGGGCCGCGGCGGCGGCACCGCCCTGGGCGTCCCGCGTCCCGGCGGGTCTCGTGCTCGGAAGAGTCAGCGCCGGGAAGGTGGACCGGCCCACCAGATGGATGTTCCTGGGACTACGCGACTGCTCCTACTGGCGGGGAACCCACCAGCGCGGCGGTCTCCTGCACGCACCGGACGTTGGCCTGCGGATCCTTGCCTATCATGCGATAGAGGACGTGTCGGATCCCCTGCTGAGTAGGTATGCGGTTCCCCCGCCACAGTTCCGGGCCCAGCTGACAGCCCTGCTGGGCGCCGGCTTCACCTTCGTCGGGGTCGATGAACTCCTGCATCATCTCGACGGCCGGCCCGCCCGGCATCAGTCGCTGGTCCTCACCTTCGACGACGCCTATTCGAGTCTGTTCGAACACGCCGTGCCCGTCCTTCGGGAACTTGGTATTCCCGCGACGGTTTTCGTGGTCACGAAAGAGATCGGCGGTTNGNANAGGTGGGATGCGGTGAACGGCGCCGCCAGGCTGCCGCTCCTCGACGCGAGCCGGCTGCGTGCCCTTCACCAGGAAGGCTGGGAAGTGGCGGCGCACTCCCGCACTCACGGGCAGTTGACGAGGATGAGTGGGGCCGGCCTGTGGGACGATCTTTCCGCGGCGCGCGGCGACCTCGCGGCCATCGGGCTGCCCGTGCCACGCCTGTTCGCCTATCCCTACGGGGAACATGACGCGCGCGTGCGCATGATGGTGAAGAAGGCGGGATACGACGCGGCGTTCGCGCTGCAAACTCGGCGCGCCTTCCCCACGGCTCAGGACCGCTATGCCCTGCCCAGGATCGAGGTGGAGCGCCATACCCGCGTTGATGCGCTCGTCGAGACGGTGCGCAGATCGCAGGTTTACCGACGTCCCGACATCCGTCCCGACATCGAGCGGGAACTGGGTGGGGCATTGCGTCGAGTTCTCCCGGTCCAACGGACGATCCGCGGACACACCAAAGATCACGAGGCCGAAGATCACGAGGCGAGGAGCGTCGGATGAACCTGCACGGGAATCGGGAGTCCCCGGCCGGCCCAGCCGCGGCCGACGAGGGTATCTGGTGCTGTGAGCTCGAGGTGTCGGCCGGGGGCGTCGTGCGCTCGGTCGTGCCGCCACGCGACCGTCAGCGACGTGCGCGGGTCCTCGCCCTGCTGCACGGTGAGCCGCTCGGCTACGCGGCGGCCGCCAGGACGGCCACCGGCATCGACGTCGATGAGCTGCTCGGCAGGGTCTGGTCGGAGTTCGGCGGGCGCATCAACGATCACCTGGTCGGCGAGGGTCTCCGCCCGCTCGAGCGCCTCGACGCCCGCACCAGGCCTGCCGCGGCCACCGAGGCCTGCCCGAACAAGGTTCAATCCACCGATCTCGATTCCACGGATCTCGTCTCCGTCGTCGTCGCCACCAGAGACCGCAGTGAGATCCTGGCCAACTGCCTGCGTCGACTCACGGAGGTCACCTATCCGGCCGTCGAGTTCCTCATCGTGGACAATGCCCCGTCGAGCGACGCCACGAAGCGGGTCGTCGACTCGTTTTCGGCCACCGACGAACGATTCCGCTATGTCCCCGAACCACGCCCGGGTCTCTCCCGCGCCCGCAACCGCGGGCTCGCGCTGGCGCGGGGGGTGTACGTCGCCTATACCGACGACGACGTCTCGGTTGACCCCGGCTGGATCGACGGGCTGGTTCGGGGTTTCCGGCGCCGGCCGGACGTTGCGTGCGTCACGGGACTCGTCTGCACGGCGAGCATCGTGAGCGCGGCCGAAGTCTACTTCGACGCCCGGGCGTCGTACTGGTCCACCCGCTGCGAGCCGGTGCTTTTCGACCTCGCCGACAACGAGCGGCACGGTCCGCTGTACCCCTATATAGGTTTCGTCGGCACCGGCGCGAATGTCGGGTTCGACGTCGCGTTCCTGCGGGACCTGGGTGGCTTCGACGAGGCGTTGGGAGCGGGCACCAGGAGCCGGGGCGGCGAGGACCTCGATCTCTTCGTGCGCATGTTGCGGGCGGGCCGAGCGATCGCGTACGAACCAGCCGCCTTCGTCTGGCATCACCACCGCGCCGACGACGCGGCGCTGCTCGCTCAGATGTTCGGCTACGGCTCCGGTTTCACGGCCTTCCTGGCCAAGCTGCTTCTCCAGCGGTCGACCCGGGGTGAGGTGGTACGTCGCATCCCACGAGGCCTGCGTGGGATGGCCCGCATCGGCCATGCGACGAGCCAGCGGCTCGACGGGCGGGTCCAGGCCCCGAAGGGTGCCCTGCTGCGGGAGTTCGCCGGCTACGCCGCCGGACCGTTGCTCTACGCCCGGGAGCGGCAAACGGCCGCCTGGCGGTGACGACGACCGGAAAGGCTGTGACGCGTGACGTGATGCAACGTGACAGGCCCAGGGCGGGGAACCCGGCGGTCGAGCGGGAGAGATTCCCGCCGGAGTGGGCTCTCGGCTACTACCGGCGATCGCCGCAAGTGGTGCGGCAGATGGCGTACTGGACGCTGCGGAACGCGCCTGGGCTCCGGGTGTCGTGGGGGAACATGAAACGGGTCAGACCGTTCAGCGACCGTTACGGATGGGACCGCGGGCTGCCGGTCGACCGGCACTATATCGAACAGTGGATCAGTCGGCATGCCAACGATATCCGGGGGCATGTACTGGAGGTCAAAAACGCGGAATACAGCTCGCGGTTCGGAACTCCGGGTCGGATTACGATCATCGACCGGGATAAGACGAACCATCATGCCGATCTTCATGTCGACCTCGATGTCGCGGACAGTCTGCCCGCCGCCGAGTTCGACTGTGTGATTCTCACTCAGGTCCTTCAGTACACCTCTCCGGGCTGCTGTCTGGAGAATCTGTGGCGGTCGCTTCGACCGAACGGCGTCCTGTTGATCTCGGTTCCGGCACTGGGACGTATTGACGTGGACGACGGGGCCGACGACAAGTGGCGCTGGACGCCGCCGGGTCTTCGCGCCGAACTCGCCCGAGTCGGGATCGAGGCCACGGTGGAGGGTTTCGGAAACGTCCTGGCCGGTGTCTCGGCGTTGTTGGGTCTGGCAGTCGGCGACGTCAGTCGCAAGGATCTCGATGTTCAGGACGCGCGCTTTCCGGTGCTGACCTGTGGGCGGGCGGAGAAGCCGCGGTAGGGTGGCGAGTCGACCTGGTCATCGCCGGTTCGACCCGCGGCGAGCACCACACACGCGGTCGCGGTCTGTGATCCGAACCNGGCCNGNCCGNCCCCCGCCAGTCCCAGGCTCCCACCCAGCAGCCAGAGACTGGGCAGCACCAGCACCGCCAGCAGCGCCTCGATACACACGAGCCACCCGGCCCTCCGCTGCGCGCGGGCCGTGCACAGCTCCAGGATGACGACTGTGCGGGCGACCGAGCCCAACAGCAGCAGTCGAAGCACAGTGGTCGCGTCGGCCCGGTAGGAGGGGCCGAAGAGAGCCAGTACAAGCGGCGCGGCGACGATGAGGGCGAGGACGATTCCGATAACAATCGGGAGAATGCGGCGCAGCATCGCCCGTTGGAGGCGGCGAGAGTCGGCGCCGGGCTGCGCGCCTTCGACCGTGAGCGAGGTCCCGAGGCTCCAGGGGATTTCGTCGACCGTGCATATGATCAACCAACTGATTCCGAACGCGGCCCCTTCCGTCGCCCCGATCCGGGCGATGACAATCATCGGCAGGAGCGTCGTGCTGAGCTGGGACACCAGCTCCGCCAGCGAGTCGCCGGCCAGGTATTTTCGGAAGTCCGCGGCCAGCCCGGGTGGGCTTGGCGCACGTCCGGCGGGTCGCAGCCACACCAGCAGCATGACCGACGCCGGTATGACGGCTACCGCCGCGGGCATCACCCAGGAGGTGAACAATGCCAGTCCGCTCACCCCGCCACCGAAGGTGACGAGCAGAATGAGCTTGACGACGCTGTAAGCGGTGTTCTCGATCGGTACGACGACCGCCTTCCGCAGGCCAGTGAAGACGTTGTCCTGCAGTGCGAACAGCGACCAGATCGCCACCGAGATGGCGAAGAAGAGGGCGATCCGGGGTGACTGGAGAACTGCGAGAGCCGGGCTCATCCGGGCGGCCAGCAAGGCAAAACTCAAACCGACCAGCAGGCTGAGGCCGGCCGCGCCGGCGTAGGCGCCGACGACCAGGCGGCGCGCCTGGCCCCCCGCCTGCGGCAGGAAGGCGGTCAATGCGCCCCCCAGGCCCAGCTGGCACAGGTAGGACAGACCGGTGAGGGCCGAAATGAGGGCGGTGGCCTCGCCGACCGACGGCCGGTCGGCCTGCCGGGCGGCCAGCACCCAGTAGAGGCTGCCCACCAACGACGAGAGGCCGCCGCTCATCGCCAACGCCATGCCGTTGCGGTACAGCGCACCGCTCTGGGCACCGCTCTGGCCGGCGGCCCCGTTCGCCGATAGCGGCAGAGTCCGCGGCGAACGGGGCCGCGGCAGGGTCCAGGTGCTATCCGGCGAGTTCGTAGATACGGGTGTTCCGGGTCGCGTACCAGAGGCGGAACCGCGGCGAGGAGCGGACGGCCGTCTCCACCGCCCGCAGCGCACCGGCGGTCGCCGTCCGGTATACACGGTCATACACCTCCTGTGCCGTCGAGAAAACGAGGTAACCCCGTCCCGGGTACGTTCCGATGAAGTCGGCCACGGCATTCACCGTCGATGGCCTGATTGCGCGCTCGCCGAAGGTGTCGGTGATCAGGACATCGTCCACCTCGGGATATCGAGCCCCGTAGCGGCTCGGGAAGGTGGCCCCGGTCAGCACGGCCACCGACCCGGGCCGGGCGTGCGCGTACAGATAATCACCGGCCTGGACCTCGTCGGCGTTCATGAGATTCAGTTCCGTCTTCCCGAAGAAGGCGGGCATGAAGAGCGTGGCGAGGAGGAGAATCCCGCCGCAGCCCGCCAGGACGTGCCGCCGTCGCCACCGCCCGGTCATCGGCGCGACGGCGCAGCACACCAACGGCGCGCACCAGGGCAGGGAGAACAGAATCGCCCGCAGGATGCTTTCACCGCCGTAGCTCTGCCCGAACAGGATGACGCCCGGTGCGATGCTCAGCAGGATGAGCGGGAGCACCCGGCCGTCACCGCGGTGCAGCCGGCGCAGCCCGCCGACTCCGGCCAGCGCCCAGACCGTGCCGGTCAGGATCAGTCCGGTGGTTTTGGCCAGCTTCCCCGACGAAGGAAGCGGCGGCTCCTCTGACCGGGCGTTCGCGAACGGGTCGGGACTGCTGAAGACCCCGAAATGATCCTGAACATAGGCGAAGTGCGGGATCAGATAGGCGATCGTCAGACCGGCCATGGCGACCACCACCCACCGCGGCCGCACAAGCCCGGCCGCGGTCAGCGCACCGACTCCGAGGAGGAGCAGGTACGGGGTCAACTGGTGGCTGACCACCACCGCCCCGTCCAGGAGCAGCACGACGCCGACCGCCACCGGCAGCGGCCAGGTTGGGCCTGGCGGGGCGGCGAAGCGCAGCGGCGGCCTTCTGCTGTGGACTCCGGCGGACCGCACGGTCCGCCGCAGGATGGCCCTCGGCGCGCCGGTGCGGAGTTGCCGCAGGAGCACCAGGTACAGGGCGAGGGCCAGCGTCCGGCTGAGGGCCTGGGGGGCGAAATAGTCCTGCCCGACCCAGTTCGTCACGACGAAGACCAGTGCCGCGCCCGCAGCGATCCGTGGCTCGCGAAGCAGCGTCCTGGTGGCCGCCCAGACGAGAAGGGCGTCGATGCCGGTGAAGAAGACCTCGGTCCAGGCGGCGAAGGCGATCGGGNTGGGTCGGCCGGCAAGCGAGCCGAAGACCGCGGTACCGGCGAAGAAGCCGGGCCATCGGTGGTAGATATCGATGTCGATGTCGACGCCGCCATGCTGCTCGATATAGCGGACCACGCCGATGTGCTTGTACACCCAGGGGTAGTGCGGAACGTCCAGGATGAGCGGAAGGGTGCCGTAGAGCACGAGAATGCAGGCAAGCAGGTAGGCCGCCGCGATGAACGGCTGGAAGCGGGCCCGCCCGACGGCGCCGACAGCGCCGAGCAGGAGCACGCCCAGGCCGACGTACCAGGCGATGGGCAGTGCCGGCGGGAGACCGTAGTCGGTGAGGTTCTCGACGTGGATCCACCGCAGTGACAGCCCCCAGAGGGTGATGCCGACCGCCAGCGGAAACAGCCAGCGAAGGCCCGTCGCGAAGGGGCCTGACAACCGCGCCGGCCGCCGGATTCCGGGGTCCTCGGGCCGTCTTTGACGGACCGAGCGCAGGCGGGCCCGGGCAGCCGCGGCGTGGGGCTGGGAAGCCGCGTTCTGGCCGAGCCGGGGATCCGGTATCTCCGGCGGAAGCAGCGGTCTGCCGGTCAACGCCCTCGCACCTTCCCGTCAGCGCGCGGCCGGGCGCGCGGCTGGGCGCGCAGCTCCGCGCGCAGGCTGTGGATGAGGACCGCGCAGCAGGCAAGTCCCACGACGGACTGCATCACGGCTGGGTGCCACCATCCCGACCAGACCATGAGCATGCTGGTCAGGACGTCGACGGCAAGGCTGATGGCGACGGCAAGCCCGATCCATGCCGCCGTCCCGTCGACCGGGAGCCTGGCCAGCACGGCGGCCCCGGGAAGGAGGAAGGCGGCGGGGACGGCGAGCAGGACCCGTACCGGAGAATCTGTTCGGCAGACCACAAGAAAGGCGAGCATCACGGTTACCGCCACGAGCGCCGCCTGCGTTGTTCGGCGGGCGTACACGCTGCTCATGGTTGCGCTCCAGTGGTCACGGTGGAGATCCGCGGTTCGGGGATGGGCGCCCTGGGAAAGGGGGCGGGGGGAGCACCGGGAGTCGGTGCGTGGTCATGAGGAAGATCGCGCTGCCGGCGCCGGGCGAGGGCCCGGCTGGCGGCATAGCCGACCGGCCCTCGGGCCACACCGACCAACTCGATCAAGGTCAGGGACCGGGGATAGTCACGGGATTTGCCGGCGTTCTTGCTGCTGCGTGGGTGGAGAAGATGATGCAGGCCGCCGGGGACGAGACGGGCGATCTGGAGGCGTTCGGCGGGTTGAGTCGCGATGCGTTTGGTGACCATCGCCCCGAGGCCGGCCCCGTAGTCGTACATCTGGCGCCGCAGTTCGACAGTGGTCCGCTTGTGCAGGTGGCGGATCAGCGCGGCCGGCTCGTAGACCAGGACGTGGCCACTGCGCACCACGGACAGGAAGATGTCGAGATCCTCGCCACCGCGGGCCGCGGTGCCCGTGCCGAGAAATTCGTCGAAACCACCAAGCTGACGCAGCGTATCAGTCCGGAAAGCGCTGTTCGCGCCGCTGCCGAACACGCCCGCGGTATAGGGATAGAGCAGGTCGCCTGATCGATTTTCGGTGCGGTCGAACCGGCGTCCGACGAAGCCCTTGCCGAAGCCGCCGAACTGCTCGAACCACACCTGCGCCGGGGTTGAGAGCTCCAGTGGCCGGATCAGCCCGGTGACGCACCCCACCGTCTCGTCGACGACACCCGAGCCGGCGGCGAACCCGGACAGGAGGAACTCCAACCAGCGCGGGTCGACCTCGACGTCGTCGTCGGTGAAGACGACCACCGGTGTGGTCGCGGCGGCCAGTCCGGCGTTGCGGGCCCGGGAAAGCCCCCTCTCTGGCTCGGCGACGTAGCGCACCTCGCCGGCCATCCGACTGAGCTGTTCGCGGATGCCGCTCGTGCGCGGCCGGTTGTCGACCACGATGATTTCCTGCGCTGGCACGGACTGCGCCAGGATTCCCGCGAGCGTGGCCGCCAGCGAGGGGGAGGCGACGCAGCTTGTCACGACGACGGTCCCGGCGAGCTCGGCGGGGAGCACCGGCCGGCAGACGTCTGACGTCACAACTCCGTCGATCGGGACCGTTTCGGGAACCGCGAGCCCGTCCGCGGTCAGGTGGGCGGCCACGTCCGGCCCGAGTCTGTCCATGACCCGGCCGGCGAGCTGGTCCGGGCGCAGGCCGGCCGGGGACAGCGTCGCAGCGACCACCCCCAGGGGACGGCCGTGCAGCCGGACCAGCACCTGTGCCGGCCCGTCACCGGTGAGCACCGGAAGCGGCGCGGACAGTTCTACCTCGTGCAGCGCGATCGGACCGTCGCCCGGCAGCATCATGGCCGGCGGCGTGGTGGTCACGGCCGCACCTCCCCGAACGCCGCCGGGACGGCTGGTACGGGCAGATCGGCTGGTACGGGCAGATCGGTGACGATTGGTCGGTAGGGTAGACGCGGGCCGAGGAGCCGAGCCCTCGTTCGACGGGAGAGCCGGCTGCCCCGCGTACGCAGCAACTCCCGAGCGGGGGCCGCGCGGCCGGCCCCGTCCAGCCACGCCCTGATCTGCCGGTCCGGGGTGTCGACCGTCACGGTCAGTCGGGCAAGGGCGAACGGGTCGTCGGCGCCGTGCGACATCATGTTGCGCACCCCGCAGGCGGACGTGAAGCCGGCCTGCCCGACGAGCCGCCGAACGGCATGGTCGTAATTGCCGTGGGGGTAGGCGAAGGAGCCCACCGGTGCGCCGATCGCAGCGGTCAACCGGGCGTTGCAGTCGCTGATCTCCCGGCGCGCCTCGTCGGGGCGAAGCTCGTCGAGCCGGGGATGGGTGTGGCTGTGACCACCGATCTCGACCCCGAGGCCGGCCAGGGTCCGCAGGTCGGCGCCGCGCAGCATGCCGACCTGGCCGATCCAGTCGGTGACGACGTAGCAGGTCGCGGTGAGCCCGTGCGCGACGACCTCACGAGCGGCGGCCAGGTTGTCGGCGAATCCGTCGTCGAAGGTGATGAGGACCGGTCGCGGAGGCAGGGTCTGGTGCCGCCTCCGTTCGACATACTCGGACACCGTCAGCGGTACCCGGCCGGAACCGGCAATGAGGGTGAGATGGCGGACAAAGGTTGCGGTATCGACCGTCCAACGTCGATAGCTCGCCACCGGATAATCGGTCACCGAGTGGTACAGCAGAATCGGGATCACAGCTACCTCCGACGGGATCGGCTGACGTGGCGTGTCACGCCGGCCGGCGGCGAGGCGTAGCCGGCCGCGTGCGTAGCCGATGGCCGTGGACCCGGTGCCGACCAGCACGGCCCCGGCTCGCGGCCAGGTGCCCAGGCTGTGGCGGTCACGAGCCAGTGCTCGGGGCAGCGTCCGCCTCAGGTACTGCCGTTCGGTGGCGAGCGCCGCGTCCGCCCCGGCCCGGTCGGCTACCGCGGCCTTGGACAGGCCTTCGGCATGGCAGCGTGCCAGGAAGTACCGCAGGGAGGCCCGGTCGCCGGTTACCTGGTGCCAGACCCGTGCCCGTGGCTCGTAGCGGACGACAGCGTCCGGGAGGATCGCCTGAAGGCGGATACCGAACTCGGTTTCCTCGCAGCCCAGCGGTGTGGTGCCGACCCGCCCAAGCCCCTCGGTGAACCCGCCGACGCGATCGAACACGGCCCGCCGGAACGACATCCCCGCTCCGATCGGGTTACGGACCGCAGCCGTGTCGGTCGGCAGCCCGACGTAGCTGCATCCGACCACCCAGTCGAACTCGGGGGGGAACCAGCGGGGTCGGCGGTGCGGCCACACCGGCATGGCGGCACCGCCGACCCCGGCGACCCGGGGGTCGGTGTAGTGGGCGGCCAACTGGGCCAGCCAGTCCGGCTCGGCGTGGGCGTCGTCGTCCAGGAAGGCGACCACGTCGCCGGTGGCGGCCCCGACGCCGCAGTTGCGGGCACCGGACAGGCCACGGCGGCCGGTGTTGGGGATCACGGTGGCACCGGGGTACGCAGCCTCGGCCCACCGGCGCAACCGGTCATTGTGGTCGATGACGAGGATCAGCTGGTCGGCCTTCCTGGTCTGTTCGGCGATGCTGGTCACCGCGCGCTGCAGATCGTGCCGGCGCCGTTCGGTATAGGCACAGATGACCACCGAGAGCCGCGGGCCGGCCGGGGGGGTCATCACGCGTATTCCGTCGCGCCGGTTGTCCTGCGCCGGCCATGGGGAAGGTCGCCCGGACGTCGCTGGCTGACGATGGTCGATACCGGTTGACCGGGACTGCTGAGCAGCATGCCGTCCCACCTGGCGCGGTTTCGTGACCGGGCGGTAAGGTTTTCCGACCATTCGACGAGGATGGTCCGCAGGACGCGCATACCATCCCGGCCCGCATTCAGGTTGCTCGCGCCGTGAAGGCGCTTGTGCTCAAAGCTGCCGACCTCGGTGACCCGCAGGCAGGCCTTGGTCGCACGGAGGGTGATCAAGGTTTCGATCTCGAAGCCGTCGCCATGCCGCCGAATGCCGTCGGTTTCTCCCGGCATCAGCCCGAGCATCGGCAGACAATCTCGCCGGAATGCGTTGTAGCCGTAGCACAGGTCGGTGAACCGGCGGTGGAAGAGCAGGTTGACCAGATGACAGAAGAAGAGATTTCCAAGAGTACGCAGCAGGGTAATGTCGTTGCTGCCGCCACGGTGGGCGAATCGGGTTCCCTTGACGAAGTCGGCGCCCTGGACGAGGGCCGCGACGAAGGAGGGTATCTCGGCCGGGTCGGCCGAGCCGTCGGCGTCGAGCGTGACCACGATGTCCCCCGATGCCACGGCAAAGCCGCAGGCCATGGCGTTGCCCTTGCCGTATCGGGTCTGGCGGACGACGACCACGTCGGGGCGTAGCTCGCGGGCCAGTCGGACGGTGTCATCGGTGGAGTTCCCGTCCACCAGGATTATTTCGGCGTCCACCGGAAGTCGGCCGAATACTTCCCGCAGATTCCGCGCCTCGTTGAGCGCCGGAATCACCACACTTACCGATGGCGAATCACCCGAACCAGACAAGGACGCCCCCCTGGACAGACCTGGATAGTCGGTGGACCACGGTGGAATTTCGTCCTGCCGAGCTTCCGACCACGCGCTCGTCACGCGCCGTGACTCTAGATAATGGATGTTGATAGCTCTGGAAACCCGGGATGCTGGCGTGTCGCCGACGGGGGTCGGGATATTTCCTCATCGCCGGCGGCGGATGGCACGCAACCGGCGGCTCAACCGTTTCCCCGGCCGGTCGGGGCATGGCCAGCGGATGCGTTCACCGGGACACGGTCGCGGCAGCGATACACGTTCAGACGAGGTGTCCAGACGGGGTTCTGGACGCGCGACCACTGAGGTGCGTACGTTCGCCACGACCGGCGGGTCGCTGGGGCTGCTCACCGACTGGCTCACCTTCGCTGGCTACGGAAGAAGGATCGTTCCAGGTCCAATCCAGCAGCAACTATGAACACCCACTGCCATCCGATGGAGCGGAGAACAACCAATATGGCCAAGGCCGGGGACACCGCACGACGAAGGCCCGAGGTGTCTGACTCGACCGGGGGGCGGGACGAGGACCCCGCGGTGCTCTCGTCGGTGGCGGCCACGCCCCGGGACACGACCGTCCCGGCTATTCCGCGACAACGGCAACCAGAGCCGCCGGCAGCCGGGCCGCCGGAGTGGAAGGTCAGGCTGACCGCCAGAATCTTCATCATCGATGCCACGGCAATCACGGTCGCGCTTACCTGTTCCTATCTCCTCCGGTTCGGCATGAATGCGAACCCAACCGTCCACGGGGCGTCATATCTTTCCGTCGCGATAGGTATCGGACTGGGCTGGATCGCCATGCTCGGCGCCGCCGACACCTATCAGACGAAATATCTGGGCATCGGAACCGAGGAATACCGGCGGATCAGCGTCGCGACATTCCGACTGTGGGGCACGACGGCGATCCTCTCCTACGTCCTGCGCGCAGAAGTCGCTCGCGGGTTCTGTCTGGTGGTCCTGCCGCTGGGGCTACTGCTGCTGATTACCGGTCGGATGCTCGCCCGCCGACGGCTGGTGGCGGCTCGGCGGGCCGGCCGTGCCCGCCACCGGGTCGTCGTCGTCGGCGACCGTAGCACGGTGGCCGAACTCGTCAGCGAGCTCCGATATGAACCCGCAGCCGGATTCGAGATCGTCGGCGCATGTCTACCCCGGCAGGACGACTACTCGGCCGATTATTCTCCCTTTCCCGTCCTCGGCGCCCTGCCGGCGCTGCGGTCCACCGTCGCCCGCGCCATGGCCGACACGGTGGTGGTCGCCTCGTCTGTGGCGGTCAACATCGAAGCCGCCAAGCGGATCGCCTGGGACCTCGAGGGGACCGGTGTCGATCTTGTCATCGCGTCGAGCATGGCCGGAATCGCCGGGCCGCGGGTATCCCTGCGGCCGATCGCCGGTCTCCCCCTGCTACACGTGGAGAGCCCGGTCTATACCGGTTGGCGAAAGGTGGCCAAAGACATCTTCGACCGGGTCCTTGCCGCCGTGGCCCTCGTTACCCTGTCCCCGCTGCTGCTTCTCGTCGCGTTGACCATCCAGGTTGACAGCACCGGACCGGCATGGTTTCGCCAGACCCGGGTGGGTAAGGACGGCCGCGAGTTCCAGATCCTCAAGTTCCGGACGATGTACGTGGATGCCGAACGGCGCCGGGCAGCGCTGGAGGAGCGCAACGAGGCCGACGGACCACTTTTCAAAATTCGCGACGACCCCCGCGTCACTCGGGTCGGACGAACGCTACGGCACCTGTCGATCGACGAGCTGCCGCAACTCGTCAACGTCCTCCGCGGCGAGATGTCGCTGGNGGGGCCGCGGCCGCCGCTGCCGGCAGAGGTCGCTCAATATCACGACTCCGTCCACCGTCGATTCAAGGTCAAGCCCGGCCTGACCGGACTGTGGCAGGTGAATGGGCGTTCAGAACTGCCCTGGCGGGACGGGGTGCGACTCGACCTCTACTACGTAGAGAATTGGTCGATCATGCTCGACCTCGCCATCATCGCCCGGACTGTTAGCGCCGTGCTGCGGCGGTCCGGCGCATTCTAGGCTGGCGGAAGGGGCGGATAGCCGGCCCGCCAGTCGGCCCGCCGGGTCCATACGACGCGCCAGCCGCCGCTCCCGGTGCCGGCCGGCCGGCCGATTACCGTGGCGAGGGCCGCCCGCAGCGCCACCCCGAGGACCAGCATCGCCAGACACACCGTCCGGCGCCACCCGGTCCAATGGGTCCGCGCCAATGTCACCTTGCCCGTCATCACCAGCACGTGCTTGTCCGCCCATCCGGCGGAGGACGCACCGCCATGGTGAACCACGACCGCGGCGGGTGTGATCACGGGATCCAGGCCGGCCCGGCGGGCCCGGATCGACAGGTCGACGTCCTCGCCGTACATGAAGAAACGGGAGTCGAAGCCACCGAGCTGCTCGAACAGCGCGCGTGGGATGAGCAGCAGGCAGCCCGTCACCACCCCCACGGTCCGAACCGTGTCGCGAGGCCACGGTCCCATCGATTCGGGATCGAACAGGGCCGAACGCCGGAAGGCGGTGGACAGTCCGAGGCCGAAGCACACATGGCTCCAGACGGTCGGAACAGCCCAGCACGACCTGGGGTCGACGGTGTGGTCTGGACCGAGGGTGCGACCGCCGTAGATGCCGTGCCTAGGGTTGGCCCGCGCAAAGTCCAGCAGGTTCGCGACCGCGCCGGGGAGCACCACCGTGTCGGGGTTGAGGAGGAGCAGGTACTCCCCCTTCGCCTGGGAAGCCGCGAGGTTGACCGCCCGACCGAAGCCGAGGTTCGTCCTCTGCTCGATCAGGTTCACGCTGGGAAACCGATCACGGATGATCGAGACGGAGTCGTCCGTGGAGGCGTTATCCAGGACGATCATCTCGGTCGCGAGGCCGTCGGACGTGGCCGCACAGGACTCCAGGCATGCCGCCGTCATCGCGCCGGTGTTGTACGAGACGATCAGGATCGAGACGTCGACGCCCATTTCCCTCTCCAGACCCAGGTAATCTGTGACCCAGGTAATCTGTGTCGGCAGTGGTGGTCCGGCCATCGGCCGTAACGCGAATCGTGCCGGCTGGCCCCGGCCGCCAGTTCCTGCCTCACCCTAGACGACGGGTTGTCGTTCGGTTGGTTATCCGACCGCAGGCCGGCGGGCGTTTCTGGCGTATTCCGGATCCTCGCAACGTGGGCCAGTATTCCCACCCGGTCTCCTGGTCTGCTCCTCGGGGTCAGCAGCTTCGCTGCCAGATCAGCGCCTTGGCGAGGGCGCCCCACTCGTAGGCGATCGCATAAGGCCATTCCCGGAGGCGACGCGGACCGACCACAGTGACCCGCAGATCACCGTGGAAGCAGCGGCTGATGCGGATGCGGGCGCGGGTGTCCTGCGCGCGGCCGGTGACGAAGAGGATCCTGGTCCAGCCATGTCGGGCGGCGAGCTCAGCGGCTGCCCGCGCCTCGCCCCGCGTAGTCACCGGGTGCGGAGAAAAGCAGATCACCTCCGCCTTCGGTGCCTCGTGGGCCGAGCACCCCCGCGTCCCTGGGGTGGACATCACGAGGACGGGAGCGTAACCGGTACGGGCCAACTCGATCGCCTTGCCGGTTCTGTCCCCCGGACCCGCCAACATGACGATGGCGTCCGCCTGGACGGGCACGTCGGCGGCGGGGAATACGAACAGCCGAAGGGTAAGCGCGGTGAAACCTGCCAGGAACACCGCGAACAGCATCACGATGAGCCGGCGTCNCCCCGCTCGTCCCCGCCGGTGGCGCGCAGCCCGGCCCGCCCCCGGCGGGGGACCGGATGACCCCCGCTCACCGGCCGGCGGTGACGACGCAGCGGAAACCACACCGTCATTCAAACATGCCGGTGTCCGACCACGACCGAGGAAACCGTCGGTGCCCGAGGACCCCGGCCGGTCCCGAACGCCCATCTGTCGGTATTTCTCCTGACCACGGATTCTCCGTTTTCCGGGCTGGGCTAGAGCTCTCTCAACAAAGTCGCGAACCGGCGGGCCTGAGCTTCCGTGTTCAGGCGATGCTCGACGTCCAGGCGGGCGGCCGCACCGAGCGCGGCCGCCCGGTCCGGGTCGAGCACCAGATGCACGACCGCTTCAGCGAGCGCATCGGTGTCGTAGGGCGGAACGAGAATCCCGGTACGGCCGTGATCGACGTAGTCCCGGATGCCGGGGGTATCGGTCACCACGACGGGACNACCACTGGCCATCGCCTCCAGCACGACGGTTACGCCGCTCACGTGAAGATTGGGCCGGAGGCAGACGACCACCATCGACGCGGCCCTGTACAGATCGCTCACCTCGGGAAGAGTAAGACGGTTCCGACGCCGGCCGAGCCACGGTGGCACGGCCACGTTTCGGGCTGTCACCAGCTCGAGTCTCAGCTCCGCCAGCCTCAGCTCCGCCAGCCTGCTCCACCCCTGGGACAGGCCGCGGATCAACGTTTCGAAGTCGCGGTGCCGATCATTTCCGACACTCACCACGAGCCCTTTCTTCGGAGGGTTGACAGAGGTCCGGAAAAATGTGGAGTCGACCCCGAACAGGACGTGCGAGAAACGTCCTTCAGGAATGCCCAGCTGCGTTCGGAGCGGCGGAATCTGGGCGGTGGAAAGCGTAAATATCCGGCTGGACCTTCGCAGGGCACAACGGGCGATCTTCAGCGAGCCGGGCCGTCGACCGGCGACATCGGCCAGCCAGATCACGCCGGTCACGACGGGGGGATGGTTTCGCGTTCCCGCCATCAGCGCCGCCGGGACCCCGACCCGCTCGTCCCAGCACAAGACGACGTCCGAGCCACCGACCGTTCGGCGGGAGGCCGCGGTCTCCACCCACTCATAGCCGCCGAAAATACGCGGACCACGAACGAAGAACGCGTCCCGGGATACCCGCAAGCTAACCGGAGAGACTTTCACTGAATAGCGCGCCAACCGATCGAACCCATACGGAAGAGCGTCCGGAACCTCGCCGCGACCGTGACGCTCGCGCCACTTGTTCGCGTCAAGGCCGCCGCTGTAGTGAAGCGCAAGATTACATTCGACCATTAGTCCACCTAAGTTCTGGTAGTTCACGAGAGTTCTCATCGCCAGCGCCGGGCGTCACCACGGGAAGTGTCGTCGGGTCCCCACGCACGCGCCCGGTCCGGTCACGATGGTCTACCGTGTGTGCCGCCCGCCTACCTGAATACGACTGCGTCGCGCGGGCCGGCGCCGGCCTGGGGTGATCAGACCGTGGATTTTGTCATGCAACAGTCAGATCGCGCCGACCGGGTGAGCGGAAAAACCCCCGCCACCCCGGCGCACTATAAGCATGCGCGCGCAAGCGTCGTCATTCCGGCCTATAACGAGGCGGCCGTGATCGGCCGCTGCCTTGACCGGCTCGCCGACGGCGCCGCCCCCGAGGACCTGGAGATCGTCGTGGTCGCCAACGGCTGCTCCGACGAGACCGCCCGTCGGGTCCGCGACCGAGGTGTCCGCTGCGTGGAGACCGCGAAGGCCGGCAAGGCGGCCGCGCTGAACCTTGGCGACGCCGAGGTCACCACCTTCCCGCGATTCTATGTGGACGCCGACCTGGAGGTGTCCGGCGCCGACCTGCTACAGGTGGCCGACGTGCTGCGGACCGGCCCGGCACTGGCCGCATCACCGCACCTGACAATCCGTCTTGCCGGCACGAGCCGTGTAGTACGCGACTACTACCGCATCTGGCTGCGGCTGCCCTATGTGCGCAACGGCCGAATCGGTGGGGTCATCGGAGTGAGCGAGCAGGGCCGGGCCTGTTTCGATCGTTTCCCGGACGCAATCGCGGATGACTTCTTCCTCTATCACCGGTTCGCACCGGATGAGCGATCCACGGTCGACGGCACCTGTTTCGTCGTACATCCGGCCCGGACCGCACGCGACCTCGTTCGACAAAAGAGCCGGGTTTTCGCCGGCAACGCCCAACTGCGCGCCCTCGGGCTGGCGCCCGCGGGCGGTTCCACGAAGGATGGTCGTGGCATCGTCGGCGGGTCCGTGGACTGGCTCAGGGTGGTCCGCGCCGAGCCCCGCCTGCTCGGCGCGGCGCCGGCGTACCTCGCGGTCTCCACCGTGGCGAAGGTGCTCGCCCGCCGGAAGGTGCGTCGCGGGGACCTCGGCACGTGGGAGCGTGACGGCAGCAGCCGCGGAGGCAGCCCGGCACCGTCAACGTCGACGTCGTGTCCCTGACCTTACTTCGGGTCCGGCCACACATCGGGTCCGGCCACACAGGTCATCGGGTCTGGCCACACAGGACCACCGGCCGGCCGTTGTCCGCCCAGACATTCCCGGCACTGAAGAAAGTGCTCCTACCGGCATCGTCGTTGCCCAGCCGGCAGACATTCCAGCGGAAGCCGCGGCCGAAACGGTTGTCCGTCACGCGGAGATTCTTGGCGGCGACCACGAGCGTCGTTCCGCCGGCGTTCAACCAATTGTGGTCGACGACCACGTCACGGTTGCCTCCGTTCGCCCACTCCAGAAAGACGACGGCTGTCTGGGTCTTGTCGTACGGGGAGAGGTCGATGTTGTTGCACACCACACTCAGTTTCCGGACGCCGCGGACCTGGATGCCGTCGGTGTGGGCCCCTTTCGGCGGCCTTCGGTCGTGGACGTAGTTATGGCGGATGATGACGCCGGAAACCGGTTCGAGCGTGGACGAGATGTGGAAGCCGTCGTCGCCACCGGAAAGATTGCTGTACTGGATGACGTGACCGGTGCCACCGCTGATCGCAATCCCACTTGTCGCCACGTGATCGATCAGCACGTGGCTTCCGCGCACGCGGATGCCATCGTGGACGATCGAGTTTCTTATCGTCACGTTGTCGGCGTAGATGTCGATGAGTCCGGAGAACTCCTTGTTCTCCAGTACCTGTCCGGGAGTGGCCAGTTTCCCGGCGGGCATCGGCTGGAACCGGGATCCGGGCGCGGGGCCGGTGTTCGAGGCGTCCGGCTTGCGGTCGCATCCTCGGGCCGCGGCCTGGTCGTCCCCTGGTAGGCCGCGGGTCGCGGCAGCGCCATCCGGTGAAACCCCGGCCGGGACAGTGGCGGGGGCCGGTGCGCCCGCCGTCCGCGNGGGCCCGCCTCTCGAGCGAAGGGCGACCAGCAGCCCACCGCCCGCCACCAGCACCGCAAGCATCGCCACGGATCCAATCAGGACATACCGGCGTCGATTGGTCAACTCAGCGCGAGCCATCGAATCCTTCCAGGGATATCCCACTGAGCCGGAGGCCGCGCCATACCGGCTCTTTTCGCGGGTCCGCAGACCCGAGCGAGGACCGCCAGCCGGTCTACGCCTGCACCGCCAGAAGACGGGATTCGGCCGGCGCGGCCGGGCCAAGGACGAAGTCCAGGAAGGCGACGTGCCGAGCGGACCAGCTGTTGTCCGCGACGAAATCCAGCCGGTCAGCCTCCGTGACGGCCGGCCAGATCAGGACCTCGTTCATCGCCGCCACCGGATCGTCCCCCGGGCGCAGCAGCCGGACCCGCCGCCCGATGCCCCGAACCGGGGCGAGGTCCGTGGCGAGGACGGGACGCCCGGCCGCCAGATATTCGTAGATCTTGATGGGGTCCATGGCCTCGGTCAACGGAGTGCTCCGGTGGGTGAGCAGGCACACGTCGGCCGCGGCGATCAGACCGGTCACGGCCGGCCGGGGCAGATGCCCAGGCAACCGCACCGACCGCAGCAACCGCAGCGACCGGACGGAGGCCTCGTCCGGGATGGGGCCGGCCAGAATCACGGTGCCGGCCGACGCCAGGCGGCGAATCATGTCCAGATCGAGGCGAGTGTCGACGGTGCCCGCATACACGCACCACGGCCGCGGGAGGCGCCGGAGCCAGTCCGGCGGGGACGGCGGGCGCAGCCACTCGGCCGGATCGACACCGTTGTGCACGACCAGCCCGGCACCGGTGGGATGGAGGCGTTCCAGCAGCGGCCTGGACACCGCGATGACCGGCAGCCGCCGGCGCCGGATCTCCTCGTAGGCATGCCGGAAGGCCGGATGCCACCGCCGTAGCGGTGGGTAGGTCGCCCAGTCGTCCCGGGCGTAGTACATGACCGAGCCGGCCCAGGACATGTCGGCAAAGCCCGCCAGCGGCGGATACATGGTGATCACGACGGGTCGTTTACAGCCGGCTCGGGCCGCGGCCCGGCCGAGCCTCCTGTCATACCGCCGATAGGCCGCCCGCAGCGACGGCAGCGTCACCGGGTCCTTGCGGCGCCACCGCTGCGGCGACACCAGATGCCCCTCAACGCCACCGGACGGTGGCAGGACGGTGCTCCGGCCGCCCCGCAGCACCGTACCGAGATGGCTCCGGAACGGCTCGGCCACCACCACGCGCCGGACCCGGGGCGATCGCAGCAGGGTTAGCAGGAGACGATCGGGAGGACGCATGTACGCCCTGATCGCCATGTCCTGGAGCGTCTCGATCGGCAGGGCCAGCACCACGTCCCGCTGATCCGCCGTGGGGGCGTCTTTCATAAGAGTGAACTCCTTCACCGTTGAGCCATCGGGTTCACCCGTGAGCCGTCGGGCCCAGCGCGCCGTCTCTGCGCGACGACGCCGAAGCAGGCTGCCCCGAGCCGGCGCTCGCGCGCCGGACGCACTGCAGTAGGTCCGCCAACGCGGGTGGACGTTGCCTCCACGTGATCACGACGTAGGTCGCGGCACCAGCCAGCACGCTCGCCAACAGGCACACCGGGCGGGCGAGCCGGAACCCGTGGGTGAGCCACTGGACGGCGGCCATCACGGCGACGGTCCCCGCGGTCGCCACGACGTGCGGCCAGACCGCGGTGACCAGCTCGCGCGGCTTCGCGTCCACCAGGCTGAAGGGAATCGCGAAGCCGGGCGGCAGCAGGAGGACGATCACGATGGCGTACGCCGCCGCGACCCCGTTGATTCCCCACGGCAGGCCGGCGAAGTAGCTGCCGAGCATCAGCAGGCCGGAGAAGATTCCCCAGCGCAGCAGCAGGTCGGTTCTTCCCTTCACGTTGTAGAGGACTCCGACGCTGAANCTCACCGACTGGATGCCGCCGATCGGGGCGAGCAGCCAGATGAGCGGCACCAGCCGTTCCCAGCGCGCGCCGAGCACGACCAGGACGACGTCGCGCGCGACGACAGTGAGTCCAGCCATGACCGGAAAACAGACCAGAGCGGCGACCGCGCATGACCGGAAATAGACCCGGCGGATCGCGGAGTGATCGTTCTGGAGCCGGGAAAGACCGGCGAACATGACTTCCTGAAACGCCGTGGAAACAGTGCTCACCGGATACATGAGCACCCGCTGCGCCAGGCCATAGTAGCCCAACTGCTGGGCTCCGAGGAAATGCCCGACAATCACCTTGTCGCCGTGCAGCAGAAAGAAGTTGAAGACGCTGAACCCGCTCAGGTTGGCGCTGAAACGCAGCACGGACCTGACCTCGGCGGGGCTGAACGAGGCCCTGGGACGCCACGGCGACTGCAGCCACGCGACGAGGGTGGTGACCCCGAATCCGACCAGATAGCCGATGACCAGTGACCACACCTGGTAGCCCAGCAGAGCGAGCACGATCGAGCAGGCCGCGTTGGCCGCCGTCCCGATGATGTTCGCCGCGGCGACGGCACCGAACTTCATCTCCCGGCGGAGCAGCCACTGTTGCAGGTCACCGAGGCTGGCGAGCAGCAGGCCGAGGCCCAGGACCTGGAGCACGGGCGTCAGCGCCGAGTCGCCGTACAGGCTGGCCAGGCCGGGCGCCAGCAACGCCAGCAGGCCCGAGATGACCAGACCAAGCCCGATATTGAGGAAAAAGACGCTGCTGAGCAGCCGCTCGCTGATCTTGTCTCGTTGGACGACCGCCATGCCGGTCCCGAAACCCCGCAGAATTTCGAGGAACATCACGATGACCAGCGCCATCGTCATGAGACCGAACGCCCGCGGTTCGAGCAGGTGCGCCAGGACGACCTGGACCAGCAGGCGGGTGACCTGCACGACAACCTGGTTCACCGACATCCACCGGGCGCCGCTGGCCATCGAACCGCGCGGCGCCCGACGGGGCGGCGACGGTTCCGCCACGGTCTCCCTCGCCCCCGACGGGGCGGCCGACCGGGTCACGGCCGGCTGGGTCACGGCCGGCTGGGTCACCGCTGCCCCCCGGGGGCCAGGACCGCCGGTGCGGCGGTCATCCGCCAGAGTGCTCCGGCGCAGCCGATGAGCAGGAACAGCAGGCCGGCGAGCAACGCGAAGCTCAGGGCGTCGAAGGTGAGGAAACTGGCGACCCCGGCGAGGATCGAGGCCGTCAACGCCTGGCCGAGCTCCCGGTCACGCTGTTCCCGGGCCCACCGCCGCGCCCCACGGGCCACCGAGAGACCGACGGCGACCCAGACCAGCAGCACGGTTGTCCCGACGACTCCGGTCTCCAGCACCGAGCCGAGTAGCTGATTGTCAAGGTAGAAGTACTGGTGGGGGGTGANCGTGCCCAGCCCACGGCCGAGGAGCGGCCTTTGCGTGAACAACTTCCAGACCGGGGCATAGTCCTCGGTGCGGCCGGTCACGCTGGGGTCCGCGTCGGCCCGCAGGAACAGCGAGACGGTCGCCTCGATCAGACCGGGAAACACCGTGTGCAGGACGAGGACGGACCCGGCCAGCGCCAGCAGGCCGTTGAGGCGGCGGCGAACCGGCCAGATCGCCGTCAGGGTCAGGATCGCCACGGCGAGGCTCACGGCGGTGCTTCGCGAGACGCTCATCGGCAGGACGGCCCCGATGACGGCGACCTGGGCCCAGGCACCGACCCGCGCCCACCCGCGGGCGGCAATGGCGTAGTGCAGGGCCAACGGCAACACCACGGCCAGGACAACCCCGAACTCGATCGGATGCACGGCCGTCGCGGCGACCCGCTCGAAGCCGGACCGGACGTCAATGCGATCGACGTCCGGACTGAGCGACAGTCCCGGGGGGACCAGGACGGCGCTGTAGTTACGNCCGGTCANAAACTCGATCCCGCCGATGGCGGCCATGAAGGTGGCGCCCAGCACCACCCGGCGCAGCAGGCTGTCCAGCCGGGTCCGGCACCGGATCGCATCGGCGGCCAACAGCGTCACCCCGGCCTGTGCCACCACCGTCACGAGACTGCGATGAGCGGAGCTGACCTCTGTCGCCTCCACCACGCGGGTGAACATCATCGCGAAACTGAGCGTGAGAACCCATACGAGTACCAGCGTCGCGGCCCGCACCGGCTGGAACACCGGGTCGAAGCGGGCACGTCGTGCGGCCTGGTGAACCAGCCAGCCGGCAAGACAGCAGAGGCCGACGGGCACGGTCAGCTTCCCCAGCGGGGGGAGCCGGTAGGTCGCCGGCACGGCAAAGAGAACGAAGACCATCGATGTCAGCAGCGTCACCGCGTCCCGCCGACTCGCCAGCAGGGGTACCGCCACGGCCGGGACGGCCAGCACCACGGCCGGCCCGACCGGCCCGAGCACCATCGCCGCCGCTACGGTGGCGGATCCGAACGCGACCGCGGCGAGCACCGGCCCGGCGACGCCGGGTGCCTGGCCGGTACCGAACGGCCCGACCCCCGGCGCCGCCCGGCCGACGAGAGAGCCGGCGGTCATCCGGCCACCAGCCCGCTGATCACCGGTTCGCCTCTCACCGATTCGCCTCGAACCGCCAGGCGACCCGTCGAGTGCCCGCCATGGAATCTTCGGGCAGTGCGTGCCGTCCGCGCCGACCCCGGCCGCGGCTGGCGCCTGCCCGGGCGGCACCGTAATGCTCCGCCCGTGACCGTGACCGGGCCCGGCGCCCGACCTCGGCGTCGACGGCAAGCGCCAGCCCCAGCGCCGCCGCTACGCCGAGGAACGCGACGGTGCCAAGCAGCTTGAGGCTGCGGGCGGGCCGCACGCTCATCAGCGGCGGCTCGGACAGCGGCGCTATCCGGTAACGCTGGTCCGGCGGCACAGCAGACTGCAGGCCGTTCGACTTCGCGGTGATCACACGTACCACCTGATCCAGGGTGCGAGTGGCCTCGGTGGGATCGGCGGCCGTGGCCGTTATGTCGAGGAATACCGTCTCCGGTTGCACCGAGATCTCGTAGTCACCATGGAATCCAGCCGAACGGATCTCCTCCCGTACCTGGCGAGAGTCCATGATCTTCGACTCCGTGAGAGCCAGCGACTTGAGCGAATCGCCGAAGTAGGAAAGCGGGTTGACGGGCTGCAGGATAAACCCGGAACCGGAGGAGGATGCGGCGAGCTTCTGCTCCACCGACGGGCCGACCACGAGGACCATGGCCTTCGTCTGGTAGACGGGCTTGGCGACAGACATCGTGATCCCGATTGCGGCCGCCGTGGCGAGCAGGATCGGAAGCATGACATACCATCGGCGGAACGCCGTTCTGGAGACCGTCACGATGTCCATGTCGGACTCCCCCGGTAAGCCGACGACGCCGACGGCGAGGCCTGGTCCGCACCATGACCGGAAGGTTCTGTCATTCGGGGCTCCAAGGATTCATGCACCTGAACCGATCCCATCATCAGCCTGGACCGATTCAATGTAGTCGCCCTGCGCCGCGCCGATATGCAGGCCGACCCGCGTGTCGCCGCGCTACCTGGACCGCTGGGAGGGGAACTTCGCGGCGATTCGTGTCCCGATTCGGGTCCCGATTCGGGTCCCGAATGCCGCGCGTACCTCGCCACCCATGTGCCGAGCATGGGGCAATGCCCACTGCCGCCCCAGAACCGCCAGGCAGCGAGCCCGCTCGGCCCGGTCGAGCCGGTCGTGGGACAGGATCACGTGAACCATCCTGATGGTCTTCTCCACCATCGGCAGCGACGGCGCCCGCCGGTGCGGGTCAAACCACAGAGCGCGTTCCGCGGCATCTGGGTTGGCATTCATAGAAGTATTCTCGTGGAAACGCCTGAGAAACAGGCGTTCGGGCACCTCGACAAACTGGCCGCCCAGGGCGAGCTGCGCCAGGAGAACCACGTCTGAACCGACGTACTTTCCGATGAGATCCGTCTTCAGGAGCGCTTCTGCCCGTATGACGCCGAATACCGGATGGTATTCCGTACGGGTCGACAGGAAGTGTCGCAGACGCTCGTGCGGCGTCGGCTCACACAGGTTCATCCCATCCTCGAAGCCACCGGTCACCGTATCGTTCAGGTCGATGAGCGCCGTTTTGGGGTAGGCCAGGACGGCGGCGGACGACGCGGCAGTCAGGGCCTCGACGCACCGGCTGACGAACGCGGGGGCGCAGAGGTCGTCATGGGCGGCCCACTTGAAGTAGGTTCCCGCGGCGAGGTGGACGATCCGGTTGTAGTTCCAGGCCGCGCCGCGGTTCACCGGACTCCGGTGGTACTCGATCCGCGGATCCCGGCGGACGAATTCCCGGCAGATCTGCTCGGTTCGGTCGGTGCTGCCGTTGTCGGCGACGACGATCTGAAGATTCGGGTAGTCCTGCACGACGATCGACTCCAGCGCCCGAGCCAGGAAGTTCTCCCCGTTGAAGACGGGTAGTCCCACCGTCACGAGCGGCCGGGCGTCCGGGTGGGGTGACGGGACACCGGGCCCCACAACACCACGGTCCACAACATCACACCCCACAACATCACGCCCCACGACACCACGCCCCGCCTGGCGATCAGGTCCCTTGGGTCGGGCCTCGTCCTGGGTGCCGCTGTCGATAGGTATGGCCATTCTCCATCGTCCCTCCGTCCGACCGGAGCCGAACCTCTGCTGACGAGATTGTCAGCTGCTAAGTGGCACGACCTCCGCGGGCACACCCAGTTCCGCCAACCGGCCGCGCACCTCGTCCAGATACAGCGGATTCGGAAGAAAAACGCGCCCCACCCGCTCCACCGACAGGTCCTCGGGTGCCAACACCGGATGCCCGGTGCCGGGCACGAACAGGCCCCTCTTCCGCGGGTTGAGGTCGACGACTCCCCGCACGGCGGAACCGACGTCCAACACGTTGAGGAATGCCACCCCCTTGGACCCCGCGCCCCAGACCAGCGCACGCGGCGCGTCCCAGGCGGAATCGGCGTCCGTCGCCAGGTCGGCGAGATGCGCGGACCAGCGCCCGACAACCTCCCGGTAGACGTCACCGAACTTTCTGGCCTGGACCACGAAGCGGTCCGTCGCCACCACGTCCTCGCCGGCGGCCGGTCCGATCCGACCGGACGGACGGGTCGTCGGCGCCGTCTTGGCCTCGATCCAGAGGAACTGGTCACCGTAGGATGTTCCGGCGTCGGTGATGGTGAACCCGGCCGCGCTCACCACCCGCCGAAGTCCAGCCGGCGAGAAGTACGACACGTGCGGGTAGATGAAGTCCCACNCCCCCGCCTCGCCGAGGACGAAGCCGCCGTTGGGCACCTCGAGATACAGCGACGCGTCCCGGCCGCCCAGCGCATTGCGGATATCGGTCAGAAAGCCCAGTGGATCGGACACGTGCTCGAGGACGTGCCGGCAGACGACAAGATCCGCCGGGAGATGGGAATAGCGCGAACCGTACAGGTCGACCACAAAGGTCACCGCGGCGTCGTCGGCACGTTCGGGGCCGATGTAGGTCGGGTCGTACCCGGTTCCGGCACACAGTCCCCGGGCACACAACAGGCGCAGGAAGTCCCCCTTGCCCGACCCGATCTCGACAACCTCCCGCCCCACCAGGTTATGCCGGACGATCAGACGGTCCGCCAACGCCTCGGCGTACGCCCGGAAGGCGGGCGAGAAGTGCAGCGAGTTGTCATACTCGCCGCCGTACTCGACGAGGCCGGCCTCGAACGCGACATTGACCACGGTGCCGCACTCGGCACACAGCGACAGCTCCAGAGCACGGCGCTGCGCGGTCATGGCGGCTTCCCGCGACGGCCACAGCACGCCGGTCATCACCGGCGAACGCTCAACACGTACCAGGTCTTCGAGCGCGGTGCCCTGGCATGCCGGACAGACATTGGTCACCGGACAGACGTTGCTCACCAGACAGACATTGCTCACTCAGACGGCCCTCAGCTCGGTGTCGACGCCCAGCCGGGTCAACTCCCCCGCGATCTCGTCACGATAGATCGGATTCATGATGATCAGAAGATCCGGCCTATCTTCCCGCAGCCACTCGGACGGGACGATACGGTGGCCGCTGCCCGCCATGAACATGCCGTGTTTGTGCGGGTTGATGTCGACGGCGTAGCGGACCAGGTCGGCGGCCGGGCCGAGGGTCGCCAGAAACGACACACCTTTGGAGCCCGAACCCCAGATCGCCGCCTTTTCGCCGCGCTGGTGCCCGCGCCACAGCATCTCGCTCCACCGGTTCAGCGTCGTGGCCACCTCACGCTGGAAGTGCCGTACCCCGACGCGCAGGGTGGCCAGGTCGTCCTCGATCGGCAGCGGGTCACCGGCCGCCGGAACGGTGGACGGCCGCGCCTCGATCAGCAGGTACTGATCGTCATAGTCGAGGGAGACGTCGAGCACCTCGAACCCGGTAGCTCGGAACAACCTCGCCAGCGAACCGGCGCTGAAATAGGAGCAGTGCTCGTAGTACACATCCCAGAACGCCGCCTCCTGCAGCACCCGCAGGACGTCCGGCAGCTCAAAGAGGACCGGGATATCGGTCCGGTCACCGAGCGCGGCCCGGATCATCCGCATGAAGTCGCCGACCGGCGCGATGTGCTCCAGGGTGTGCCGGCACACGACGGCATCGGCGGTCAGGTGCGCATACCGCTCGGNGNAGAGGNCCGTGATCCAGGTCAGCCGGCCGGCAACCGGGCTGGTGATGCGCTCGGGCCGGACACCCGGGTCGATCCCGATGCCGGCGCCGGCACCCTGCTCCACCAGGTGGACGAGAAACTCACCCTTGCCGCACCCGATCTCCAGGACCGTCTTCCCGTACAGATCGTACTTGTCGGTCCAGCGCTTGGCGAGGTCCCGCGCGAACTCCTGAAATCGGGTGGAGAATGCCTGCGTCTCCTCGTACCGGGCGGAGTACTGATTCTTGGTCGGATCGAAGGCCGTGTTCATGATGAAGCCGCAGCGCTCGCAGAAGGCGATCCGCAGATCACCCTTCGGGAACGCCCGGGCCTCGTCCTCGTCGGCCAGCAGCAGACAACTGTGCGANGGGACGTCGTCNTTTGTATAGANGGNGGTGAGANGGGAACCGCCGCAGGCGGGGCAGGCGGNGGACTGGTCAGTCATGGAACGACCCTCGGTGTCGGAACGGGAAGGATGAACCGGCAGCCCCGCCGCGGGTACGTCGCCGCAGGTATGTCGAGCCGCGGCAGCGGCGGCCGAGCACGCTCATGGCACCCGCATCGGTGCGGCCGACCGCAGGGTGACGTCGAGCAGACCGTCCGCCATGAGTTGCTGGATGCGCTGGATCCGCTGGAAGCGGGAGCCGATCAGCTCCTCCTTGGTCAGCCCGGCGGCGACGTAGGCCAGGTAGAGCTCCTCGACCCCCTTGCGGACGGTCCACACCGGCCGGAATCCCGGTATCTCCTCGGCGATACGGTCGCAGTCCACCCGGTAGTTCCGCTTGTCCGGCCCGGCCGTGTCCGCGAAGACCACCCGGCCGCCCGGCACGACCTCCTCGACGATCGCGGCCACGTCGCGTATCCGATAGTTCTCCGCCGACCGGCCGACATTGTAGGCCTTGAGGTGGATCTTCTCGCGGGGCGCCTCGCACACGGCGAGCATCGCCCGGGCGATGTCCTCGATGTGTACCAGCGGCCGCCACGGCGTCCCGTCGCTCTTGAGGTAAACCTCGCCGGTCGTCACCGCGTAGCCGGTGAGATTGTTCACCACAAGATCACCACGCAGTCGGGGTGAGACGCCGTACGCCGTGGCGTTACGCAGGAAGACCGGGCTGAAATCGTCATCGGCAAGCTCGGCGAGCTCTCGTTCGGCGATCACTTTTGACTCGCCGTAGGGAGTCACCGGATGAAACTCGGCCGACTCGTCGATGGGCGCGTCTCCGTGCGCACCATAGAGGCTGCACGAGGACGAGAAGACGAAACGCGGTACGCCCGCGGCCTTGGCGGCACGCCCAACCAGCAACGTCCCCCGGGCGTTGATGTCATAGGTCACGGCTGGGTTCAGATCACCCAGCGGATCATTGGATATGCCCGCCAGATGGACCACCGCGTCGTAACCCTCCAGCTGGGACGGCCGGACGTCCCGAATATCAAGTTTCAACGCCGGCACGAAGTCCGGATCGGGTCCGAGGGTACACCCGGAGAACAGTCCGCTGTCCAGACCCACCACATCGTGTCCGGCAGCCCGGAAGAGCGGGATGAGACGGGTTCCTATATATCCGTCGNGTCCGGTGACCAGAATACGCATCGAGCTCAGTCCCATACCTTCCAGGGCGCACAGCCACCATCCCACAGTGACTGCAGGAGTTTGCGGTCGCGTACCGTGTCCATGCACTGCCAGAAGCCGCCATGCCGATACGCCATGAGCTGACCGTCCTTGGCGAGCCTCTCAAGGGGCTCCTTCTCGAACTGGGTGTCGTCGCCGGCAATGTAGTCGAAGACCTGCGGTTCCAGGACGAAGAAGGCACCGTTGATCCAGCCCTCACCGGCCTGTGGTTTCTCCGAGAACTCCACAATCTGGTCCCCGGCCAGCTCGAGGTGACCGAACCGGGCGGGTGGCCGCACGGCGGTCAGCGTGGCGATCCTGCCATGCGAGCGGTGGAAGTCGCGCAACGCGTTGAGATCGATGTCCGCTACGCCGTCCCCCCAGGTCAACATGAACGTCCCCGCGTCACCGAGCCAGGGCGCGAGTCGCCTGATACGACCGCCGGTGGCGGTATTCTGACCGGTGTCGACCAGATTTNCCCGCCAATCCTCCGAGGTACCCCCGTGCCGCTCCACAGCGCTCTGCCGAAGCGACACCGTGAGATCGCTGGTCAGCGCCGCGTAGTCCACCAGCCAGCGTTTGATATATTCGCCTTTATACCCCAGGGCGATCGTAAAATCGGTGAACTGGAAGTGAGCGTAGTACTTCATGATGTGCCAGATGATCGGCCGGTTGCCGATCTCGATCATCGGTTTGGGTTTGATGACCGTCTCCTCCGCCAACCGGCTGCCCAGACCGCCGGCAAGAATACCGACCTTCATCGTTCCGCTCGTTCCCGGGAGCCGGTCGCGTGAACCGGCGCTGCCGAGCCGCTCACGCGGGTCAAGCCGCCCTGACGAGGGACCGGGATACTGGGGTGGCCGGCCTNGCGACCACGTAGCCGGTCGTGGACCCCGACGTAGCGGGGCTCCGAATACCGCCAGGACAGTTCGTTCACAATGCGCTCCCGACCCCGGGCGCCAAGGGTCCGGCGTCGGTCCGGGTCCGTCAGCAGTTCGGCGAGGGTCCGGGCGAAGTCCGCCACCGTGTCGGAGGGTACATAGACGGCGGCGTCCTCGGCGCTCACCCGGGTCTCGGTCAGGTCATAGGCCACCACCGGCAGCGCATAGGCCATGTATTCGAGCGTCTTGGACATGGTGGACACCTCGTTCAGCGGGCTCCGCGGGTCCGGCGACAATCCGACCGTGGCGGTGGACAGGTAGTCCCGGATCATCTGGTCGTCGGCCCGCCCGGTGAACTCGACCCAGTCGTCGAGACCGAGCCGGCTCGACTGTTTCCGCAGATCGTCCAGACAGTCACCAAATCCCAGCAGGGCGAAGGCGCAGTCGGTGCGCCCGAGAACGTGGACATAGTGATGTATGGCATCGAGGAGTCGGTCGACACCGTCCTGCGGGCCCATTATTCCCAGATAACAGGCAAGGTGCTGCCGGCCGCGCCGCAATTCGGGCCGCTCCGCGGCGGGCTTCATCAGTTCGGGGTCCGGTCCGTTTCGGACGACGGTCACCCGTTCCGACGGCAGCCGCCCCCTGGTCAGGGCCAGCCGCCGGTAAGATTCGTTGGTCACGATCACGTGGTCAGCGACCCGCTGATTCATCCGTTCAAGCAGCAGCAACGCGCGGAGCAACAGCCCCCCGTCCTTACCGAACCGTGAGCGATAGAGTTCCGGACAGAGATCATGATGGTCGAAGACGAACTTCTTGCCGAATGGCTTGTAGAACAGCGCGAGCGCCCAGTACGTGTCCGGCGGGTTACATGCCTGGATCACGTCGAATCCGTGCCGGCGGGCCACGGCGACGGACAGGACAGCGGTTCGCACCCAGCAGTAGCCGAACTCGAAGACGTAACTGAGCACACCCTGGGTCCGGGGTGCGCCACGATACGTCCAGATGCTGACACCGTCAACGATCTGGTGACGCCGCTGCCCCGGGCCCCGTGGGCATATTACGGCAACCTGGTAGCCCTGGTTGCGAAGCGCCTGGCATTCCTGCCACGTCCGATGGTCGATCAGAATCGGCAGGTTCTGAACTACGATCAGAACCCGTCCTGCGTCGCCGATGTCGGGAGATTCGGTCGAGTCGGTGTCAGGCGCCGACGTGAGAGTATTCGCGCCCGTAGCCAACGAGATAGTCCCGTCGCGTGTCTGTCCCACATTTTTCTCCCGAAGATGAACGACCCCGTTGCCCGCGGACGGTGGACCTATCCTTTCCTTTCCGTCATGGCGAGGCTAGCGGTCGGCCTGGGCGTCACCGGCGATTGAAAAACTTGCGTGTCGCGTCTTGGGACCGGGCTCGGCCGATTCTCGACGCAGGAACGACAGAACTGACCGTTGGGGGCGGCTTATTCCAGCCATGCTGTTTGACGGCGGCAGCCATGGCCGCCATGGATGCCGTGTTCGCGTCTTTAACGCCCGGGGCACTCTCGCGCTTTTTGACGCAAAGCCGCTCCTGGCGGCGGACCACCCGGTGACTTGTCGTGCGTTCCTCGGCTTTCTGGTCAGCTTACCGAATCAGACGATCATCGGATCAGACGGTCCCGGATCAGACGGTTGACGATGCGCGGCCGGCGAGCAGTCCCAGCGACCCGGCCGCCTCCGTCAGGCCGGCTCGGGCGTCGGGGTGGGCGACGTGGTCGATGAGTCGGGCGGTCTGTTCGTGCTGGCCGCGCCCCCACACGGCCGCGGTCCCGTTCTCGGACACGACGTAGCTGTGCTGGAAACTGGTGACCGGGCTGGTGAGCCGCGGCAGCACACAGGAATCCCCCGACCGGGCATGCCGGCTCGGCAGGGCGATGATCGCCTTGCCGTCGGCCGCGTGCAGCGCGCCGACGACGAAGTCGGACTGCCCACCGAAGCCGGAGTAGATGCGGTTGCGGATCCAGGACGCGTTCGCCTGCGCATACAGATCCACCTGCAGCGCGGTGTTGATCGAGGTCATCCGCGGCTGCCGGGCGATGACCCCCGGGTCGTTCACGATTTCGGTGCGCACCAGCAGCAGCCGCGGATTGCGGTGCGCCCACGAGTAGAGCTCGGCCGACCCGAACAGGAACGAGGTCCGCAGCGGTGTCCCGGCGGCCAGCGCGCCGGAGGCTTCGAGCGCGAGCATGCCATCGGAGAAGGTCTCGGTCCACACGCGCAGANCCCGCCGGTCGACGAGGGCCGACAGCGTGGCGTTCGGGACACCGCCGATGCCGAGCTGCAGGGTCGCCCCGTCCTCGACGAGCGCGGCGACCCGCTCGCCGATCTGCCCGCGGACGTCGTCGACGGGCGTGACCGCGGGGCTGGCGAGCGGCTGCTCCACCTCCACGGCGAGGTCGACGTCATCGATGCTCAGTTCACCGTCGCCGAAGGTGTAGGGCATCGCCGGGTTGAGCTGGGCGACCACCAGTCCCCCGTGCGCGCGGGCCGCCTCGACCGCGGCCGGCAGGATGTTGACTTCGGTGCCGAGCGAGACCTTCCCCCCGTCGGGCACGCTGGCGTGCAACACGACGACGTCGGGCCGGTGGGTGGTCGCGAGCAGGCGAGGCACGAGGCTGAGCCGGTTGGGCAGGTAGTCGAGGCCGGGCACGTTGCGCATCGCCGGGCCGACGAACGCGGTCTCCGGCGTCACGCCGCCGCGTTCCGGCACGCCACCCTGAGCGTTGATCATAAAGAGGCGGTATTCACTCACCACCGCGTCGATCACACGCAACGCGACGAGCGGGGTGGCGAAGTTCCCCGCCGCCACGACCCGCGGCGTGGCCGACCGCCATCGGCCAGGACCGGCTACCCCCGTACCGGCTCCGGCTCCACGAGGACCGGCTCCACCGCCCACACCGGAACCCGCGGCGAGATGGGTCTCGATGCGGCGACCGAACTCCGCCTCGCTGACGATATCCATACCCGCATGGTGGCGTACCGGTGCGCGGCCAGCGAAGAATGGTCATCGCCTCATCCCGCGGATCATGCCGGCCCAGGCCCGGTCGGTTATCGTCTTGAGAACATGGAGTCCGAACGGGACCTCGCCTCCGCGGACGAAGGGACCTCCGATCTGGCCGGCACCGCGCCGTCTCCGGGACCGCCGGGAGAGCTGATCTTTCCCGCGGTCGCTCGGCTCGAGCTCGACGAGCTTCTCGCCCAGCTGGTGGACCGGGCCCAGGACGTTCTGGCCACTCAAAGCCGGCTGCACGGCCTGCTGCGGGCCAACCGGATGGTCACCGCCGACCTCAGTCTCGACGTGGTGCTACGGCGCATCGTCGAGTCCGCGTGCGAGCTGGTTGACGCCCGCTACGGCGCGCTCGGGGTAATCTCCCGCGACGGTCGGCTCGAACAGTTCGTGCACGTCGGGATGGACCCGGGACTCGTCGAGACGATAGGGCGGCTGCCCCGGGGAGACGGCGTGCTGGGCCTGCTCATCGCGGAACCGCGGCCGGTGCGCCTCGACGACATCGCCGACCACCTCCAGGCGGTCGGTTTCCCCCCGGGCCATCCACCGATGCGGGCCTTCCTCGGGGTGCCGATCCGGGTCCGCAACGAGGTCTTCGGCAATCTCTACCTCACTGAGAAACGCGGCGGTCGGGTGTTCACCGCGGAGGACGAGGAGCTGGCGCTCGCGCTGGCCGCGAACGCCGGTGTGGCGATCGACAACGCCCGGCTGTTCGGGGAGGCCCAGCATCGCCAGCAGTGGTCGCAGGCATCCGCCGACATCACCCGGCATCTGCTCGCAGACGGCGACGACCCGCTGGAGCTGATCGTCCAGCGGGCCCGCGACGTCGCCCGCGCGGACACGACGGCGCTGGCCCTCGGGTCGGAGACGGCGACCGAGCTGTCCTTCGACGTCGCCGCCGGGCAGGACGCGGACCTGCTGCGGGGCCGACGGGTACCGATAGAGAGCTCGCTGGCCGGCCGCGCGGTATGCGACCATGCGCCGCTGGTCGTCGCCGACGTCCGTGAACTGGCCGAATCCGAGGTCCACGACCTCGACATCGGGCCAACGATGATCGTTCCGCTGATCACGTCACATGTCACGTCCGGGGCGCTGATCCTCGCCCGGCGCCGGGGCGGTGACCTGTTCACAGACGCGGACCTGGAGCTGGCGGCCGCGTTCGCCGCGCACGTCGCGCTCGCGCTGGAACTCGCCCGCTCCCGGGCCGCACGCGGCCGGCTGTCCCTGCTGGAGGACCGCGACCGGATCGCCCGCGACCTGCACGACCACGTGATGCAACGCCTGTTCGCGGTGGCGATGGGCCTGCAGGGCCTCGCGGCCAGCGAGGAGCGGCCCACCCGGGCGGAACGGATGAACACCTACGTGGAGGATCTCGACGAGACGGTACGGGAGATCCGCCACACCATCTTCGAGCTGCGGGGCCGGGCGGCACCGGCGACGGGCAGCGGCCTGCGGGCGCAGATCCTGGGCGTCATCGACGACATGACCGGCGCGTTCGGCTTCACCCCGCGGGTCCGGCTGGACGGACCGGTGGACACGATGATCGGCTCTACCGTCGGCGACCATCTGATCGCGGTCGTGCGCGAGGCGCTGTCCAACGCCGCCCGGCATGCCAAGGCGAGCAGTGTCGAGGTGACCGTGACCGCCGCGAGCGGCGCCGTCACCGTCGACGTGGTGGACGACGGGGTCGGCATCGGCCCTACCACCCGCCGCAGCGGGCTGGCGAACATGCGGGCCCGGGCGCGGGATCTCGGCGGGACCTTCGAACTCGGCCCGGGCCCCGACGGCGGCACCCAGCTGCGCTGGTCGGTGCCGACTAGCTGACCCGTCCGCGGATCCCGCCGGCCGACGGATCCGCGACCAGCTGGCCGCCCAGATACGTCCGCACCCGCCCGCGGCCCTGTTCGAGCCGAATCCGCCCTCGTGCCTCGGCCGTCATCCACTCGCCTCCCGTTCTCGCGTTCGGACCAGTCCCTCCCAGGGACCGGTTCCTCCTGGACCAACCGGCGCGGCGCCCCACGCCTTCCCGTTGCCGGGACGGTGAATCCCGGCAATACCGGAAGGCGGAGGATGCCCAACATTAAGCGCGCCGATGAACGGGCCATACGCCACCTGTGGGTGCCCGGCCCGGCCGGTGCCCGGGCCGGGCACCGTGTCACCCCCCCCCGTGTCACCCCCCCGTGTCACCGGGGACCACGCGGGCACGTGACAACCAGGAAGAACTCATCCGAGGAGAACTCGTCGGACGGAGGCCGAGATGACCACCACGAGAACCTGGACCGTGCAGATCTCCCTGACGGAGCAGCACGGCCGTACCCAGGCGGATGCGGCCCTGCACGGCAGCGCCCGCGACGATCTACATGGGACGGGGCAGGCCCGGCTGCACCCCGGGGAGTCCGACGTTCCCGAGATCGGGGACGAGGTGGCCGCCGCGCGCGCGTTGTCGGAGCTGGCACACCGCCTGTTCGACGCGGCCGCCGAAAACATCCAGGCGGCGATGGCGGGACCCGACCGGACTATGTGATCGTCGTCCGCCGCCGGTGAAGCCGGTGAAGCCGCCGCCGCTCACCCGGATATGGCCAAACTCGGCTGAACCCCTCATCAGGGAGCATGAAACCATTCGTGTTACTTTCCGTGCCATGCCGGACCCTGCTCGCCGGACCGCTCGAGGAGAGGCGGGAAGTGACCGCACCNCACCCGCAGAACGACGCCGCCGACCACGCGCGGGNGCTTCCACCCCNGCTCGACCCGCGGGGATCGGGGTCCGGCCGGTCGGGATCCGGGTCGGCACGCGGCGGACGGTCGGCTAGGCGTCGCGGGTTGCGGGTCTTCCTGGCCTGCGTGTCCTGCCTCGTGTTCGTGGCCACGGTGGGGGGCTGGGCCGCGTACTTCTATGTCGACGGCAAGGTCAACCGGGTCGACCTCGGCCTCGGTTCGGGCGGCGACTCCGGCGGGGTGGGGACCGCGAACTACCTGCTGGTCGGGACCGACAGCCGCGCCGGTACCAACGGTAAGTACGGAGACGCGCCGGGCCAGCGCTCCGACACGACGATCCTCGCGCACCTGACGAAGGATGGGACCACCACCATGGTCTCCTTCCCCCGCGACATGTATGTGCTGATCCCCGAGTACACCGACGGGGCCGGCAAACGTCACAAGGCCTGGCACGACAAGTTCAACGCCGCGATCTCCGTAGGCGGCCCGTCGCTGTTGGTGCAGACGGTGCAGAGCCTGACCGGCCTGCAGGTCGACCACTACATCTCGATGGACCTGGAGGGTTTCAAGGAGATCACCGATGCCATCGGCGGTGTCCAGGTCTGCATCAAGCCGTCGGACGCGAAACCGAGCCGCTACCAGGACGACCGCGGGCGGTGGCGGATGAGCACGAACACCAACGACCCGATGAGCGGATTCGTCGGTGGGCCCGGGACGATCCAGCTCGGCGGCGACCAGGCCCTGGCCTTCGTTCGCCAACGCCACGGCCTGCCGGACGGCGACTTCGACCGCATCCGCCGGCAGCAGCAGTTCATCGGCTCGATGTTCCACAAGATCATGGCAGACGACACCCTGACGAACCCGATCAAGGCCCAGAAGCTGGTATCGGCGGCAGCGAGCGCGCTCACCCTCGACAACCACACCAGCATCGCCGACCTGCGCAGCCTCGGCACCCGAGTCCGCGGGCTGGCCACCGGGGGCCTCCAGATGCAGACCGTGCCCGTCCACGCGCCGACCCGTGCCGAGGGGGCGATNGACGACAACGGCAACATCCGCCTGCACGGAGTCCCGGCCTCCGTGCAGCTCTACCGGCCGGACGACCTGCAGCGCATCGTCGCGCCGATGGGTGGCAAGGCCGAGGGCGCGAGTTCTACCACCGACGCCGGGAGCGGGGGGACCGGTCCGGCGCTCGCTCCCGGCGCCGCCGCCGCGCCCTCCCAGGTCCGGGTCGCCGTCTACAACGGCTCGTCGCGGGCCGGACTCGCCTCCAAGGTCACCGAGCAGCTGACTGCCAAGGGCTTCCACGCCCGCAACGCCGGCAACGCCTCGGTCCTCACCCACGAGACCTCCCGGGTGCTCTACGCCCCCGGGCAGGAGGCCGAGGCGAACACCGTCGCCGCGGCGGTGCCCGGCTCGGTCCTGCTCGCCGATGCGAGCATCACCGGTGTCCAGCTCGTCCTGGGCTCCGGCTTCACCGCGGTGGTGACGCCGAGTGTGACGGCCGGTGGGACCGCGCCTGCGCCCGCACCGGCGGCGGCCGGACCCGCCGCCGGACCGGCGCCGCCGGGAGCGCCCTCGCCGGGCCCGCCCACCTGCACCTACTGATCCTCCTGGTCCCACCGGCCCGGTCCCAATCCGCGCCAACCGGTGGGCAGCGCGGAGCTGGCGGCCCACGGGAGCGCTGTCCGCCCGCGCGGCTTGCACTACTCTTCCGGGGTGTGCACGTCTTCCGGGGTGTGCACGGATGGCCGCCTCCCCTGGTCGCCGGTCGGGGGACGGCCGGCTCGTTCCCCCAGCTCCACCCCGCACAGCCAAGGCCGCGCCTCCGGCCGATGTCCCTCCCGGAGAGGAACTCACGTGCAGATCACGGATTCAGTCGCCGTGGTGACCGGCGGGGCTTCCGGCCTCGGCCTTGCCACCGCCACCCGGCTCATCGACGCTGGTGCCAGCGTGGTCCTCCTCGACCTCCCGTCCTCGAACGGCGCGGCGGTCGCGGAGAAGTTCGGCAGTTCGGTGCGATTCAGCCCCGGCGACGTCACCTCCGAGCAGGACGTGACGGCAGCCCTGGACGTGGCTGCCGAGCTGGGCCCGCTGCGCATCGCCGTCAACTGCGCCGGCATCAGCAACGCCGCCAAGACGCTGAGCAAGGAAGGGCCGTTCCCACTGGCCATCTTCGAGCGGGTCGTCAAGGTCAACCTGATCGGCTCGTTCAACGTCATCCGACTCGCGGCCGAGCGGATCAGCAGGACCGAGGAGATCGACGGCGAGCGTGGCGTCATCATCAACACCGCGTCCGTGGCGGCGTTCGAGGGCCAGATCGGGCAGGCCGCCTACTCGGCGTCCAAGGGCGGCATCGTCGGCATGACGCTGCCGATCGCCCGCGACCTCGCCAGTCTGAAGATCCGCGTGGTGACCATCGCCCCCGGCCTGTTCGACACCCCGCTGCTCGCCTCGCTGCCGGAGCCGGCTCGCGTCTCTCTCGGCCAGCAGGTCCCGCACCCCTCGCGCCTGGGCTCCCCCGACGAGTACGGCCTGCTCGCGACCCAGATCATCGCGAACCCCATGCTCAACGGCGAGACCATCCGCCTCGACGGTGCCATCCGGATGGCACCCCGCTGAACGGGTTCACAGCGCCGCGAGCTGCTCGGCGAGGCGCGCGATCGAGGTCTCGGCGGGCCGGGCCCGCCGCCGGGTCAGCGCGTCCATGCTGGCTGGTGAGGCCCCCTGGAAGCAGGCTCCGGCGGGTTCGGTCCGGACCGCTCGCGGGTAGACAGACACCCATGCGGCCTGGCCAAGGCGAGATCCCCGGGCGGATCTCCCGGGGTGCTGAGGGTGCTGCGGTACTGAGGTGCTGAGGGTGCTGCGCTGGTTCGCCCCGATCGCCCCGATCACCCCGATGCTCATACTCGCCCTGGTGGTCGGACTGCAACTGAGCAACCAGAAATGGAACGTGATCGGACTCGCGATTCTGAGCCCCATGCTCGCGGCCACGTTCGCCGGACCCCGGCTGACCGCAGGCTACGGGGTGGCGGCGGTCCTGGCGGGCATCCTGCTGGGTCTGCACGATGACCTGTTCGGCCGGAGCGGCGGTGGCCCGACGGCCCAGGTGGTCCGGCTGGTCGGGGTCACGGCCGGCGGAGTGATGGCCGTCCTGGTCAGCCGATACAACATCCGACGCGAGACGAAGCTGCAGAACGTCACTCGGGTGGCCGAGGTGGCGCAGCAGACGATCCTCAGTCCCGTCCCGTCGTCGTCCGGCGGGCTGCGGTTCGCCGTCCGCTACGAGAGTGCCACCGTGGAGGCCATGATCGGTGGGGATCTGTACGAGGTCGTCGACAGCCCGTGGGGAACCCGCCTGCTCATTGGTGACGTACGGGGCAAGGGGCTCGACGCCGTGCGGATCGCGAGCCGGGTGCTCAGCTGCTTCCGGCTGATGAGTCGACGCACGGGCGGCCTGCGCGATCTGCTGGCGAACCTCGACGCGGAGGTCGCCGATGCCAGCTGCCTGGACGACTTCGTCACCGCGGTCGTCGGGCAGGTCGACGGCAGCCGTCTGACGCTGGCGAACGCGGGACATCCCGATCCCGTTCTCGTTCGTGCCGGGCAGGCGGATCTGCTCACTGTCTCGTCCAGGCTGCCACCGCTCGGGCTGATCACGGACGGGAGCAACGTGACGGACACCGTGCTGCGGGCGGGGGATCGCCTGCTGTTCTATACCGACGGCATCACCGAGGCACGCGCCCCCACGACCGGCGCCTTCTTCCCCCTGCTGCCCGCGGCCGAGGCCGCGTTCGCCCACACGTCACTCGACGAGGCGCTGACCGATCTCGCCGACCGGGTCCGGGACTGGACGCGATCGACGCTGAACGACGATGTGGCGCTCCTGGCGGTCGAGGTTCCCGGACCGACCCGGCACGCCGGCCCAACCCGACGATCGGATGATCACTGAGAGCTGTCGGCGACCCCCTTGGCCAGCCGGTCCGCCCGCTCGATCCGTTCGTCGATCTCGTCACGGAAGGCCACCAGCCGGCTGATTTTCTCGTCAATCTCGACGCGGAGCCTCCGGTAGGCCGACGTGCCCTCGGTCAGCAGCCGGATGCGGTCCGCGTCGTCGGACGCCGCGTGGTACTCCTGCCGGACCTGGGCGAGACGATCCTCGTAGGCGAGGATCGTGCGGATCTCGTCCAGGTTGAAGCCGAGCAGCGTCTGCAGCTCGCGGATGCGCCGCACCCGGGCGAGGTCGGAATCCGCGTACAGCCGGTTCCCGCCCAGGGTGCGCCCGGACGGGGTGAGCAGCCCCACCTCCTGGTAATACCGCAGGGCCCGCACCGAGACGCCCAGTTCCTGCGCGGCCTGACCGATCCCGCGCAGGTCACGAGCCGCATCCTTGACCGCGCTCTTGGCCGCGCTCTTGACCGGGCTCTTGGCCGCGTCGCCGTCCCGCACCAGGCAATTGTTCCGCACGGCGCCATCGGCCCGCACGGCGCCATCGGCCCGCACGGCGCCATCGGCGGCTCTGATCATCGACGTCAGGGCCTTTCTCACGCTCGGCCTAGCCCGCGGCCTATCGCTCGGCGGCCAGGGGGCTGCTCGAAAGAGCGCTCCCGGCACCGTCCTCCATCGCCGCGATGTCGCCCGCGCCGGCCAGCCCCTCGGCCGTCTCTTCGAGCAGCGGACGGCGCACGTGCGGCCGCTGCTTCCCGCGCAGCCAGGAGAAGCCCGCGGCGACCAGGCAGGCGACGGCGGCGAAGGCGAAGGCGAGGCGCAGACCGTCACCGAACGGCCCGGAGATGAGGTTCGGGAAGAAGGTGTGCCCGGTGAGGAAGTCGGCCTTCGCCGGGTCGAGCTGCGACAGGGTGTCCGGGCCGAGCAGTCGCTCGGTGGGGTTGTACCCGAGGAACGCGGCGAACAGGCTGCCGATCGGCGGCAGGTTCGCCAGCTCGTGCGCCTTCGCCGGGGAGACGCCCTGCCCGACAAGCCCGGAGTACATGGCGTCCGGAAGGCTGGCGGCCAGCCCGAGCGCGATGATGGTGAAGAAAACACCGATGGACAGCACGCTGGCCGAGTTCTGGAACGTGTTGAGCATGCCGGCACCGGCACCGCGCTGGTTGGGCGGCAGGGTGTTCATCACGCTGCTGGTGTTCGGCCCCGCGAACAGGCCCATGGACAGGCCCATCAGCAACAGGATCAGCGCGAACCACGGATAGTCGAAGTCGATGGGAATGGCGTCGAACAGCAGGAACGCCACCGCCGTGATCACCAGTCCCAGGGTGGCGAACGGACGCGCACCGTAGCGGTCCGCGAACCGGCCGGCCAGCGGCCCCGCCACCAGGAATCCGACGGTCACCGGAATCAGGTAGATGCCGGCCCACAGCGGGGTCTTCTCGAAGCTGTAGCCATGCAGCGGCAACCAGATCCCCTGCAACCAGATAATCAACATGAACTGCAGACCACCACGGGCGAGCGCGCCGAGCAGAGCCGCGATGCTGCCCATGGTGAAGGTCCGGCTCCGGAACAGGTCCAGGCGGAACATCGGGTCGGCGGAGCGCAGCTCGATGACGACGAAGCCGATCAGCACCGCGAGACCACCGAACAGGCAGCTCAGCACGAACGGCTTGGTCCAGCCCATCGTGTGACCGCCATAGGGCTGCAGCCCGTAGACGATGCCGGTCAGGATCGCGATGAGGCCGACCGCGAACGTGATGTTGCCGGCCCAGTCGATCCGGGCCTGGGTGCGCGCCCCGTTGTCGCGCAGCTTCAGGTAGGCCCAGACCGTCCCGAAGATGCCGAACGGCACCGAGACAAGAAAGACCAGATGCCATTCGACCGGCGCCAGCAGACCGCCGATCAACAGCCCCAGAAATGATCCGACGATCGCCGCGACGCCGTTGACCCCCAGGGCGAGCCCGCGTTCGTCCTCCGGGAAGGCGTCAGTGATGATCGCGCTGGAGTTGGCGAAGAGGAAGGCACCGCCCACGCCCTGCAGCACCCGCATGATGATGATCCACCAGGCGGCTGCCGTGCCATGCATCCAGGTGACGGCGAGCAGGATCGAGAACAGCGTGAAGATCGCGAAGCCGAGGTTGTACATCCGCACCCGGCCGAACATGTCGCCGACCCGCCCCAGACTCACCACGAGCACCGAGGTGACCAGCAGGAATCCCATCAGGATCCAGAGGAAGTACGAGGTGTTCTCCGGTGCGAGCGGGTCTATCTCGATTCCCCGGAAGATATCCGGAAGGGCGATGAGAAGAATCGAACTGTTGATCGTCACCATCAGGATGCCAATGGTCGCGTTCGACAGCGCGATCCACTTGTAGTTGTCCGGACCGGGCCGGGCCAGGACCTCGTCGGCCTCAAGCGACAGGGTGCCGGCGGCGGTGTCGGAAGTCGTCACCGCACGAAGGTAGCGCCTCTATCTAACGTCAGCGGTAGATGTGACATGGTTCATAGCGGCCGGAGGCCGATATACGCCGTTGTGGGCGTCGGCTTCGCGACCGGGGATTGCCAGCCGGCCGACCGGGCGCCCCCGTCCCCGGACCAGGTAAGGGTCCGGGGCACGAACGCCGACGAATGAGGAGACGACGATGCTGCTCGCCGAGGAACTTCTCCTGCTCGCGCTCGCGGGCCCGGCCCGTCTACTCGAGGTGGTGGCACCCGAGCGCGCGTCCCGCGGGCACGCGAAGGAGCGGATCCGGACGGCGACCGACCTGACGCCGGTCGCCCCGATCGTCAAGAAGGTCATCGCGGAAGCGGAGGCAGTGGTCATAGCCGCGGCAACCAGCGTGAGCCTGGGCGTGGCGGCGTCGAGCTGACCGTGTCGCCGTTACCGTTACGAGCCGATGGTAGGTGGTGTTCACCAGTCACCCGCTACGCAGCCGGTGGTCGAGCGCGGTGTGCCGCTGGCCGTGACCGGCGGCCCGCACCGCCTGGCCGATCGCCCGGCGGGATCCCACCAGCACGACCAGCTTCTTCGCCCGGGTGACGGCCGTGTAGAGCAGATTGCGTTGCAGCATCATCCAGGCGCTGGTGGTGAGCGGGATGACGACCGCGGGGTACTCACTGCCCTGGGAGCGGTGGATCGTCACCGCGTAGGCGTGGGTCAGCTCGTCGAGCTCCCCGAAGTCGTAGTCGATGTCCTCGTCCTCGTCGGTCCGGATGGTGAGCGTCTGGTTCTCCACATCCAGCGCGGTGACCACGCCGAGAGTGCCGTTGAAGACCCCGCTCGCGCCCTTGTCGTAGTTGTTGCGCACCTGCGTAACCTTGTCGCCGACCCGGAACGTCCGGCTGCCAAAGCGCCGCTCGGCCACGTTCGGGCGGGACGGCGTCAGGGCCTCCTGCAGCAGGGTGTTCAGCGCGCCGGCCCCCGCCGGGCCGCGGTGCATCGGGGTCAGTACCTGCACGTCCCGGCGCGGATCAAGCCCGAACTTCGCCGGAATCCGCCGGGCGACCACCTCCGCGGTGATTTTCGCCGCCTCCTCCGCCTCCTCGGCGGCGAACAAGAAGAAGTCGGGCAGTCCCCGGACCAGCGGATAGTCACCACGGTTGATGCGGTGCGCGTTGGTCACCACCCCGGACTCGGTCGCCGCTCGGAAGACCTGGGTGAGCCGGACATGCGGGATCGGCGTCCCCTCGGCGAGCAGGTCGCGTAGCACCTGGCCGGCACCGACCGACGGCAGCTGGTCGACGTCGCCGACCAGCAGCAGATGCGCGCCGGGCGGAACCGCCTTGGCAAGCTTGTTCGCCAGTAGCAGGTCGACCATCGACGCCTCGTCAACGACGATCAGGTCGGCGTCGAGCGGGCGGTCCCGGTCGAAGGCGGCGTCACCGCCCGGCCGCAGCTCCAGCAGCCGGTGCACCGTCGATGCCTCGTGCCCGGTCAGCTCGGTCAGCCGCTTCGCGGCCCGGCCGGTCGGCGCGGCGAGGATCACCTTCGCCTGCCGGGCCAGTGCGAGCGTCACGATGGAGCGGACGGTGAAACTCTTGCCGCAGCCCGGTCCGCCCGTCAGCACGGCGACCCTGGACGTCAGGGCAAGCTGCACCGCATCGCGCTGGGCCGGCGCGAGCTCGACCCCGGTCCGCTCCCGCAGCCAGCCCAACGCCCGGTCCCAGTCCACCGAGGCGAAGGCGGCCAACCGGTCCGCGCCGGTATTCAGCAGGCGGCGCAACTGGCCGGCAACGGATATCTCGGCCCGGTGGAACGGCACCAGGTAGATCGCGGCCGTCGGCGTCGCCGGATCCTCGCTTGGAACCTCCTCCCGGACGACCCCGTCCTCGGCGACCAGCTCCCCCAGGCACTCGATGACGTCACCGGTGTCGACCTGGAGAATCTGCACGGCGTCGCTGATGAGCCGGGGCTCGGGCAGAAAGCAGTGGCCACCGCCGTCGGTGGCCTCGGACAGCGTGAACAGCAGGCCAGCCTTGATCCGCTGCGGACTGTCATGCGGAATCCCCACCGCCTTCGCGATGGTGTCCGCGGTGCGGAACCCGATGCCCCAGACGTCCGTGGCCAGCCGGTAGGGCTCATTGCGCACCACACCGATCGACGCGTCCCCGTACTGTTTGTAGATCCGCACCGCCAGCGAGGTGGACACACCCACCCCCTGAAGAAAGACCATCACCTCCTTGATGGCCTTCTGTTCCTCCCACGCCTCGGCGATCGCCCTGGTACGCTTCGGGCCGAGCTTCGGCACCTCGATGAGTCGTTCCGGCTCCTTTTCGATGACGTCCAGCGCCGCGACCCCGAAATGCTCGACGATGCGTTCGGCCAGGCGCGGACCGATGCCCTTGATAAGGCCCGAGCCGAGATAGCGCTGCACGCCCTGGACGGTCGCCGGCAGCACGGTCGTGTAATCCTCGACCTGGAACTGGCGGCCGTACTGCGGGTGCGAACCCCATCGCCCCCGCATCCGTAGCGACTCCCCCGGCTGCGCGCCGAGCAACGCCCCGACGACGGTCACCAGGTCACCGCCGCGCCCGGTGTCAACCCGCGCGACCGTGTAGCCGGTCTCCTCGTTGGCATAGGTGATCCGTTCCAGCACCGCATCGAGGACCGCGCCGCGGAAGGGTTCGCGTCCGATCATGGTAGCCGCCGGGACGCCGGGACGATGAGAATCACCGCTTCCTCGGGGTGGGACAAGACGATCTCCAGCTTCGGATGGGGTAGCAGGGTAACGGACCGAGCGGGGCAACGAGCAGAGCAGCCGGGCGGGCGGTGTCCGCCCCGGACCGTGTGCCCATCCTGCCCTTCGGTCGATCGCCACCGTTCCCCGGCGCGGTCCGGGGCGTCCCCTTCCGTGACCAGTACCGCGAAGTAGGTCCGCCGGCATCCCTTTCAGACACCCTCGCTAGCTCAAGGGGCGCCGCTGTTCCTCTTCAAGTGCCCGACGCAGCCGGGTGACCACGGCGTCCACGCCGGCGGAGGTGCGGAATATGACAACGGCTGTCCCGGCTTCAGCAGGTGTTTCGAGATGCTCGAGCGCCACCTCCATCGCACGGTTGAACTCCTCGCCGGGGGAGGTGGTCTCGCCTCGGAGCCAGCGTCGGAGCACATGGTTGTGGGCGGTGACGATGGCCGCGGACACCAACTCGGCACGCAGGGCGCCGTCGGGCGCGTTGCCCATCCAGTCGCGCAGGAACCTGGCGAACAGGCGCTGATACNGCCGGATGCCGGCCACCTCGCGGGCGCGCAGTGTAGGGACGGTGCTGGTCAGGCGGTAGCGGGCGCGGGCGAGCTCGCCCTCGGCGAGGTAGTGCTGCAGCACTATGCGGGCGGCCTCCGCGAGAGCGAGCCCGCGGGTCTCTGGAGCGGCGGTCGCAAGCCGGGCTTCGATGTGGCCGAGCAGCACGTCGTGCTCGGGAAAGATCACGTCCTCCTTGGACCGGTAGATCCGGAAGAACGTCGTCCGACCGACGCCCGCGCGTTGCGCGATGTCGTCGACCGTCGTGCCCTCGAAGCCACGCTCCTCGAAGAGCTCGAACGCCGCCGCGACGAGCCTGTCCTTGGCCAAGCGGGCCNGCTGCTGCTCCACGGCACCGAAATTACTTGGTGGTACGTAGTTCCACAACTATGATACTGCGTACCAACACCGTGGAGGAGGAGCCAGGTGAACGCCATCAACAAGGTCGGTATCGTCGGCTGTGGCCTGATGGGTGCCGGGATCGCCGAGGTCTGCGCCCGTGCCGGCAAGGACGTGGTCGTCGTGGAGATGACCACGCCCGCCGTGACCGCGGGACGGCAGCGCCTGGAGACATCACTGTCCCGCGCGGAGAGCCGCGGCAAGGTGGCCAGCGCCGCGGAAGTACTCGAACGCATCCAGGTCGTCGAGGACATCGAGGCCCTGGCCGACCGCGGCCTCGTGGTGGAGGCGATCGTCGAGGACGAGACCGCCAAGTCCACGCTGTTCAAGCGACTCGACGAGGTCGTCAAGGACCCGGACGCGGTGCTGGCCTCCAACACCTCCTCCATTCCGATCATGAAGCTCGCCGTGGCCACCGAACGGCCCACCCATGTCCTGGGTATCCACTTCTTCAACCCGGTCCCGGTGCTGTCCCTGGTCGAACTGGTGCCGAGCCTGCTGACCGACCCGGAGACGACCGAGCGGGCGCGGGCGTTCGTGCAGGACGATCTGGGCAAGCACGCCATCGACTGCCAGGACCGGGCGGGCTTCGTGGTCAACGCCCTGCTGATCCCGTTCGTGCTCTCGGCGATCCGGATGCTGGAGTCCGGGTTCGCCACGGCCGAGGACATCGACCAGGGACTGGTCCGTGGTGCCGCCCACCCGCAAGGACCGCTGGCGCTGGCTGACCTGATCGGGCTGGACACCACCAAGGCAGTGGCCGAGTCGCTGTACGAGGAGTTCAAGGAACCCCTCTATGCGCCGCCGCCGCTGCTGGCCCGCATGGTCGACGCCGGCCTGCTGGGTCGCAAGACCGGCCGCGGCTTCTACACCTACTNAGCGCCCTACACCTACTGAGCGCCTTAGTAACTCTTCTGCACCTACTGAGCGCCCTGGCAAGCGACCTAGTGAGCGAGGAACCCATGACCGCCACCGACTTCGACCTGTACCGACTCAGCGACGAGCACCTCGAGTTGCGCGACGCCGTGCGCACCCTGGCCTACGACAAGATCGCGCCGTACGCCGCCGACGTCGACGCCCACAGCCGGTTCCCGCAGGAGGCCTACGACGCGCTGGTGGCCTCCGACTTCCACGCGCCCCACGTCCCTGTCGAATACGACGGCGTCGGCGCCGACGCGCTCGCCACCTGCATCGTCATCGAGGAGGTCGCCCGCGTCTGCGCGTCCTCCTCGCTGATCCCCGCCGTGAACAAGCTCGGCAGCCTCCCGCTCATCCTCGGCGGCACCGACGACCTGAAACAGCGATACCTCCCACCGCTGGCCCGCGGCGAGGCCGCCTTCTCCTACGGCCTCTCCGAACGTGAGGCCGGCTCCGACACCGCTGCGATGAAGACCCGCGCCGTCCGCGACGGCGACCACTGGGTGCTCTCCGGGCAGAAGTCCTGGATCACCAACGCGGGGATCTCCGAGTACTACACCGTGCTCGCCGTCACCGACCCCGACGGCCGACGCGGCGCCAACATCAGCGCTTTCATCGTGGAGAGCTCCGACCCGGGCTTCTCCGTCGGCAGCCCGGAGAAGAAGCTGGGCATCAAGGGCTCTCCGACCCGCGAGCTGCTCTTCGACGACTGCCGAATTCCCGAGGATCGTCTCATCGGCGAGCTCGGTCACGGCCTCCGGCTGGCGCTGCGTACTCTCGACCACACTCGGGTGACCATCGGTGCACAAGCCATCGGCATCGCCCAGGGCGCACTCGACCTCGCCCTGAACTACGTCAAGGAGCGCAAGCAGTTCGGCAAGCGCATCGCGGACTTCCAGGGGATCCAGTTCATGCTTGCCGACATGGCCATGGCGCTGGAGGCCGCGCGCCAGATGGTGTATGTCGCCGCCGCCAAGTCCGAGCGGGGGGACGCCGACCTCACGTTCTTCGGCGCCGCCGCCAAGTGTCTGGCGTCGGACACCGCCATGCAGGTGACCACCGACGCCGTACAGCTACTCGGCGGCTACGGCTACACCCAGGACTTCCCCGCCGAACGGCTCATGCGGGACGCCAAGATCACCCAGATCTACGAAGGTACCAACCAGATCCAGCGCATCGTCATGGCCCGCCAGCTCCTCGCCGGCTAACTCCGCTGGCCCTACCTGGAGGGAGTTAGCAGGCTTATGGGAGTCACCGGGTCGGCTGTAGGGCAGGCTCGGTGCCGGTAGCCACCGGCGGGGTCGTGGCCGTGAGCGCAGAACCGGCCCCGCCAGGTCACCCCCGCCGAGCAGGTGCGGTCCTACGAGTTACTCACCGAGCAGTGGCTGCGCCGGACGTGAGTCGGCCGGGTTCGCACCTGTCCAGGCCTTTCTCGGCCTCCCAGGTCACCCCGGCCTTTCCCGGCCTCCCCCGGCCTCCCCCAGCCTTCTTCGATCTTCTTCGGCCCTTCTTCGACGTCGAACAGAACCAGAATTCGACTATCGGCCTGACCTCGGCGGTGGCCGCCGCCGTCCCGGTGCCGGCCACCGCCGGAAGGTGACGGCCCGCCCCGGTGTTGTAGGTGATCGCGGTCGGCGTTGACGCCTGCCGCGGACATCGCGGACATCGCGGAGGTCTCGACGCGGTGGGACAGCCGCGGCGGGACGGCCAGGGAAACGGCGAAGGGAACGGTGGTTGTGGTGCCGAAGGCTTACGTCTACAACGACCACGGCGGTCCGGAGGTGGAGGCGTTCGCTGACCTCCCGATCCCGGTGGCCGGGCCGGGTCAGCTCACGATCGCGGTACGCGCCGCCGGGGTCAACCCCGTGGACTGGAAGCTGCGGGGCGGCCTGCGGCTGCCGGCCGCCCCGCCGGCCGTGTTTCCGGTCGTGCTCGGAGTGGAGGCCTCCGGCGTGGTGACGCAGGTGGGCCCGGACGTCAACGGATTCGCCGTCGGCGACGAGGTGTTCGGCAGCGCGCCGGGCGGTGGCTACGCCGAGTACACGGTGCTGACCGCCAGGGAGAGCGCGCGCAAGCCGGCCGCGGTGTCCTTCGTGGCCGCGGCGACGCTTCCGGTCGCGGCGGCGACCGCCTACGACGGCGTGCACCAGCTGGCCCTGCCGCCCGGCGCCACCCTGCTGATCATCGGTGTGGGTGGCGGCGTGGGAGTGGCCGCCGCGCAGATCGCCCGGCATGCGGGCCTGACGGTCGTCGGCACCGCGAGCGCCGGCAAGAAGGACTTCGTCGAGGCCCTCGGCGTGGCGCACGTCGAGCCGGGCCCCGATGTCGCGGACCGGGTGCGGGCCGCCGCGTCCCGGGGGGTCGACGGAATCTACGATCTCGTCGGGGGCGAGACGCTGGACGACGTCGTCGAGGTCCTCGCGGACCGGTCGAAGCTCGTCACGGCCTTGTCTGGGGCGAGCGACCGGTACGGCGGGACGACGGTCCAGCGGGCCCGGGACAGCCGCGTGCTCGACGCGGTCGCCCAGCTGGTCGTGGACGACGCGCTGGACCCGCTCGTGACCGCGACCTTCCCGCTGGACCAGGCCCCGGCGGCGCTGCGCGCGGTGGAGAACGGCCACGCCCGCGGCAAGATCGTGATCAAGGTCGCCGCGTGACCGAGCTTGCCGTTCCCCGACAGCACGCCCCCGGGCGGCACGCCCCCGGGCGGCACGCCCCCGGGCGGCACGCCCCCGGGCGGCCGGGACCCGACCGGCCGGAGCCCGGGCGGCACGCGACCGGCCAGCATGTGCTGAACAACCCCGTCCGTTCCTCCCTCCTGGGTCCGCACGCGCATTTCGCCGAGCGGGTCGGTGACGTGCTGCGCTACCCGGTCGGCGTGTCACCGTTCGTCGCCCTGCCGGACGTGCCCGACGAGAGCACCTGGCGCAACGTCGCGGCGCTGCTCGGCCCGGGCGCGATCGCGCCGTTCACCGGCATCGACGCTTCCCCGCCGCCCGGCTGGGGGGATGCGATCTTCGACGGCGCGCAGCTCGTAGACGAGGGGGTCGACGCGCTCCCGGACGAGGAGGCCGTGCGGCTGGGGACCGCGGACGTGCCGGAGATGCTCGCGCTGGCCGAACGCACCAAACCCGGGCCGTTCCTGCCTCGCACGATCGAGCTCGGCACGTACCTCGGCATCCGGCGGGACGGCACGCTGGTGGCGATGGCCGGGGAACGGCTGCACCCGCCCGGCTGGACCGAGATCAGCGCCGTCTGCACGGACGCGGACCACCGGGGCCAGGGCCTCGCGACCCGGCTCGTCCGCGCGGTCGCCGCGGGCATCCGGGCCCGCGGGGAGACACCGTTCCTGCACGCCGCGGCGACCAACACGAACGCGATCCGGCTCTACGAGTCGCTCGGGTTCCGGCTGCGGCGTGAGGTGACGTTCCGCGCCGCGCGGATACCGGACATCGAGCCGGCCGCGTGACCACCGCCCGGCCGCGTAACCACCGTCCCGGCCGGCCGGCGAACGCCTTCCCCGCGGACCGGTGCGGACCACCGGCAGGCCATCCCCCGGTCGGACGACCCGCGCCGGCGCGACGACCGGCCCTGCCCGCGGTCGCCCCGTCCGACTACCGTCCAGAAGTGGAGGTACGTCGACTACCCAGAACGAGGGGGATGACGCGATGACCCCGCCGAACGCGGGCGCGCCGGCGCTCGTCACCGTGGCTTCACCGACCGATCGGACCGAGCTGGCCATGCCCACGACGCAGACACCGACCCAGACCAGCGGGACCAGCATCAGGGTGGCGTTCGCCTTCGACCATGCCGGTGGCGGGGTGCTGTCCCCCGCAACCTGCCTGTGGCTGCTCGGGAACGAGCAGCTCGGCCGGGTGGCGTTCCGGGCGGATGGGGAGGTCCTCGTGCTGCCGGTGAACTACGTGATGGACGGGGAGGCGGTGGCCTTCCGGACGGCCGTGGGCTCGAAGCTGACCGCCGCGATCGAGGAGGACGCGGTTGGTTTCGAGGTCGACGGGCGCGATCCGGCGTCCCGCAGCGGCTGGAGCGTCCTGATCAATGGGAAGGCCGTGTCCGTCACCGACCCGGGCACGCTGGCCAGGCTTGAGCAGACGGGACTCAAGCCCTGGGCGGACCGCATCGAGCATCCGCACTGGGTACGGATCCTGCCCGAGTCGATGACCGGCCGGGCCGTCATCCACTCCTGACCCGCCGGCTCGAGCGGAAACCCGCGTTTCAGCGCATCACGAGACCATCGTCGATCACCACCGACTGCCTGGTAGCGTCACCGCGCGCCGCCCGGTCGCCCACGGCGACCGAGCCGACACCATCGCCCACGTCGACCACGGTGCCGCCTAGCTCGTGTCCCAGGACGAGGGGGATCGACAGGCCGGTCAGCGGATGCGGCTCGGCGTGGAAGAGGATGGGGCCGGCGTAGTGCTCGTGCAGGTCGCTGCCACAGATCCCGTTGTGGGCGACGCGAAGTTTGACGTGCCCCGGCCGGCACCCCGGTTCGGGGACCTCCTCGACCTTGACGTCCTCGCGATCTCGGTACACGGCTGCGCGCATGATCGAGGGGGCGGCGGGCCGACGCGGGCCGGCGGGCTCGGGTCGGGTCGGGNCGGGNAGCTCCGACCGGGTGGCTCCAGCCGGATGTGGCTCCGATCGGGTAACTCCGACCGGGTGGTTCCGACCGGGTGGCTCCGACCGGGTGTGACCGCGGCCGCCATGGCCAGCCTGGCCTATTCCTACCGTCCACCCGCGCAGATTCCCGTGCATCCGCGCACATCATCCGCCGCCGTCCCATCTATTAACCCAGCCGGCTCATCGGATAACTCCCGAGGCCGTTTCCGCTGCCCACCATCAACCCGCTGACGTGCGGGTTTCCGCCGACCTCCAGGAATCTCCTTCGCACCCCCTCAAACCGAGGGGGACCTTGGTGCGGCGACGTGACATGACGCACCCGAAGGAGCCCCTTTCGGGGTAGCATTCAAGACTACCCTCGAACCTTCCGACTGGGGGGAGCAGTATGTTCTCACCCATGGGAGCGACACCATTGACGACCGGCCGGGGCAAGGAGATAACCTTTTCGATGTAGCCGGCAGCGGCCATCCGACGAAGACGGACGGCCAGCCTGGAGCGGAGCCGACGTGGCGGTGTGTCCACTTCACCCGCGATCGGATCATGGAAGGCATCGCACAAAGGTGGTGTACGGCTGATCCCGGGACCGACCACCCCTTCATGAATACACCGGTACGCGCCTGATTGGCCGGGGGCGCCCAGCCGGAGGTAGCCGGGTTATCGACGTGGATAGGGAGAGGAGCATAATGGGCCCAGTGGCATCGGATTCGATCCCGATGCAGGTGCGCCTGCACCGGACGATGACCCCCGCCGGCTTTGACCACGCACCGGGACCATTCGTCGCCGATGGACAGCCGCCCGACTCTCGCACGCAGCGGGAGCGGGTCCGTTTGGCCCAGATCGAGCTACTGGAGCTGAGCGCCCAGATGACGGCCCCCCATCTCCGGCGGCAGATCCTGCACATCTACTCCCTGCTGCGCAACGAACCGGTCGTCACGCCCGGCCCGCCGAAGCCGCCGCCCTTCCGCCTCACCCTGCGGGAGATGGAGGTGCTGNCCCTCGTGGCCANCGGCTGCTCCAACGTCGAGGCGGCGGAGCACCTCACGATCCGCGCCGAGACCGTGAAGACCTACATGCGCAGCATCATGCGCAAGATGGGGGTCCGTAACCGTACGGCAGCCGTGCACGCCGCCCGGCAGAGCGGCCTGCTGGACTGAACCCGACCCGTGGACCGAGGCGGCCCGTGGACCCCGGCGGCGCCGGGGCCCGCGGCTCATCCGCCTACGGACACCCCAACGCCGCCGTCAGGTCGGCGGCGTTGAGCTGGCGCAGCACGGAGCAGCAGGCGTACGCCCCGCTGCGGACCACGTGGTCGACGGCGGCCGGCGAGCTGACCGAGGACATCCTGGCGCTCAAGACGGCGGTGCACGACTCCAACGGCTCGTTCCAGCAGACCGAGCAGGCCATCACCAGGACGTTCACGGTCTGAGGCACGGGGCCCCACCCCGCGCGCCCGGCCAGCCGGCCACTATCGCCGGGCAGACGATGCGCGAGGGTGGCGGCATGGACCCGGCCGGACGGCTCACCAGCCGAGGAGATCATCCGGCTGGTCGCGGAGGTAGCGGGCCATCGCGTCCTCGTGCTCGCGGCACAGCATGGCGGCGGTGTNGGCATCGCCGTCCCGCACCGCCTCCGCGATCCACCGACACTGCTCCCAGGCCAGGGCGACGCTGTCGGGGTCGAGCAGGAACGGCCGCGAGGTCGGATACCGCGACAGCGAACCGAGCACGTCCTCGAAGAGCTGAAGGGTGGGGCTGCGGGCGATCTCGGCGAGCAGCACGCCCCACTGCGCCCGGGCCCGGGCGTGGTCGCGGGCGTCCCCACCGGCGTCGGCGTCAACGAAGGTCAGCAGCCGACCCCGCTCGGCCGGATCCGGATTGAGCGCGGCGAGCCGGGCGCACTCTGTGGTGATGAGGGCGTGGGTCGCGCTGAGGTCGGCGAACGAGGCCCGACGGGTGCGCAGGAAGACCGACGCCATGTGGGCGACCCCGGCCGCGTCCGGCCGCTGTCCGTACAGACCGCCGTGATGACCCCGGCGGACGGTGAGGATCCCCTCGGCCTGCAACAGCCGCACCGCCTGACGCAGCGACGGCCGGCTGACGCCGAGCCGGGCCAGCAGCTCGTTCTCCTGGCCAAGGTACAGGTCGCCGTCCTGCCGGCTGAGAATCTCCTCCCGCAGGACATGGGCGACCGCCGTCGCTGTGCTCACCGCGGCCACCCGTTTCATGCGTCCCTCCTCCCGAGCGTCCCTCCTCCCGAACGTGACGCCTCCCGAGACATGACGCGAACAACATCATACTTTCAGGTACCTGTGAGTTTCAGGTACCGAAGGCAACACCGTCGGCGAGATCGACGCCGACAGCGGGACGAGCGGGAGCGAACGCCGGCGTACAGGGCGCCACGAGGCCCAAGGGGCGGAGTACGGGGCGGACCTGCGGGGTGACGCACGATGTGCGGACCCGCCGGAAGCGGTGCTGCGCGGCCGGGCCCGATCGTATGATTGTTCAATGAATGAGATGCCTATCTCATATTATGAGACACCCAGCTGGGATCCCGGGACCTACGACGGGGAGCGCCGCCGGCTCGTCCCCTCCTTCGACCTGCTGTACGGATCGGTCGGCGACCTGGTGGCACGCCAGGGTGGCGCCCGACCGGCGGTGCTCGACCTCGGCGCGGGCACCGGTCTGCTGGCCGCCGCGGTCGTCGCGGCCGTCCCCGACGTCCGGTTGCACCTGTTCGACCGCGCCGCGCCGATGCTGGCCAAGGCCCAGGCGCGGCTGTCCGGCGGCCCGGTCGAGGCCGTCACCGTCGCGGACCTCGCATCCGCCCTGCCTCCCGGCCCGTTCAACGCGGTCGTCTCGGCGCTGGCCATCCACCACCTCGACGACCCCGGCAAGCGCGACCTGTTCCGCCGGGTGCGCGACGTCCTGCGGCCGGGTGGGCTGTTCGTCAACCTCGAGCAGGTCAACGGCCCAACCGCCGCCCTGACCCGGCAGTACGAGGACATGCACGAACGGCAGGCCCGGGCGGCGGGTTCGGACGACGCCGAGTGGGAGGCCGCGTTGCGGCGGATGTCCTTCGATCGGTGCGCGCCGCTCGCCGACCAGCTCGACTGGCTGGCCGACGCCGGATTCGCGCCGGTCGACTGCGTCGTCAAGCACGGCAGGTTCGCGGTCTATGCCGGCTGGCGCCCCTGAATCCGTCCACGGCCCACCCCGTCGCCCGGCGGGGCACCAGCCGGTGAGCCTCACATCAGCTGCCGGGCGACGTCCGTCCGCACACCTGCCAGGGCGGTGTAGGCCGTGCCGCCCGGACATTCGGTGGCCATCCAGTCGCGGTGCCCGCTGACGGCCGGGACGGTACGACGCCTGCCACTCACCGGATTGACGTAGTGGACGGTGCCGAGCGGGTCGAGATGATGCGCTCCGGTCAACGCGAGCAGCACCAGGACGAGCGTGCGACGGGCGGCGGCGGTGGGGATGCGCGTCCGCAGGTCACCGAGCAGCGCGACGCCGACGTTGCCGGCGTTGAAGTCCGCCACATGCGCGCCCGTCACCACGTAGCCGTCCTCCCGGTGGCCGGGAACGCTGTCCGTTCCCGACCACCGGCCCTCGTAGAGCGTGCCCGCCTCGTCGATGAGGAGGTGGTACCCGATGTCCGACCATCCCCGCTCGACCGTGTGGAAGTGGTAGATCGCCCGCACGGTGGCGGCGGGGTTCGGATCGTCGTTGGGCGTCACCGTGTGATGAACCGTGACCACCTGGCCCGGGTGGTACGTCGGTTTCCAACCGCTGCCGGACGAGGGGGACAGCCGTAGCGACTCGTCCGCGCCCCACGCGGCCCGGGGCAGGTAGCGCAGGTCAAGCGTCGCCGGCAGCCGGACGGGGGCGACCGGCGCGGCGGGGACCGCCGACACCCCGGACGCGGTCGCGACCCGGGGCGGCGGCGACGACCTGGGCGCGGCGAAGAGCCCCGGCGACCAGGCGGCGCGGGAAGCCGAAGGCGCGGAAAGGGCGGCGCGGGAAGCCGAGATCGCGGAAAGGGCGGCATAGGCGGACACAATGGGGGCCGTCAACCGCTGCAACGGCCCCGACGTCGTGTTCAGGGCGGTGGACGTCACGGACGTCGCGCCGGGTGGCAACCACAGTTCGTAGCCGGTCGCGCGGTGCGCGGCGACCAGCACGGCGGCGCTCCTCCCCCCGGCCGGCGAATCGTCCCGCTCCGCCGGACAGCCGACCGCCAGCGGCCGCCATGCGTCGAACCCACCCCCCGGCTGGCGCAGCCGGATCTCGGCGCCCCGAGAAACGGCACCGCCGGCATCGGCGGTCCCGGCGGTCCCCGTGCCGGCACCCCCGGAACCGGCCCTGCCATCCGCCGCGCGATCGTTCCCGTCACGTGTCCATCGGACCGCCACGTAACCGATGTCGAAATCCGACGTCGCGGGCCCCGCTCCCCTCGTCACGGCGGCCAGGGTCCGGGGCACGAGCACGACACGCGTCCCCGGCGCCGAGAGGGCCCGCGCTTCCGCACCGGGTCGGGCCCCCGCGTCCGCTGGCCCGGCCGGGCCAGCGGACGCGCTGCTCGGCGCGGCGGCGAGCAGCGCCTCCGCCCCTCCACCCAGACCGGCACCGGCGAGACCGAGAATTCCGCGCCGGGACAGACCGGGCTCACGGCGACGCCGACGAAACGGGTCAGCGGCATGGGACATGAGGCGTCCTTCGGGTCGTCATGGTCGAGACATTGGCACGCTACGGTAGCCGATGCCTCACTCTTTGCATCAAGGCGCCAAGAGATCCACCACGGGCCACGAGCTACCCGGCGGCAACGGGGACGGGAATACGTCCCGGCATCGAGGGAAGGTCCATAAGCATCCGCTCGGGAGGACCTGAGCATCCGTTCGGGAGGAGGAGTGCCATGGTCGGGAAGAAGCCGCGGACCGACAAGACCGACAAGAAGGCGCAGGCCGACGAGATGCGGGACGACGTTCCGTCCACCANCACCCGCTCCGACGATCAGGCCATCCGCACCTGGAAGAAGACCCACGACTCGGCGGTGGAAACCTACGGTGAGGGTGCGCGTGCCCACCGTGCGGCCTTTGCCGCGCTCAAGCACACCCACGAGAAGGTGGGGGACCGTTGGCGGCCGAAGAGTCGGCCCGGTCCCTCCGACGATCAGGCCGCCAAGCCGACGCCCGCCTCCCGGCACAGCGGGCCGACCGCCGAGGGCGTGGACGCGAACGCCTCGCTGACACACCTGCGCGCGCTCGCCCGTGAGCTCGACATCCCCGGCCGCTCGACGATGTCGAGGGACGATCTCGTCGATGCGATCAAGAAGGCCAACCGCAGGCGGACCGCGCAAGCCCGCGGCGGCGGGTAGGAGTCGTCAGCTCCCGAGGCTACCGGCCAAGGCCGAGATTGGCGTTTACTACCTAATGCGTACTACCTATGCGCTTTCGACGCGGATGTCGTCGAGTGCGAAACCCCGGATACCCATCATGGCCGGTAAGGGCCCACCGTCCGCGCGCCGCCGCGGGCGCAGGTAGTAGTGCCAGGTCGGGGCCGGCCCGACCGGCGGCCGGGCCCCTCGGGTAGGTTCNCCCCNCCCCCGCCGATAAATGATCTTCGTCGTCATGCGGTTGCCGGGGTCGGAGTGTCCCCCGGGGTCGGGGGGTCCCCCGGGCCCCGGGTCCCCCGCGTGCGAGGCCGCTTCGTCGCCGCCCTCCCGCAGGCTGAACCGCGCGTGCAGACGGCGCAGCGGCTCGGGAGCCCACCAGTTGTAGTCGCCCGCCAGGGCCATGAACGCCGGGACGAGGATCGCTCGAACGAGGGTCACGTCGAGCACGATCGACACGGTCAGCCCGATACCCACCAATTTGATCATGCTGATGTCCGACGCGGACAGCGCAACCATGACCACGATGAGAGCGAGCGCCACACTCGTGATCAGTGGACCGGTCGTCCCCAGCCCACGGGCGACGGAATCGCGGTTGTCTCCCGTCCGCAGGTACTCCTCGCGGATGCGGGCGAGCAGGAAGATCTCGTAGTCCATGCTGAGCCCGAACGCGATGAAGAACATCAGGACCGGGCTGGTCATCTCCAGCGTGCCCGACACCTGGAAGTCGCCGACCAGACCGGTCAGGTGTCCGTCCTGAAAGACGAACGCCAGCAGCCCGACGGTGGCAGCGAGGTTCAGCGTGTTGAGGAACATCGCCTTCAGCGGAAGGAGCACGCTGCCGGTGAACAGGAACAGCAGGATGAAGGTCGCCGTCATCACGACGGCGAAGGCCGGCGGCAGACTCCGCTTGATGGAATGCGAGGTGTCGAGGAAGTGCGGCGCGAGTCCGCCGATGAGGACGCCGAACGGCGCCGGTGCCGCCCGCAGCCTCCGCACCAGGTCCTTCGCCGACTCGGACAGCGGAGACCTGTCGGTCTGCCACACCGACAGCCAGGCGCCGCGGTGCGTTCCGACGTACCTCATCGCAGTCTTCGGCACCACACCGACCCGCTCGCCCCGCAGGAAGCTGCCGGTGACGGTGTCGATGCGGGCAACGCCCGGCAGCGCGGACAGGCGGGTCGCGTAGTCGGTCAGCTTCTCGGCGCTCCCCNGGNCCCGCGCGTCCACTCCGGGCACCACGATCGGAATCTGGCAGGACAGGCAGACGACGAAGTCCTCCCGCATCGCGTCGTTGACGACGTGAGCCTCCGCGGTCGCCGGCAGGACCGTGTCGTCGGCCAGCGCGAGGTCGAGGTGGCGCAGCGGGGCGGCACACAGCACCAACACGAAGATCGCGACCCCACCGAAGAACACCGGGTGGCGCATGACCCGCCGCGCCAGCGCCGACCAGCCGCGGCCAGCCGCCGAGGCCCCCACGCGGTGGCCACCGGACCGCCGGCGACCCGAGGGGCGTGACCCCGAGCGTCTCAGGCGCGACAACGCCAGCCGGACGTTGCCGCGCTCGATGCGGTCACCGAGCACCATCAGCGCCGCGGGCAGCACGAGCAGTGCGGCCACCTCCGATGCGACGACGACGATGATGCCGGCGAAGGCGAACGAACGCAGGTAATAGATCGGGAAGACCAGCGCGGCCGTCAGGGACAGCGCCACCGTCACCCCGGAGAAGAACACCGTGCGCCCGGCGGTCTCCAGCGTCCGGCGCAGCGCCGCCGCCGGGAGCAGCCCGCGGTCCCGTTCGTCCCGAAAACGTCGCAAGATGAACAGGCTGTAATCGACTGCGAGACCGAATCCGAGGGCAGTCGTCAGGTTCACCGAGAAGACCGACACGTCGGTGAGCGTGGCCGCCAGCCGCAGCAGCGCGAGACTCGACACCACCGACACCACGCCGACCAGGACCGGAAGCAGGGCGGCCAGGACCGTGCCGAAGGCGTAGAGCAGCACGAGGAACACCAGCGGAGCGGAGATCTGCTCACCGTGCGCCAGGTCGACACGGCTGCGCTCGGTCACATCACGCATGACCGCGGGCGCCCCGCCGAACCGGACCTGGACCCCCGGACCATCGTGGGCGTACCGGTCGTGCAGGGCGTTCAGGCGGTGCTGGATGCGGTCCTCGGAACCGGTGAGCCGGAACACGATCAGGGCCGACCGGCCGTCCTTCGCACGCAGCAGCGGGCTCGCCTCGTTGGGCCCGCCCGGCCAGTACGACAGCACCGAGGTCACCCCCGGCTCCGCGGCGATCCGCCCGGTGAGCTCCCGGCCCAGGCGGGCGGCGATCGGCCCGTCGATACCCGGGGCCGACGTCAGCATGATGGCGACGTCGGGGGGCGCGTCCGGGAACTCCTCGTCGAGCAGCCGCTCAGCCCGCGTCGACGGATCGCCCGGTGCGTAGAAACCACCGGTGGCGAGCTGGTCGTAGATTCCGGCATTCCACGGCAGCAGCACGACCACCAGCAGGCAGGCGGCGGCGAGTACCCTTCCCCGGTACACGACGGCCGCGTCAGCCACCATCGTGAACAGCGAACGGGGTGGTGCGCCGGTGGAGCCCGCCGACGCGGGGCCGCGGTCGGCCCAGCCCTCGTCCCGTCCGTGCGACCCCTCGTCCCGTCCGTGCGACCCCTCGTCCCGTCCGTGCGACCCCTCGTCCCGTCCGTGCGACAACGCGGCATACGTCACCCGATCGGGTCGGGATTCGCGCTGCTGCGCCGGATCAGCGAACGACGGCATGACGCTCCTTCGAGGATCTCCCGTGCCGATGGATCTCGTAACGGCCGGACGGTGGCCGCCAGCGACCACACGTCCGGGCATGGAGCACCGCATGGAGCACTGCGAGGAAGTCCCGAGCTTCCGCCTCGAAAGTAGACCCGCCTGGGGTCCCGGTTCCGAACTACCCTCGCCCGGAGGCAGAAGTGTAGCGGGAACCCGGCCACGATCGATATTCGGCCGCCGAAAGCAGGGCAACTGGAAGAATCTTCGAGGATAGGCTGCCGCCGCGGCGTAGGAGGAGTGGGCGGGAATGCCGGGAACAATCCCAAAGGTAGTAGGGCAATGCCTCAGGTCCAGCCTGAGCCTCGGCTCGCCGGCCGGGCGGCCCCGCCACGCCTGCCCGCACAACGTGAAAACGCCGCTATGGCACCGATGGCAGGCCACATCGACCCGCGGTCGAGATCCTCGTACACCGGCGCCGGGAATATACGGCGGGGTCGAATGGCCGTGACTGCCAGACCGGCAGCCACGGCCACACCCCCGGCAGGGGTCCGGTGCGGACCCCTGAGATCAGGGCAGCATTCCCATCTGGCGCGCGGCGTGTACCGCGGCCGTCCGGTTACGGACACCGAGCTTGCGCATGATGCTGCGCAGGTACGCCTTCACCGTCTCGGGCGAGACCGTCAGCCGGCGGGCCGTCTCGACGTTGGACAATCCCAACGAGACCTGGGCAAGCACCTCCAACTCGCGCGGGGTCAGCGTCAGCCGTCCGACCGTCTTCGTTTCCTCGGCGAGCAGCCCGCGCAGCAGCTCGGACACCCCGCCGATGCGACCACGCAGAAACGGATCGGCGACATGCTCGGTGACCTCCTGAAGCTCCCGATAGGCCAGCCGCAGGCTCTCCCGGGGCAGACCCGGCATCCGCGGAAACGGGACGGCCCCCGGCACCCCGCCCTGGATCGGCACCTGCACCCGCCCCTCGACCGGCACCCCGCCCTGAACGGGCACCCGCCCCTGGACCGGCACCCGCCCCTGGACCGGCACCCCGCCCTGAACGGGCACCCGCCCCTCGACCGGCACCCCGCCCTGAACGGGCACCCGCCCCTCGACCGGCACCCGCCCCTCGACCGGCACCCGCCCCTGGACCGGTACCCGCCCCTGGACCGGTACCCGCCCCTGGACCGGTACCGACGGCACTCTCGACCGCGGCCCCCCACTGACGAGACCGAGTTCGCGCTCCATCAACCGGGCCACCGCCATGGCCGCGTGAATAGCCGACTCATCGAATGACAGATCCGGTTCGACAGCGGCGTACAGTACCGCGGCCACCGCGCCGTCCTCGCACACCGGCACCGCCATGATCGCACCGAGACCGGTGTCGTCGATCTCCGCGGCGGTGGATCGCAGCGCTCTTCGCGCGGCAGCTCGATCGTTGATGACGACCGGCCGGCAATGCTTGACGACCTGACCACCGATGCCCATCCCGGACGGGATCTCGACACCGATCAGCCCGGCCGGCCCCGGCCCGTCCACGTTGGTGATGGTCAGGGTGCGGGAATGGAGTGCGACCATTCCCCCGAAAGTAATGTGTGCACCCGATGAGGCCCGCAGGCGCACGAGCGCCCGAGGCAGAACAGTTTGCATACGGCTAGGAATAGCCAGTGTAAGAGTCATGAGCATCCCCTTCCCCAACCTGCCCAGACGTCGCGAATCCTAGCACCGGCTTTACAATAAGCACAAACAAATACCGACGAAACGGACTTTACATATCTGCATGAGAGTCGGGGGCCGCGGGCGCGTAGTGGACTCCGTGGCTTCATCGCCACCACCCACCAGGTTCCGGCAACGTACCAGGAAAGTGTCAGGAATGTATCGGGGAGCGCACGGCGAGCAGGTCCGTTCGGGCCATGACACGCAGCCGGGCTAACCCGGCGAGGAGCTGAAGTTCGGCGACCGAACGGGGAGAGCTGTCGAGCAGCGCCGGTGACATGACCAGCGCCGCCGCCACCTGGGCCCGGGAGATCGCGACGTTGAGCCGGTTGCGGGAGAGCAGGAAGTCCAGCCCCCGCGGCGCCTGGGCCGAGCTGGACGTGGTGAGCGAGGTGATGACGACGGCTGCCTCCTGGCCCTGGAAACGGTCCACCGTCCCGACCCGCACCCCGGGCAGGCCCGCCTTGCCCAGCGCGTGCTCGACCGCCCGCACCTGCCGGTTGTAGGGGGCGACGACGAGCAGGTCACTGCCGAGGAGCNGGCGCGGGGGCCCGCCGTCGACGAGGGTACGACCGAGCAGGTGGCGAACGATGTCACGGATCACGGCCACCTCCTCGTCCGACCGGGTGCCGTTGTCGTGATGCTCGACGTCGTGCAGGTACAGCCCGGCCGGCACACCCGCCACGGCGCGCGTCCCGGCCACCGGATGCGCGTGCAGCAGCCCCCGGTACGCCAGCGCCGACACCGGCGCGCACACGGCCGGGTGCAGCCGGCGGGTCCGGTCGAGGAAGTAGCCGAACTCGGGCGGGATCACCTCGGCGTCGCCGAGCAGATGCGACAGCGCCGATGCGTCCGCGCCGTCCGGATGGATGCCGGCCACCACCTGCGGCAGTTGCTGCGGATCGCCGAGGAGCACGAGGTTGCGGGCCGCGCCAGCCACCGCGAGGGTGTCCGCGAGCGCGAACTGCCCCGCCTCGTCGATGATCAGAACGTCGAAGGGGTCACCACGCAGCACCGGGTTCGCGAACGCCCAGGCGGTGTCCCCGACCAGGTGGCCCTCGGGGTGCTCCCGGCGCCACGCCGCGAGTGCCCGCAGATCCCGCGGACCATCCCAGGGCGGGAACATGCCCGAAGCCGCCGAAGCCGGCCTCGCCCCGGACCGCTGTTTCTTCGCGGCGGGCACCGCGGGGCGCCAGGCGGGCACGGCGTCCGCGGCCCGGGCGTCCGCGGCCCGGGCGTCCGCGGCCCGGGTATCCGCGGGCTTCGGGTCCGCCGGCGGCTGGCCGGTCGCGGCGAGCATCGCGTTCTCGATCGCCTTGTGACTGGTCGAGCAGACCCCGACCGTGCGCCCCTGCTCGACGAGATGGCGGATGAGCCTGCCGGCGAGGTAGGTCTTGCCCGCCCCCGGCGGCCCCTGCACGGCCAGGTAGGAGCCGTCGAGCATGCTCACCGCGGCGAGCACGGCGGCGATCTGGTCTCCGTCGTGCTCGCCGGGCGCCGGCAGGTCGTCCCGGCCGACCAGCCGCGGGGGGCGACGTCGCAGCAGGTCCAACGCGGGGTCCGCGGGCAGGTCCGGCAGGGCGTCGGCGGTCCGGCGGGCGAGGCCGCGGATCGCCGCCGGCTTGGGTTCCGGACGCACCGGCGATCCGGGCAGCACGGCGAGGGGCGGCCTGCGGGCCACGCCGTCGGGGGCGACGCTCTCCCGCAGCAGCAGCGTGTGCGGCTCGGCTCGCTCGACGACCGCGTCGGTGGTGGCGCCCTCGGCCCCGGGCGGTCCCGGGTAGAGCAGCCGCACCGCCTCGCCGCGGTCGAAGGGATGCGGACGGTCCGGATCGACGCGGGCCTGCAGCAGTCGACGACTCCGCCGCCGTCGCCCGGCCGGTTCGACCCAGTCCTCGACAACGGTCCAGCTCACCGGGACCGCGCAGTCGTCGGCCGATTCCAGCGTGGCGCGATCGGCGGTCAGCGCCGCGAAGTACGACCACCAGGCGGGCTTGTTCTCACGCCGGTGGTATCCGACGGCCGCGGCGAGCAGGGCGCGCGCCCGCTCGTCTCCCGTCCAGTCGGCCGGATCGTCGGGAAGGCCCGCGACGAGGGTGTCGACGAGCGCGTCGTCGGCGGCGTCGACGAGCGCGTCGTCGGCGGCGTCGGCAGCGGTGTCAACGGCGGCAGCGGTGTCAACGGCGGCAGCGGTGTCGATCCGCGGCGTGCCGCCGTCGGCCCCCCGCAGGCCCAGTAGCCAGCGGTGCAGTCGGTGGGTCGACACGCAGTCGATCCGGTTGTAGTCGGCGATCTGAGCGAGGACGCGGTCGGCCGCGGCGAGCTCCCCGGCGGCGCGGTGTGCCAGGAAGCTCTCGTACGCCACGATGCTGTCGGTGGCGTTCTTCACCTCGGCCTGTCGGGCACCGGGCAGGAACAGCGGTTCGAGGTATTTGATCGAGTAGGACGGCTGGGAGATCCGCAGGCTGCGCCGGACCACGGCGTAGAGATTCACCAGCCGGTGCCCGGCGAGCAGATCGTCTACCTGCCGTTCCCGCGTGCCGTGTCGCGCGGCCAGCCGGCGCAACGCGTTCGGCTCGTAGGGCGCGTAATGGTAGATGTGCGCGCCGGGGTGCGCGCGCAACCGCTCCGTCGCCCAGTCGACGAAACGCTCGAACGCCTGCCGCTCCCCCGCCCGATCGTGTGCCCAGAACGCCCGGAAGAGCTCGCCGTCCGCGAGGGTGACCGCGCCGAACAGGTACTCCAGACCGGCGGCGTCCAGCGCGTACGGATCGCCCTCCATATCGAAGTAGATGTCACCGGGATCGGGCACCGGAAGGGCCGCGAGACCCTCCGGGCCGGTCATCCGGACGGTCACCGTCCCGACCGGGTCGTCCGCGGTACGCGTCGCATCCTGCCCGGCCTGCAGTTCCGCCTGAAGACGCAGTCCCGCGAACGTCGCCGGGGACATCGTCGCGGGCCGCTGGTCGTCGCGGGCCGCGGCGAGCTCCTCCACCGCGGTGATGCCGGCCGCGCGCAGCACCTGTCGCTGGTCGCCGCGCAGCCCGGCGACCAGCGACAGGTCGCGGGCCTCCGCCCGGCCGCGCGCGCAGTGCGCGCTGAACGCGCAGGTGGCGCAGGCCGACCGGGGCTCGGCCCAGGACGGTTCGGGAACCGCGGGGGCAGCCGCCAGCCGATCGGCGAGACGGCTGCGCGCGTGCCCGACCATCGGCACGACATCGTCGACCCGGAACGTGCGCACGACCCCGACCCCGACCCCGACCCCGAGCGCGGGCTCTGGCTCTGGCTCTGGCTCTGGAGCGGTGGCCCGCTGCGCGGGATGCAGCAGATGCATGAACCGCGGAACGGGTACGCCCACCGACGGTAAGGCCGCCGCGTAGGCGGCGAGCTGCAGCACGGCTCCCGGACTGGCGTGCCGGGCGAGCTTGGCGTCGTAGGGCTCGTAACGGCCCGCGACCGCGGGCCCGGTCGATGCGCCGGCGACCGGGTCGAGATGCGCCGCGATGAGGAAGTCGGGGCGCCCCTGGAACGCGCCGTCGAACAGCGCCCCCTGGTAGACGACGGGAACCCCGGCGGCCAACGCCTGGCGGGTCCGCTCGTGGGCCTGGGCCAGGGCGGCGAGCGTGGGGGCGGGCCGCTCGATCGCCACGACCCCGTCCGCGCCAAAACACCGGCGCAGATGCTCCAGCCAGCGTCGTTCGTGCGCCTCGCCGTGCCGCACGGCAGTGGTGTCCGCGGGGGTCAGGCGCACCCGGTCGATCCGGCGCGGCCCGTTCTCCGACGTCTCCCCGGTCACCAGCCCGGCGGCGAGCGCGTGCGCAAGCCCGACGCGATGCCCACACTCGACGACGTCGACAAGATCACTGGCGGAAACCACCCAGCGGTCCTCGAACCTGTGCACGACACCATCCCCATCTGGGCCATCCCGTTTCCATCCGGGCCATCCCGTTCGGTCCCGTGCCAATCCTCTCCCGATCCGGGTTCACGGTCCGGACCAACCCGGCCGGGCGTGCCCCGAAGGACTGAAGGTGGCCGGTGAGGGCGGCGACACCAGCCGGGCGTTGGGTACGCGCCCTGTCCGTCGCGCGGGACACCGAGGTGACGACGGCCATCGGCTGGGGCGTGCGGTCGGCCGCCGGGCCCGTGCCCGGCTCTACACGTGGACCCGTAACCACGAGCAGGCGAGAACTGCCCGGCACACCGCACGGTCGCGAGCGGTGAGCCACGCATGTACCAGCGTGGACGGAGCGGGACACAGTGCTCGTCCAGCGACAGCACAATCTTCAACCGATCGATTGTTAAGATCATAAGGATCGGGAATCCTGGGACTCCGCCTCCTCACGGACCAGAGCCCATGCAACCTAACCAAGGATGACATCACGATTGCGAACCGTACATGATTGCTACGCAAAAGCTTCAAATGCCCCAAAATTCCCAGCAAGCTAGCTGAGATCAAGATCGATAAAAGGGCTTGGCACCCAGTTAGGGAGATTTACGTCACACGCCCCCAGGCGACGCGCGACGCGCATCGACACCAATCCGGGAGTACAGATCTTGAATGGTCGGGGTCTGTTTGATCACATCCGGTCTGTCCGGGTATGACCCGGCCGTGTCCGACGCTTGTATCGGGCATGAGGTATGCGGATGGTGGCGGGCTTACCGNGCAGGGTCGTGCCCGTCGGGAAGTGGTCCGGGTGCAGGCGGCGGACCTGTTCGCCGCCGGGGTCGATCCGGTCGAGGTCGCCGGGCGGCTGCGGGTGAGTACGAAGTCGGCCTACCAGTGGAAACGGCTCTGGCAGGCCGGTGGCACGGCGGCGCTGGCCTCACGAGGACCCAGTGGTGCGTCATGCCGCCTGTCGGACAGTCAGCGTGACCGGCTACGGGTCGAACTGGACCGCGGTCCGGCCGCGCACGGCTGGCC